>CAXQUZ010000180.1:0-17925 GCA_964226865.1 Myxococcota bacterium | reverse complement strand
CCCGCCGGCGCGGGTCCAGGCGGTCCGCAGCTGGGCGTGCAGCGCCGGCAGTGCGGTGGCCCGGGCACCGTCGAGCAGGGCGCCGTGGAGGGCCGAGCTCGACGAGGACGACAGCGCCCTCGATCTCGCCGGGGCCTGGCTCCGGGGGGAGGTGGTGAAGCTCGGTGAGGTGCGCCACCTCGGCATCCGCGCCAGCATCGACCGCTCCAGCGGGCTGCGCATGCTGCGGGGACTCTGCCAGCTGCTCCAGGCCTTTGGGGTGCCGGGCCTGTTCCTGGGCTTCGACGAGCTGGACCGCAACCTCTCCCTGCCCACCCGGCGGCGGGCCATGGTCGCCGACAACCTGCGCCAGATCGTGGATCTCTGCGGCACCGGCGCCCTGCCGGGCCTCGTCTGCCTCTACGCCGTGCCGCCCGAGTTCCTCCGGGACGTGGTCCAGGAGTACCCGGCGCTCCAGCAGCGCCTCGAGGCCCCCGCCGCCCTCTCGCGCCAGAGCCCCCAGGCCGCCCTCATCGACCTCGACCGCAGCGAGCTGCCGCCGGCCGAGGTGCTGCGGCGCATCGGGCTGCGCATCCTCGCGCTGTTCCAGCAGGTCCAGGGCCGCCGCCTCGACCGCCGCCTCCAGGAACTCAACCTCGGGCTGCTCGCCCACGAGGTGATGGCCGGCAGCTTCGACCTCGCCCACCGGCGGGCCTTTGTGAAGGCGGCGGTCGACCTGCTCCACCGCCAGCTCGAGGACGAGGCGCCGCTCGGCGAGGCGGGGGCCCGCGAGCTCAGCCAGGGCGGCGAGGTGGTCCAGCTCCACGACCACGCCCCCGACCCCTTCGCGAGCTTCTGAGGTGGGCCTGCACGCCGGTGCGGCCGTCACCCATCCTGCGCGCGGCCCGGGGCGGGTGCTCCGGGTGCTCGCGGGCGGCCGGCGGGTGCTGGTGAAGCTCGACGAGGACGATCTCCCACGGGTCTTCTCGGTCGACAGCCTCGCCGTCTCGGCACCGGCCACCGCGCCCGCTCCCGCGCCCCGCTCCGCACCGCCGGCGGCCCTGGCCCACGCCACCGCCCGCCAGGCCCTCGAGGCCCTGCGGCTCGGGGTGGTGCCCGCGGCGGGCCTGCGGGAGCTGACCGTGGGCCGCGAGGCCGAGCTGGCGCGCATCGACCGGCTGCTCGCAGGCGACGGCACGGGCATGCTCACCATCGAGGGCCACTACGGCTGCGGCAAGTCCCACCTCATCGCGCTCGCGGGCGCCGCGGCCGCTCGGGCCGGCTGGGTGGTGGCCCGCGCCTCCTTCGATCCCGCCGAGGTGCCGCCCTCCCACCCCCTGCGCATCGACCGGGCGCTCATGCGGGGGCTCCAGGTGCCCGGGGCGCCCGTGCGGGGCCTCACGCCGCTGCTCGACGCGGCGCTCGACCGCGAAGACCTGCCCCCCCACCGCTTCCTGGACGCGGGCCGCTTCGTCCGGGGGCTGCTCCGGGAGGGGCCGCAGGGGGCGACCGATGACGCGGAGGCCGCCGCCCGCGCCCTGCTCCACGACGACGTGATGGACCTGGTCCACGGCCGGGCCGCCGGTGCCGCCGGCCCCCTCGCCGAGCGCCTGGTCCGGGCGGGCCACACGGGCCCCCGGCTGCTCGGGCTGCCCGACTACCGCACCTTCGGCCAGATCCTCGCCCACCTGCTCACGGGCATCGGCGCTTGGTCGCAGGCCCTCGGCCACCGGGGGCTGCTCGTGCTCCTCGACGAGGCCGAGGTGCTCCACCGCCTCGGCCCCACCGCCCACGGCCTCGCCCAGAACGTGCTGCGCCACCTCGCGGTCGCGGCCCTGCCCGACACGGCCCTGGCCTTCGACGCCGCGGCCCTGCCCCGCGGAGGCCACGCCGTGCACCGCGGGCTCGCCCCCCGCGCGACGGGCGTCCCGGCCCTGGCCCTGATCGCCGCCTTCACCCCGGACCCCGATGTGGATGCCGCCGTGCGGGGCATCTTGGGAGACGCCGGCCCCCGCGCCTCGGGCCCCCGCATCGCCCTCCGCCCCGTCCGGGGCAGCGAGCTGCCGGCCCTGGCGCAGCGGGTGCTGGCCCTGGTCGAGGCCGCCCACCCCACCCTCAGCGCGACCGCCACCCCCGAAGACCGCCGGCGCGCGGGCAGCCTCCTGGCGCGCGCCTTCGCCAGTGGCAGCGTCGACTCGGCCCGCCAGGCCGCCCGCCTCGTGGTCGCCTTCTGGGATCTGTACCGGGTCGACCCCGTCCGGGCCCGGGCGGCCCTGCCGTGAGCCGCCTCGCGCCTCGGGGCCGGCCAGGGCATACTCCCGGCATGCGCCCCCCCGCCGCCCGCTCCCTGTGCCGTCCGTGGTCCGCCCTGCCGTTGGCTGCGGTGACCCTGGGCATCGCGCTGCTCGGGGGCTGCGGCCACATCAGCGACGCCGAGCTCGCCGCCCGCCTCGATCTCGACGGCGACGGGGTCTCGCGCCCGGACGACTGCGACGACACCGACCCCACGGTCGGGGTGCTCCGCTGGTACGTCGACGCCGACCGCGACGGCCACGGCGACCCCGACGCGCCCCTCGAGCGCTCCTGCGAGGCGCGCCCCGGCCTCGTGGCCACGGCCTACGACTGCGACGACACCGACGCCGCCATCAGCCCTGACGGGATCGAGTCCTGCAACTACGTCGACGACGACTGCGACGGCGTGGCCGACGACAACCCCGTCGACCCGGGGATCTGGTACCTCGACGCCGACAGCGACGGCCTCGGCACGACCGAGGTCACGACCCGGGCCTGCGCCGCCCCCGACGGCTTCGTGGCCGAGTCCGGGGACTGTGACGACAGCGACCCCTCGATGCTGGTGGGCCGGATCTGGTACGCCGACCGCGACGGGGACGGCTGGGGCGACGCCCTGGCCACCGTGGTCGACTGCGAGGCCCTCGACAACTACACCCGGCGCGCCGGGGACTGCGACGACACCGACCCCGCCATCCACCCGAACGCGACCGAGGTCTGCGACGCGGCCGACCGGGACGAAGACTGCGACGGGCTCGCCGACGACGCCGACCCCAACGTCGATCCCACCACCCAGCGCACGGTCTACACCGACACCGACGGCGACGGCCTGGGCGACGCCGTCGCACCGGTCGCGGTCTGTGATCTCCAGCCCGGGTTCGTCGAGAACCGCGACGACTGCGACGACACCACCGCCGCTGTCACCGACGCGGACTGCCCCTGGATCTCGATCGACGCGGGCTCCGAGGCCACCTGCGGCATCCGCGGCGACCGGCGGGTCGACTGCTGGGGGGCCGCGCCCATCTCGACCGACGAGCCGGAGGGCATCTTCCGCGAGGTCGCCGTGGGGCTCACCCACGCCTGCGCCGTGGGGGTGGACGACGAGGTCCAGTGCTGGGGGCTGCTCGAGTGCGAGGCCGACGGCACCACCGAGGTGCTCGAGACCCTCGAGATCCAGGTCTCGAACAGCTGCGGCCGCACCGACACGGGCGCGCTCATCTGCTGGAACAACGGCGTCGAGTACCGCCTCGCCCGGGCCGACCAGGACTTCGTCGCGGTCTCCGCCGGCACCAACCACAGCTGCGGGCTGCTCGACGACGGCTCGGTGACCTGCCTCGGCAACTGCGCCGCCACCGAGTGCGCCCCCCAGGACGGCCCCTTCGTCGAGATCGCGACCGGCTGGCGGGTGTCGTGTGCCCTCGACGAGACCGGCGAGGTCCAGTGCTGGGGCTTCGAGGGCGACCTCCAGCCCCCGGCGGGCCCGCTGACGATGCTCCAGGGCTACGGCGGGCTGTTCTGCGCCCTCTCGCTCAACGGCGAGGCGCTCTGCTGGACCCGCGACGGCGCCGACCTCTCGATGCCCGCCAGCTCGGTGGCCCAGCTCGCGGTGGGCGAGGCCCACGTCTGCGCCCGCAGCACCGCCGGCACGGTCACCTGCCTGGGCGACGACAGCTTCGGCCAGTCGACCGTGCCCTGAGCGGCCCCGAGGCCCCCTACCAGAGCACCACCGTCACCGTGCCCAGGGCGACCGACAGCGACGCCGCCCCCACCGAGGCGAAGAGCAGGCTGTTGGCCTTCGCCTGGATGGTCGGCAGGGTGGGGTCGTCGTCGGGCACCACCGAGTTGTCGAAGCGGTGCTGCTGGACGAGGGCCCCCGAGTAGAGGCCGCCGGCGAGCAGCAGCGCGGCCCCCGTGCTGGCCCCCAGCGCGATGCGGCGCCGGCGCCGGGCCTCGAGCTCGAGGGGCAGGGGGCCCCAGGCCGGGGTGGGCTGGTCGGCCATGAGGTAGCGGGTCTCGACCAGGCGGCCCTGGGCGTCGTGGGCCTGGAGCAGGGCCGACAGTCCCTGGATGCGCAGGCTGGTCTCGGCCCCGTCCACCAGCACGAAGCCGCCGATGGGCGGAATGACGGGATCGAGGCCGTGGCTGTCGAGCACATTGGTCGCCGCGCGCTCGTAGAGGTCGCTCAGGGGGTGGCCCTCGGGCGCGACCTCTTCGGGCACGGTGTAGCCGGGCTCGAGGCGCCGGGCGGCGTGGAACTCCTCGAGCACCTTGGTCTCGTCCCCGCTGGTGAAGGCGGCCATGGCCATCATGCGGTGGAAGTCGGCGGCGACGGTGGGGGTGACCTGGTCGACGAGGCAGGGCAGGGTCTGGAGCGCCTCGCTGCGGGCGTCGCCGAGCGAGAGCAGGTCCATGGCCGCGAAGGCGCGCTCACCGGCCCGGGCGGCGGCCGAGAAGTCGTCGAGGTGGGTCGGCGCGGGGCAGGACGTGGGAATGACCGCTGCGACGCCGTCCTCGCGCAGCTCGACCCGCTCCTCCGGGGCGTCGGCCTCGGGGGCAGCGCGGGCCGCGGGCAGCGAGAGCAGGGCGGCGAGGGCAAGCGAGAGGGGGGGCATCACGATCCCGACGGGCACGAGAGGGACGCGGACCGGGCCGGCCGCGGCGGGGCTACTTGCAGCCCTTGAAGACCGTGTCGCAGTGGAGGGTGGCCTGCTGGCCGGACTCGAGCCGGAGCACGCCCGCGACGCCCGCGCGGGCCTGCCCCGGGAAGCGCGCATGGATCTTGTAGATCCCCGCCGGCACGAGGCCCAGCTCGTGGGGCTCGCCCTCTTCGTCGACCAGCCACAGCTCGTCGACCTCGCCGGCCACCGAGACCTGGGCGGGGGCGCGCACGGGCGGGGGATCGGGCGCGGGGGCCGGGGCGGGCGCCGGAGCCGGGGACGGAGCCGGAGCGGGCGACGGAGCGGGGGCCGGAGCAGGCGCAGGGGAGGGGGCGGGCGCCGGGGCAGGCGCAGGCCCGGGGTCGGGCGCGGGGACCGGGTCGGGGGCGGGCGCCGGGTCGGGCGGCGGCGGTGCGGGCGCGGGGGCCTGGGGATCGACGAGCACCGGGGTGTCGACGGGCGGCGCCAGCGGATCGACCGGCCGCTTGGGGCCCGCCGGCATGATGATCACGGCGCCCACGGCGAGGCCCGTGGCAATGCCGAAGGCCAGGACAGCCGGCACCAGCAGCCGGCGGCTCGGCGGCGCGACCGGGACCGGCGGCGCGTCGTCGGGCTCGTCGAGCAGCCCGACCAGGGTCTCGCTGGTGGACTCGCGCAGCCCCCCGCCCGGCGCCGGCCCGGCCGTGGTGGGGTGGACGGTCTCGGGCGCGCCCGCGCCGACCACGAGGGCCGCCCGGGGCAGGGGGCCGTCGCCGTCGAGGTCGAGGGCCGCGAGGGCCGCCCCCAGGGCCGCGGCCGAGGGAAAGCGGTCTTCAGGGCGGTAGCGGGTTGCCTGGCGGATGAGCCGGGCGATGCCGGCGGGCCGCCCGTCGAGCATCGCCGGCTCCATCTCGGCCGCGAAGAGATCCGTGGGGGTCTTGCCCCGCAGCATGGCCCAGAGCGTCGCGCCCAGGGCGTAGACGTCGGCCCGCTCGTCGACCCGGTGGGCATCCGAGCGCTGCTCGGGCGACATGAAGCCCCAGGTGCCCATCACCGTGCCCGTGCGGGTGGCGTTGCGGCGCAGCACGTCTTCGCCCACCAGGGCGATGCCGAAGTCGGTGAGCCGGGGCTCGCCGGTGGCGTCGAGCAGGATGTTCTGGGGCTTGACGTCGCGGTGGATGACGCCGGCGGCGTGGGCCGTGGCGACCGCGTCGGCCACGGCGCAGACGATGCGCTGGGCGGCGGCCGGGGCATAGGGCCCCTCGCGCTCGACCCGCTCCCAGACGGTGCCCCCGGTCACCAGATCCATGACGATGAAGATGCGGTCGTCGTCGTCGGCGACGATGTCTTGGACCCGCACGATGTGGGGGTGGGAGAGGCGCGCCATGGTCCGGGCCTCGACCAGGAAGCGCTTCCGGATGGCGCCCCGCTTGGTGAAGCGGGAGTCGAGCAGCTTCACGGCACGCTCGACCCCGAGCCGGCGGTCCAGCACCCGGTAGACCCGGGCCATGCCGCCCTCGCCGATGCGCGCCAGGGGCACGTAGCGTCCGTCCCCCATCGGGGGCGGCAGGCTCGGTTCGGCGGTGGACATGGGCGGGGGCACGCCGGTGCACGAGGGGAGGGGACGCAGTGTGCCCCGGCTAACGCCCACCAGGGGGGCCCCGCTTCCCCGATCCCCGGCCACCAGCACCAGCCGGGCCCTCCCGGGCCGTCCCCACCGTCCCCCTGGTCTGGCGCGCGGCGGTGCACACATCGGGGGCGCTGGCCGGGCTACAGGGGCCCCACCGGCAGCCAGGGAACCCTCCGGCCCGCTCCGGCGTCTGGGTTCCTGCGGTCGCGCCCGCCGCGCCCCGTCCGCCCCCCGTCCCGAGACCACCCCATGGGCAACCTCCTCTCCTTCCGCCTCTTCCGCTACCCGGTCCACGTCCACTGGACGGCCGCGCTCCTGCTGCTGATGATCGGCTTCGGCCGCAACGCGGGCCAGGTCGACGCGGCGGGCCTGATCATGGCTGTGCTCGTCGCCCTGGTCATCCTGGTCAGCGTGCTCGTCCACGAGCTCGGCCACGCCTTCGCCGCCGACCGGCTGGGCCTGCGCACGGTCGACATCATGCTCCACGGCTTCGGCGGGGTCTGCCGCCACCAGGGCCACACCAGCGCCCGCAACCGCATGCTCGTGTCGCTGGCCGGTCCCGCGGCCGGCTTCGCCCTCGGCCTGCTCGGCGCAGGGATCTGGTTCACCGTCGGCAACCAGCTGCCCTGGGCCGCCCGCGAGCTCGTCTGGGTGCTGTTCAGCGCCAACATCTTCTGGACGCTCTTCAACCTGCTGCCGATGTACCCCCTCGACGGCGGGAGCGCGCTGCGGTCGGGCCTCTCCATCAAGCTGCCCACCCGCAAGGCCGTCGAGATCTCGCGCTGGGTGAGCCTCGCCGTGGGCGGCGTCGTCGCCCTGGCCGGCATCGCCACAGGCCAGTTCTTTCTCGTGATCATCGCCGGCATGGCCATCATGGAGAACCTGCGCAAGCGCTGAGCGCCCCGCGGGCTCCCCCGGGGCCTCTGCTCGCCAATCCCCTCCCGGTCGGCTATTGGCGCCCCAACGACGGCCAAGGGAGGTCCACCGCGCCAGCTCGGGCGCGCCCCCACCGCGGCCACCGTCCAGGAGTCGCCGGGCATGCCCGCCATTCATCAGATCGTGCACATCGCCGCCGCCCCCCGCGCCGTGTGGAAGGCCCTCACCACGGCCGAGGGCCTCAAGAGCTGGCTCGTCGACGACGCCCGCGTCGAGCCCCGAGACGGCGGCCGCGTCGTCTGGGCCTACCACGGCGACGAAGACGACATGATCGAGGGCCGGGGCATGATCCACAAGTGGCGCCCCACCTCCCACTTCGAGATTGCCTGGGACCGCCAGGGCGAGTTCCCGAGCCGCGGCACCCGCATGCTCTTCAAGCTGGCCCGCGACGGCGACGAGACCCGCCTCTCGCTCGTCCAGTCGGGCCCGCCGACCGACGACGAGGAGCGCCGCGAGGAGATCCTCCGCGAGTGGAAGCGCGACCTCAAGGCCCTCCAGTCCATGCTCGACGAAGACTGATCCGGAGACCCCCATGAGCTTCGATCCCAACGCCCTCGGCGGCCTGATGGCCGGCTTCCAGAACCAGGTCGACGCCCTCAAGGCCGAGGCGGCGCAGAAGACCGTCGTCGGCAAGGCCGGCGGCGGCCTCGTCCAGGTCACGGCGACCGGCGGCCTCGACATCCAGTCGGTGCGCATCGACCCCAGCCTCCTGGCCGACGGCGACCACGAGATGCTCGAAGATCTCGTCCAGGCCGCCACCAACGACGCCCTGCGCCAGGCCCAGGGGCTGCTCACCAGCTCGATGCAGGGCATGCTCGGCGGCATGGGCCTCCCCCCGGGCCTGTTCTAGCGCAGCCTGCGCCCGGGCCCGCTCCAGCGGGTGGCGGGACGGGGTGCTACGCTCGGCCCGCCCGGGTGCACGGGCAGGGATGTCCCCGATGAACAGGTCCGCACGATGACGCGCGCGCTCCCCCTGATGATGGTGCTGGTGGCGCTCGCGGGCTGCCGTGGCGGTGCGGCCGACTCCGCGACCGCAGCGGACGACGGCAAGGGCGGCGACGACACGGACGGTGCCGACGGCAGCGACGGCGGCCCCACCTCCTGCTTCGACCTCACGCCCACCGTCGAGATCGGCACAGGCGAGGTCGACTTCGAGGAGATCACCCCGGGGGCGGCCATCACGATGGTGCACGGCCCCCAGGGCGGCTGGCACATGCTCGGCTCGGTGCGCACGACGAACCTGGAGCAGATCATCCAGGTCCACTTCACCATCGTCCACCTCGAGAGCGGCACCACCATCGCCGACAACACCTACCGGGTGGCGACGGTCTACGACGAGGCGGCCTGCTCGGGGGTCTACCCGGGCATGTACGGCTACCTCTCGGTGGGGGCACTCGCAGAGGGCGAGGCCGACACGCCGCCCGAGCTGCTGTCGCACGACACGGTCGAGTACTGCATGACGGCCACCGACCAGCAGAACCGGGAGGCCAGCGCCTGCATCGAGGTGGTCGCGGCCCCCGACCCGGACGACGTGGCGGACGGGCTGGCCGAGGGCTGAACCCCCGCCCGGAGCCGGCGGATCCTCAGCCCGGAACCGGCAGGTCCAGCGCCTCGAGGGCCGCCCGCAGCAGCACGTCGACGGGCGCAGGCTTGGGCACCTTGGCGTGGACCCGGTCGCCCAGCACCTCGAGCAGGGCGAAGTCGGTGCAGGCGGTGTGGGCGAGCACCTTGGGCGCGGGCTCGACCCGGTCCAGCTCGTCGAGCAGCACGAGGCCCCCGAGGTGGCGCACGGTCTCGGAGTAGCGCCGGGCGCGGGGGCCGAGGGACTCCCGGGGGGCGCTGCCGAGGGGGATGAAGATGTCGGCGATGACCAGATCTGTGGCGGCCGTGTGGAGCAGGGCCACCGCCTCTTCGACAGAGGTGGCGATGTGGACGTCGGCGTCGAGAGCCTCGGCGAGCACACGGCTGACCGTCGACACGTTCTCGGGCTCGTCGTCTACGAAGAGGATGCGCATGGGGCCTCGGGGGACGGGGGGCTGGCCGCAGCATAGGCCGGGCGGCGACAGCTTGGGAACGCCCGGTGGTTCCGGCGGCAGCCCGGCGCCTCCGTGCTATGGCGGGGCGATGTCCACCCTCCGCCCGGCCCTGACCGTCGTCTTGCTGAGCCTCACGGGAACGGCCTGCCAGCCGGAGTTCCCGGTCGAGCGCCACGTGCTCGGGCCCTTTCGGCTGGCCGCCATGGCGGTCGTGGACGGCCTCGCCCGGGCGGCGATCTGGAGCGGCGACGGCCCGACCCACGCGGAGGCCCCCGTGCTCGCCTGGACCGCCGACGGCGATCCCCTCGGCGAGGGCTTTGGTGTGGCCGTGCCCCCAGGCACCGGGCGCCTGGGGCTCACCGTGACCGGGCCCGCCGGCCAGCGCATCGTGGGCAGCGTGGGGGTGGCGGACTGCGCGGCCGCACTCTCGGTGTCGCGCGCCACGTTGCCCACCGACGGGGCCCTCTCGCTGGCGGCACGCCAGGACTGGCCCGAGACGCCCGTGGCCGACGGAGCCGACCGCGCCGACCTCGGGGTGCGGCTGCGGGCCGCGTCCACCGGCTTCCCCCAGGGGCCCGCGCTCCGCTGGATGGTCGCGGGCACGGCGGCGACCGTGCTGGAGGTCGAGGACGACGCCGCCGACCTGCTGGCCGAGCGGGTGGTCTTCGACGGGGGCGAGCTGGAGTCCCGCAGCCCCACGGGCCCCGCCCTCCACCACGGTCTGGTCCTCGCCCTCGGCGGCGACGGCTGCAACCGCTGGCAGTGGTGGGACGTGCCCTTTGTCCAGGACGGCCCCTTCCTCGCGGTGGGGGCCAGCCGCCTGCCCGTGCTCGACGACAGCCTCACCGACGCCGTGGCCGCGGCCCCGGTGGTCGAGGCCGAGCTCCACATCCTCGACGGCGTGCCCCACGTCGCCGGGCTCGCGGCTGCCGCCGACACGGCCCCGGACGAGGAGGGCGGGCTGGCCTGCGGGGACGGCAGCGCCGACCTCGATCTCGCCTGGATGTGGTCGGGCCGCTGCACCCGCGCCGAGCTCGACGGCGCACGGGTCCGGCTGGTGGTGTCGCCATGAGCGCCGGCGGGCTCTCCGGGCGCGGGGCGCTGCGGCTCGGGCTCTTGCTCGCCGGGGCGCCGGCCCTCGCGGCCCCGGCCGCGGCAGCCGAGGTGGTCGTGCTGTTGCGCGCGCGGGGCACGGGCGACCCGGTCCCGGGCGGCCAGATCCGCCTCCCGAGCGGCGAGATCGTGGCCCTCCCGGCGGGCGGCCGGGGGCGCCTCGCGCTGCCCGCGGGCACCCACACGCTCGTGGCCTCCGCACCGGGCTGGCAGCCCGCGACCGTCGAGGTGGCGTCACCGGCGGCCGCACCGGTCGAGATCTTCCTGAAGGCCGCGCCGGCGGCGCTCGAGATCGTCGTCGAGGCCCAGGCCGCGTCGCCCCACCTCAGCCGCCAGGTGCTCGACCGCGAGCGGGTCGAGAAGGTGCCGGGCGCCTTCGACGACCCCTTCCGGCTCGCCCAGAGCCTGCCCGGCGTCGCGTCGACGCCCGAGTACTCGCCCACCTCGGGCGCCCTCGTCGTGCGCGGCTCGGCGCCGGGCGAGAGCCGGGTCTTTCTCGACGGCGTCGAGCTTCCCTACCTCTACCACTTCCAGCAGTACGCCTCGGTGGTCCACTCGCGGCTGCTCGACGAGCTGGCCATCTACCCGAGCGCCTACGGCCCGGAGTGGGGCGACGCGGTGGGCGGCATCGCGGCGGCCCGCACCCGCCGGCCGGATCCGGTGCGGCCCCACGGCGGCCTCAACCTCAACACCATCACCGGCGGTGCCTGGCTCCAGGCCCCGGGCGGCGGCGACCGGGCGGTCTCGCTCAGCGCGCGCCGCTCCTACGCCGACCTCTTCGACTCCAGCAACGACCAGTACACCGTCTGGCCCGTGTTCTGGGACTACCTGGCCAGCGCGGAGCAGGGGGTGGCCGGCGGCGGGCGCGTGGGCCTGACCCTGCTGGGCGCCGGCGACAGCTACGGCCGCTACGTCGGCGACACGGGGCTGCTCGACCCGCTGAGCCAGGCCGCCGCCCCCGACTTCCGCTTCTCCCGGGCCTTCCACGGCGCCATCCTGAGCGCCGAGCTCTCGGGCGCAGCCTCCCAGCACGACACCACCCTCGGCGTCACCCACGACAGCTGGGGCGGGGCCCTGCCCGGTGGCCGCCAGGACCGGCGCGCCGTCCAGCCCGTGATCCGCCACACCAGCCGCTTCCGCCTGTCGGATGCCCTGCTGCTCTCGCTCGGTGGCGACGGCAACCTCCAGAGCGTGACCCGCACGGTCGAGACCGCGCGCACCTGGGCCGAGCTGGCCCAGGAGGTGCCCCTGCTGGCCCAGGGCCAGCCCCTCGACGACAGCGCCAGCCGGCTGCGGGGCGGGGTCTGGGTCGAGCCACGGCTGCGCTGGGGCATCGCCCGCATCCAGCCCGGGCTGCGGCTCCAGGGCGACTCGCTGGTCGGCGCCGGCGCCCTCGAGCCCCGACTCGGCGCCCAGCTCCACGTCTCCGACACCCTCCAGCTCCGGGCGGCCGGCGGGCGCCACACCCAGGCCCCCGAGGTCGACACCCTGCTGCGCGCGGGCCCCCAGGTCGCCCTGATGGACTCCTGGCAGGCCATCCTCGGCGCGGACTGGGCCGCGGCAGGCCGGTGGGAGCTGGGCATCGAGGGCTGGCTGCGCACGGTCGACGACGCGGTGATCGACCAGCCCGGCCACCCGGTCCGCACCGTGCAGGGCGAGGCCGGCGGCGTCGAGCTCACCACCCGCTACCGGGTGCGCGCGCGCTTCTTCACCTACGCCAGCCTCGCGCTGGGCCGCTCGCTGCGAGACGGGGCCCCGGCCGACTACGACCAGCCCGTCATCGCCAACCTCGTCGCGAGCTGGGACTTCGCAGCGGGCTGGAACGCGGGCCTGCGCTACCGCTACGCGAGCGGGCTGCCCTTCACCCCCCTCTCGGGCGCCTACGACGGCGACACCGACACCTGGGATCCGGTGCCGGGCCGCACCAACAGCGACCGGCTGCCCGACTACCAGAAGCTCGACCTCCACCTCGAGCGCGCCTGGGAATTCCGCACCTGGACCCTCACCGGCTACTTCGAGGCCTGGTGGGTGCCCGCCGGCAGCAACGCCATGTACGTCGTCCACAGCTACGACTACACCCACGACGCCACGGTCGCCGGCCCCCCCTTCCTGCCGCTGGTGGGGATCCGGGCCGATCTCTGAGCGCGCCAGCTCCCAGGCCCGCACGCCGCAGCCACTGGGTTAGCGCAGCCCGACTGCAAGGAGCACTCCATGGGTATCCGAGACCGCATCAAGCGCCGCCTTCCCATCATCGGCATGGGCGGCAACCGTGGCCAGGCCACGCCCGTTCCCCCCGCGGCCCCGCCGGTGGCCCCGCCCACCAGCGCCGGTCCGGCCGAGGTCGCGCCGGAGCCCGAGGACCCCAAGGGGGGCGTGCCCGTCAGCCAGTTCATCGACGAGCTCGTCAAGAGCAACCCGGTCGTGCTCTTCATGAAGGGCTCGCCCGCCTCGCCGATGTGCGGCTTCTCGGCCAACGCCGCCGGCATCCTCTCCGGCTACGGCAAGCCGCTGGTCCACTTCGACGTGCTCTCGGATCCCGAGGTCCGCCAGGGCATCAAGGAGTACAGCGAGTGGCCCACCATCCCCCAGGTCTACATCGGGGGCGAGTTCCTCGGCGGCAGCGACATCCTCCGCCAGATGCACGAGAACGGTGAGCTCCAGCAGTGCATCGACGAGGCCTTCACGGACTGATGGGCCCCGGCAACACCACCACCTGATCGGCCGCCTGGGCCAGCAGGGGGTGGTAGCTCACGGTGACGAGGGTGTGGCCCTCGTCCCGGAGTGCCGCGAGGGCGTGGCAGAGCACGTCGGCGTCTTCGTCGCCCAGCCCCACGTCGACCCCGTCCGCCAACAGCACCACAGCGCCGTCCCTGGCGGCCCGCCGGCCCTCTGTGAGCAGCCGGGCGAGGTGGAGGCGCTGGGTCTCGCCGGTCGAGAGGCTGCGGGTCGGCCGCCCGAGCGGCAGGTAGCCGAGCCCCACGGTCACGAGGCTCTGGAGCGCCGGCCCCACCCGGGGCACCGCCGCGAAGAGCTCGGCCCCCTCCCGGGCACTGAGCCGCATGAGGTCGCCGAGGCTGTGTCCGCGCCAGCGCACCTCGTCGAGGTGGCGGGCGAAGCGGCTGCCCCCACAGCCGGGACAGGTGCGGGTGTCGGTGGCCAGGGTGCCCAGCTCGATGGTCTCAACCCCCGTGCCGCCGCACTGGGCGCAGCGCCCCTCGGGCCGGTTGAAGCTGAAGTGTTCCGGGCCGAGGCCGCGGATCCGGGCCTCCCGGGTGCGGGCGAGCAGATCGCGCACGGGCCCCCAGACCTTGCAGTGTGTGGCGACGCAGGACCGGGGGTTTCGGGTGCTGGCGACCCGCTCGATCTGGCGCACGGCGACCACGGGCCCCGTCCAGCCCGAGACCGGGACGGCCGGATCCTCGCCGGCGAGGGCCGGGCCGAGGGCACCGAGCAGCAGCCGCGTCTTGCCCGCCCCGCTCGGGCCACAGATGGTGGTCCATCGGCCCCGGGCGAGGCCCACCGAGAGGGGGGCCCCCGGGCCGAGCGCCACCGCGGCCTGCCAGTCGGGGGGCGGACCCGGGCGCGCGGTGGCCGCCGGCCAGGGCGCCCGGGGCTGCACGGTGCCCGCGTGGGCGATGCGGCCGCTGCGGTCGCTGGCGAAGACGACCTCGTGATCGGCGATGCGGCCGAGGTCGGGCGCGTGGTCGATGACCAGCAGGGTCACGCCGCGGTCGCGGAGGGCGGCGAGCCAGGCGCCGACGCGGTCGCGCTGGTCGGGGCCCAGCCGGGCGCAGGGCTCGTCGACGACGAGGAGCTGGCCCGGTCCGGCCTCGCGTGCCGCCCGGAGGAGCCGCAGCCGGCTGCGCTCGCCGCTGCCGAGCTGGCGGAGCGGGCGGCCGAGAGAGAGGTGGCCGAGGCCCAGGGCGAGGTGGTCGGCGATGAGGGCCAGCATCGCCGGCTGGAGCACGTCGTCGCCCGGGTGGGCCGCCAGCCGCTGCGCGAGCGCAGAGAGGCTGCCGCTGAGCAGGTCGGCGACGGGGGTGCCGTCCACCTCCAGCGCCCGGGCCAGGGGCCCGAAGCCCGTGCCGCCACAGTCCCCGCAGCCCGCGCCCGCGCAGGCGCTGCACGCCCCTGCGCCGTCCCGCGAGAGCAGCGCGTCGGTCGGCGCCGGCCACTGCTCGCCGGTCTCGGGGTCCCAGGCCACCGTGCCCAGCACCAGCGGGGCGTCCTGGCCCTCGATGCGGGCCAGCGCCCGCCCCCGGCCCGCGAGCAGCGCGGTGTGGAGGCTCTCGGCCAGGCGCGAGCGCCGGTCCGGAGAGAGGCGCAGCCGGTCGACCACCAGCGCGATCCGCGCCCCCGCGGGCAGGCCGCTGAGCTCGTCGAGACGCACCATCTTCTCGTCGATCTCGAGGCGCACGAAGCCCATGCTGCGGATCTCGTCGAGCCAGCCGGTCGGGTCGGCCGGCGGGTCGAGGGGGGCGAGCAGGGTCGTGCGGGGCCCGCGCCCCTCCACGGCGTGGGCCATGAGGCGGTCGATGAGGGCGTCGGGGGTCGCGGCCCGGTGGAGCCCGCCGCTCCGGTCGCGGTGGGCCCCGTGGCGGCGCGCCCAGGCCCGCACCAGGGCGCCCAGCTCGGTCGCGTCGGCGACCCGGCCCCGGCTGCTGCCCGGCGGCCCCGAGGCCGGCACCCCCACCGTCGGCGGCAGCCCGAGCACGGCATCCACATCGGGCCGCGGCAGCCGCTCGCCGAGCACCAGGGCCACCATGCGCCGGCGCCCCTCGGCGACCAGGGTGTGCATGGCGAGCGAGGTCTTGCCCGCCCCGCTCGCGCCCCGGAGCAGGGTCAGCACCCCCGTCGGGAGGTCGATGTCGAGGCCATCGAGGTTGTGGCAGCGGGCGCCGCGGATCTGGATGGGGGGCAGCTCAGGGGACATCGGGGCGGCCCTCGGGCGCGGGGGAGGAGGGGAGGGGGGCCGAGAGCACCGTGCGGCCGCGGGCCACCGCCGTGGCCGCCAGGCGCTCCTGGAGCACGGCCGGGCCCACGGTGGGCGGGGCGCCGAGGGGGCCCGGGTAGAGCCAGACGGTCACGGCCACGGCCGGCCCGTCCTCCGGAAGGGGCTGGCCAGGGCCACCGGCCGCGCACGGCCCCTGCCAGCCGACCACCCCCCAGGAGTTGCGGCCCTGGAGCGGCGGCAGGTCGGTCGCTGCGATGCCCGGGGCCAGGACGGCGCGCGCGTCGGCATCCCAGGCCATCCAGTGGACGTGGCCGGCCTGGGAGCTGACCAGCACCGCAGCGTGGGTGGCCGCCGCGGGCACGGGACCCCACGAGATCTCCGGGCTCTGGTCACCCCCGCGGCAGGTCGCGGACCATGGCAGGGGCGCCCCCGCAGCCGCTCCGGCCACCGCCACCTCGAGGGGCGCGGGCACCGGGGCCTGACGGGCCGGGGAGCATGCGATAGCGCCCCCGCTCACCACGCCCGCGACCCACCGCCGTCGCCCCCCCTTTCGCGTGGCCCCGGAGCGCCCCATGCCACCGTCCGGCACGACCCCGTCCAGCAGGGTCAACGCCCTCTCTGCCGTGCTGCTCATCGTTCTCATCGCGTCGGCCGCCCTCGCTGGCTGGCTGGGGTGGAGCCACGTCCACCTCACCCACGGACTCGGCGCCTTCGAGAGTGGCTGCAACGCCGGGGCCGCCTTCGACTGTGACAAGGTCAACACCAGCGGCTGGTCGGAGCTCCGGGGGGTGCCCATCAGCTTCTGGGCGCTCCCCCTCTATGCCGCCATGGGGGCCCTGGCCCTCCTCGGCCGCCGCACCGACGAGCGGGGGGCCCGCGCCCGGGGCGGCCTGCTGGTGCTCGCCGGCTACAACGCGCTGGTCAGCCTCGTCCTGCTCGGCGCCATGCTCGTCGACGTCGGCGCCATCTGCGCCTTCTGCCTCACCCTCGACGCGCTCCACGCCACCGCTCTCGGCCTCGTGCTCGCGATGGGGGCCCGCCGCCCGCGGCTGCCCGAGGGGGTCGACCTCTTCTATGGCGCCGGCGCCGCCGTCTTCACGATGGCCTTCTCCTTCCAGTTCATCGTGATCTGGGCCGAGAAGCTCGACCGGGAAGCCATTGCCGCCACCCTCGAGCCGCCGGTCCAGGTCGAGGAGGCCGCGGTCGGCACCGCCCGCAAGCCCGGCCAGGCGGTCGCCCTGCCCGCCGATGTCCGCGACGTGCCCGTCGACCGCTTCGACCCCAACTGGGGCCCCCACGGCGCCGCCGTGACCGTCGTCGAGTTCGCCGACTTCGAGTGCGGCTACTGCCGCCGCCTCAGCCACACCATGGCCACCATGAAGGAGCGCTACGGCGACCGGGTGCGCTTCGTCTTCAAGCACTACCCGATGGACCAGGCCTGCAACACCCGCCTCAAGCGCCAGCACCACCCCGCCGCCTGCCTCGCCGCCACCGCCAGCATCTGCGCCCACGACCAGGGCAAGTTCTGGGCCTACCACGACCTGCTCTTCAAGAACCAGAAGCACCTCGACCGCGACGATCTCGTCCGCCACGCCGAGTCCCTGGGCCTCAAGATGGCGCCCTTCCTCGGCTGTCTCGAGGGCAACGGCGCCCGGGAACAGCTGCTCGAAGACATCTCCCACGGCGGCTACCTCGAGATCACCGGCACCCCCCGCACCTTCGTGAACGGCCGCATGTTCAAGGGCGCCGTCAGCGAGAGCGTGCTCGAGGCCGCCATCCTCCATGCCCTGGGTGAGGCCGAGGTCGACGCCAGCGGCCGGGTCCAGACCGTGCGCGCGGTGGTGACCGAGGCCCCCGTGCCCCCGGGCCCCGTCGACATGGTCCAGATCGACGCCCTCGAGCGCCCCTTCTACATCGACGCCGTCGAGGCCAGCATCGACCAGGAGGGCCGTGCCGTCGCCGTCGCCCGGGCCACGCCGCCCTCGGTGAGCTGGTTCCAGGCCCAGTCCACCTGCGAGGCCGCGGGCAAGCGCCTCTGCACCACCGCCGAGTGGCTCGCCGCCTGCCAGGGGGCCCGCCCCGAGGACGAGGACGGCGACGGATCCTTGCTGGACGACTTCATCGAGGGCCGCAGCTACCCCTATGGCGACCGCTACCAGGCGAGCCACTGCCACGACACGGGCAACCGGGAGCGCACGGCCGCCCTGCCGACCGGCGCCCAGGCGGGCTGCCGCACCCCCGAGGGCGTGCTCGATCTCGCCGGCAACATGCAGGAGTGGGTGGGCGCCGATCCCGACGCCGCCGTGCTCCTGGGCGGGGCCTGGTACTGGAGATCGGAAGAGCGTCGTGTAG
>CAXQUZ010000179.1:0-13375 GCA_964226865.1 Myxococcota bacterium | reverse complement strand
CCTCGCCCTCGCCCAGCCCGTGGCCGAGCGCAGCGCCGTGCTGCTCGCGGAGCGGGGCGCCCTGCCGCTCGAGGACGGGCTGCGCATCGCCGTGGGCGGCCGCCTCGCCGACGTCGAGAACATCGGCGACCAGGGCTCGAGCCGGGTGCTGGATCCGGCGGTGGTGACCGCCTGGGCGGGGCTCCAGGCCGCCGCCGCCGACCACGACTGGACCGTGGTGGCCGCCGACGACGCGGGCCTGGCCCAGGCCGACGCGGTCGTGCTCGTCGTGGGCCTCACCGATGAAGACGAGGGCGAGGGCTTCATCGCCGCCGGGGACCGCACGGGGCTCGGCCTGGGCCCCGAGGACGAGGCCGCCATCGCTGCGGCCCTCGCCCAGAGCGACCGGGTGGTCGTCGTGATGCAAGGCGGCGGGGCCATCACGGTCGGCGACTGGGCCGACGAGGTGGGCGCGCTGGTCATGGCCTGGTACCCCGGCGGCCAGGGGGGCCACGCCCTCGCCCGGCTGCTGGCCGGCACCGTGCCCTTCGCCGGCCGCATGCCCGTCACCGTGCCCGTCGACGAGGCCGACCTGCCCCCCTTCGACAACACCAGCCTCGCCGTCACCTACGACCACTGGCACGGCTACCGCCACCTCGACCGCACCGGCACGGCGGCCCGCTACCCCTTCGGCTTCGGCCGCAGCCTCACCACCTTCGCCGTCGGCGCCCCCACCGTCCGCCCCCAGGCCGACGGCTGGGAGGTGGCCGTGACCGTCGAGAACACCGGCGACCGCCCGGGCATCGAGACCGTGCAGCTCTACGCCGGCCCCGCAGAGCCCCGGGACGACCGGCCCCCCCGCGAGCTCGTGGCCTTCGCCCAGGCCGCCCTGGCCCCCGGCGCCCGCGAGACCCTGCGCATGGCCGTCGACCGCCACCAGCTCGCCACCTGGGAGAACGGCGGCTGGGTCGCGGCGGCCGGGCCCCAGCAGCTCTGGGTCGCCACCTCGGCCGCAGAGGTGCAGCACGCGGCCACGATGGAGTAGAGGGGCCAGAGCCCGGAGCCCCCATGGACACCACCCGCCTCGCCGCCACCCAGTCCGTCCACCGCGAGCTGCTCGAGAAGTGGCGCAGCGCGATGGATCTGGTCGGACCGGGGCCGGTCGACCCCCACTTCGAGGACGCCGAGGGGGCCGTGCGCGGGCTGCCCGTGGCCGGCGACTGGGCCGACCTCGGCAGCGGCGCGGGCTTCCCGGGCATCGCCCTGGCGGGCGCCTTTCCCGAGGCCCGGGTGGCCCTGGTCGAGAGCCGCCTCAAGCGCGCCACCTTCCTGCGCCGGGTGGTGCGGGGGGCCGGCCTCGACAACGCGACCGTGGTGCACGGCCGCACCGAGGAGCTGGCCCCGGCGAGCCTCGACGGCCTCATCAGCCGCGCCTACAAGCCGCCCCGCAAGGTGCTGGCCGACGCCTCCCGGCTGCTCAAGCCGGGCGGCCACGCGGTGCTGCTGCTGGGCAGCCAGGCCCAGGTCTCGCTGCCCACGGGCTTCCGGGCCCACTCCGAGGCCCGCTACACCGTCGGCGCGGGCCAGCGGCTGCGGGTGGTGGTGGTCTGGGAGGGCTGAGCGCCCGCGGGCGCGCCTCGGCCCTCAGGACTGGCCGAAGCTCGGGCCGCCGTCGGCCAGAAAGGCCCGCTCTTCGTCGGTGGGCCGCCGCCCCAGCGCCCGGTTGCGGTGGGGGAAGCGGCCGAAGCGCGCGACGATGTCGTGGTGCTGGATGGCGAAGTCGAGCAGCCGGCTGGCCGCGGGCACGGCCTCGACCAGGGCCGTGAAGGCGGCCACGGAGTGCTGCTGGTCGGCGAGGGACTCGCTGTGCTCGAAGGGGAGCAGCGCGAAGGTGCGCACCTGGTGGTGCCAGGAGGCCGGCCCCCCGTCGAGGGCCCGGGCGTGCACGATGGCCTGGGCGTCGCCCGCGAAGGCCGAGCCCGTGCCCCGGTAGACGTTGCGGGGGAACTGGTCGAGCACGATGATGAGCGCGAGGGTGCCCTCTGGGCTCTCGGCCCAGTGGGAGAGGCCACCCGACAGGGCGCGGCCCATGAGATCGCCGAAGCGCTGCTGGATCTCGGCGTCGAAGTCGGGGTCGCTGGTCCACCAGCGGGACGCGGGCACCGTGGGGGCCTGGGTGGGGTCGGCGGTGCCGAACCAGAAGCGCAGGACGTCGGCGGGCGTGGGCATGGGGGCTCCGGCGGGGGATGGGGGCGCGCACGGGGGGCGCCGCTCTGGGTGGTCTATCCAGCTGGCCGCCCCGACACCGCCCCGGGGCCGGCGGGACCGCGCGCCCCCGGCGGCCGGGCCCGCCCGGGCCACATGCCGCGAAGATGCCTTGCATTGCGCCATTTTCATCAACCATCGAGCCCCGCAGCACCGGCGCCCCGGCGGCCCAGCGCCCCCGGTGCCGCCCGCCGCCGCTATGGTCTCGGTGGTCCCCGTCGCCGGCCGTCCCGGCCCAGCCCGCGGGGCCCCGGAGCCCCCATGCGCCCCCCTCTTGCCGCCGGCCTCCTCCTGCTGGCCGCCTGCACCGGCACGGTCCATCCCCCCGAGCGCGGCGTCGACACGGCCGTGGGCGGGGGCGGCGAGCTCGGGGGCTCGGCTGCCCCGCCGGGCTGGATCGAGGTCGTGGGGGGCCCGCGCTGCGTCATCGACGACGCCGAGCTGCTGGGCTTCTGTGGCGAGGGCGCCACGGTCTTCTGGGCCGGCGGCGACACCGAGCTGGCCACGGCCGACTGCGACCAGCAGCTCAGCGCCGTGGTCTGGATGGCCAACGACAGCTGGGCCGAAGAGACCACCCACAGCCTCGCCGGCGAGCCGGAGGTGCTCGACGCGGGCCAGGCCGCCGTGTGGTTCGAGGTGGACGGCGAGGTCTGGGTGGGCGACTCGGGCAGCGCCCAGGCCACCGACATGGGCGGCGGCACCGTCCGGGTGGTCTTCGACGCCCCCTCGACCATCGACTTCGTCAGCCGCGCCGAGGCGGGCCCCGCCGTCCGGGGCGAGGTCTGGTGCACCCTGCCCGACGCCCGCTGAGCGGCCGCCGCCGGGGCCTCAGCTCGCGAGGATGCCCTCGATCTTCATCAGCACCTCGGGGCTGAGCTTCTCGACCACGGCCTCGGCGCCCAGGTTCTCGGTGACCTGGGAGGGGCGGCTGGCGCCCGTGAGCACGGTGCTCACCATCGAGGCGTCCCGGGCCGTCCAGGCCAGGGCGAGCTGGGCCATGGTGCAGCCGAGGTCGCCGGCGAGCTCGGTGAGGGCGCGCACCTTGCCGACCCGCTCGGGCGTGACCTCCTTGGCCAGCCACTTGTACTGTTCCTGGTCGAGGCGCGAGCCCTCGGGGATGCCCTTGTTGTACTTGCCCGTGAGGATGCCGCTCGCCAGCGGGCTCCAGACGGTCGTGCCCAGGCCCTGCTCGGAGTAGAGCGGCCGCAGCTCGCTCTCGACCCGCAGCCGGTGGAACATGTTGTACTGGGGCTGCTCCATCTGGGGCGGGATGAGGCCGTGGCGCTCGCAGACCTTGTAGGCCAGCCGCAGCTGCTCGGGGGTCCACTCGCTGGTGCCCCAGTAGAGCACCTTGCCCTGGCGGATGAGGATGTCCATGGCCAGGGCGGTCTCGAGGATGGGCGTCTCGGGATCCGGCCGGTGGCAGAAGTAGAGGTCGAGGTAGTCGATGCCCAGGCGGCGCAGGGCCCCGTTGCAGGCCTCGACGACATGCTTGCGCGACAGGCCCCGGTCGTTCGGGCCGCTGCCGCCCCAGAAGACCTTGGACGAGATGACCAGGCTCTCGCGCCGGAACTCGGAGATGACGCCACCGACGATCTTCTCGGCCCGGCCGCCCGCGTAGGCCTCGGCGTTGTCGATGAAATTGACGCCGCCCTCGATGGCCGTGGTCAAGATCTTGCGGGCCTGGGCCTCGTCGACGTGGACGCCGAAGCTGGCCCACGAGCCGATGGAGAAGCGCGAGACGCGCAGGCCGCTGTTGCCCAGGCGGTTGTATTGCATGGGGATGCTCCCAAGTCCGAGTGGCGGGGGGGCATCCGTGGCCCGGCCCCAGGTCTGGACTGCCCCTATCGCACCTTGGCCGCCCCGCTTGACCGGATGTGGGCATCCCCCCCCCACACTGGCCGGGGTCAGGCGGCCACCGGTTAGTGCGGCGGCCATGTTGCCCCGTCGTCCCACCCAGCGCCCCCACCCCAGCCGGCTGCTCACCGCCGGCCTCGGGGCCCTCGCCGCCGCCTGCACGCCCCCGGTGCCCGCGCCCCCCGCTGTGGGCGTCGAGGCAGCGGGCCCGCCCGAGACCATCGTGCTGGTCATCGGCTGCACCTTCCGCGCCGACCGCACCACCCCCCACGGCCACACGGTCGACACCACGCCCTACCTCGACCGCCTCGCCCAGGACGGCGTGCGCTTCGACCACATGATCGCCAACGCCGGCTGGACCCGCGCCGGCGGCACGGCCATCGTCAGCGGCCAGCTCCCCGCCCGCTGGGGCATCGACGACACGGGCAAGGGCATCGCCAACCGCGGGCTGCCCCCCGAGGTCGACACCCTCGCCGAGCGGCTGGCCCGGGCGGGCTGGGCCACGGCGGGCGCCACGGCCAACCCCAACCTCAACCCCAGCTTCGGCCTGACCCAGGGCATCGCCCACTACCGCGGCACCGACCGGCTCTTCCGCGAGGGCCAGGGCCACATCCCCGGCGCGGCCATGGTCGACCGCCTCGGCGCCGAGATCGAGGCCGCCGTCGCCGAGGCGCCCGACGCGCCGCTCTTTGTCCAGGTCATGTTCATCGACGCCCACGATCCCTGGGACCTCGACCCCCTGGGCCAGCTCGCCCAGGGCCGGGCGCCCACGGACGCGGCGCCGGATCGCTACGACGCGGCCCTCTCCAAGCTCGACCAGGCCATCGCCCAGCTCGACCAGCGCCTCGCGGCCCTCGGTCGGTCCGACCGGGTGCTCATCGTCACGGGCGACCACGGCGAGGGGCTGCGCACCCCCACCTGGGCCGGCGGCGGCCACGGCTACACCCTCTACGACCCCCACGTCCACATCCCGCTGGTGGTGCACGGGCCCGGCGTCGCCCAGGGCCACGTGGTCGGCGGCATCGCCCAGCAGCTCGACCTGCTGCCCACCGTGCTCTCGCTGGCGGGGCTGCCGCCCGATCCGGCGCTGCCGGGCACAGACCAGCTGCCGGCGATCCAGGGCCACCGCGACCGCTCGGCCACCCCCGAGGTGCTCAGCGTCACCCGGGTCATGCGCACGAGCCGCTGGCGCCTCACGACCCCGGACTGGGTGGCCCTCCAGACCCACGCCCCCAAGCGGCGCCGCTCGGGCCGGCCCCCCTTCGAGCTCTACCGCCGGGACGACCGGCTCCAGACCACCGAGCGGGCCGACGACCACCCCTGGGTCGCCGCCGCCCTCCACAGCCGGGGCGCCGCGATGTGGGACCAGCTGCTCGCCATCGAGCAGGAACACGTCGTCCAGCCCGACGACGGCGAGCTCGATCACCTCCGCCAGCTCGGCTACATCGAGTAGCGCCCGCCGTCCCGTCGTTCCCGACCCACCCCCCGAGAACACGGCCGCCCCCGCGCCGGCACAGGGAGGCCAGGGCGGGGGCGGAGGGGGGCAGGGCCCCGGGACCGATCAGCGGGCGGCGGTGGCGGCGCCGCCGTCGTCGATGGGCGGCAGCAGGCTGAGGTCGGGCATCAGCACGATCTCGATGCGGCGGTTGCGCGCCCGGCCGTCGGCGTCGTCGTTGCCGGCCACGGGGTGGGTGTCGGCGTAGGAGGCGATGCTGAGCTGGTCGCGCTCGAGACCGGCCCGCATGAACATCTCGGCCACGGCGGTGGCCCGGGCGCTGCCCAGCTCCCAGTTGCTCGGGAAGGCGGGGGTGTCGATGGGCATGCTGTCGGTGTGGCCCTCGATCTGGAAGTCACGGGAGCCGACGCTCGACAGCACCTCGCCGATCTGCAGGGCCGTCGTGAGGCCCTCGTCCGAGAGCTTGGCCGAGCCCGAGGGGAAGAGGATGTCGGTGCCGACCTCGACCACCATGCGGTTGTCGACCACCTTCACCCGCAGGTCGCCGCTGTCGATCATGCTCTGGAACCGGGCGACGAGCTCCTGGTAGCGGGCCGAGCGGCGCTCGGCGGCGGCCTCCTGGTCGCGGAGCTGGTCGAGGGCCAGCGAGAGCCGGGCGGTCTCGCCGCGCAGATCGGCCGCGTCCTCGGCGTTCTGGCGGGCCGCGGTCTGGGTGTCGGAGAGGCGCTGCTCGGTGTCGCGCAGCTCGTCTTGGAGGGCGACGTACTTCTTCTTGGCCACACAGCCACCGGCGAGGGTGGCGAGGGCGGCGCCGAGCAGCAGGGGACGCAGGCGGGCGGCGGCAGGACGGGCGATGGCAGACATGGGGACTCCGGGTCGGAACGGGCAGGGACAGGGGCGGGGGCCGGGGGGAGGAACCGAACGAAAACACTCTTCAGATCAGCATTCTCAGGCTCACAGCATCAGCGACGTCAGCGGTCCTCGCCGGCGTCTGCCGCCGCGTCCATGGCGCCGGCCGGGAAGTTGTCGCGCGAGCCGTCCACCGCGTCGTTCGGGTCCCAGGCCACGTGGAACTCGACCCGGCGGTTCATCGCCCAGGTGGTGGCCCGGGTCGTGCCGAAGATCTCGGGGTCGATGAGCGGCGAGGACTCGCCGGCGCTGGCGCTGGCCACCCGGGACGGCGCGACGCCCTGGGCCTCGAGGTAGGTCTCGACGGCGCGGGCCCGCTCGAGACCGAGCGCGATGTTGTCGTCGGGGCTGCCGCTGGTGTCGGTGTGGCCCACGGCCACGATGCGCACGGAGGGGTTGGCCTTGAGGATGCGGGCGGCCCGGTCGAGCTCGACCTTGTCGAGGCGGTCGAGGGCGGCGCTGCCCGAGTCGAAGCGGATGCGGCGCAGGTTGCCCGTGAGGTTGATGGCCTCCATGCCGCTCTTGCCGGCGTCGCCCTCGCGGAGCTCGTCCATCGAGGTGTCGGTGGCCTTGGGGGCCTCGGCTGTCTTGGCACAGGCCGAGACCGTGAGGAGGGCCAGGGCGGCGAGTGGGGTGGCGGTGCGCAGCATGCGTGCTCCAGTGTCTGGGTTCAACCCATCCATTGGCGGAAGCGTGGCGACTTCAAGTGCGGAGAGTGCAGAAACACCCCAGAGTGTCAGCCGACAGAAAGACAACAGGCGCCGTGACGGCTCTTGACTTGCACTCCATCACCCAAGAACAAGGCAGCCCCCCGGGGCGGGGGGCCGGGGGGCACAGACGGGACGGGGGCCGCTGGGGCACGGGGGCTCAGCCACCGAAGACGACCGGCAGGTTGTCTTCCGAGCCGTCGACGGCGTCGTGGGGATCCCAGGCGACGCGGAACTCGACCCGGCGGTTCACCGCCCAGGTGTGGGTGGCGGTGGTGCCGAGGGCGCCCGGGGCGACGAGGGGCGCCGACTCCCCGGCCGTGGTCGCCATGATCCGGTCCGCGGGCACCCCGCGGCGCTCGAGGTAGCGCTCGACCTGCCGGGCACGGGCGAGGCCGAGGGCGAGGTTCTCGGCCGACGACCCCGAGGTGTCGGTGTGGCCGATGGCGACCACCCGCACGCTCGGGTGGCGCAGCAGCAGCCGGGCGGCCCGGTTCAGCTCGCGCTTGTCGTGGCGGTCGAGGCGGGCGCTCCGGGGGGCAAAGTGGATGCGCCGGAAGTTGCCGGTGATGTTGAGCGCGGCCATGTCGTCCTGGAAGCCGTCCCCCTCGACCACCCGCGGCACGGCGGTGGTGGGCGGCGTCGTCCCGGTCGGGGCCTTCGCACAGCCGGCGCCGAGGCCGAGCGAGACCAGGGCCACGAGGGGCAGACCTGTGGGGAGGGGCAGTCGGACAGTCATGGGCACTCCTTGGGTTGGGTTCAAGACATCTGTTGTCTCAACACCCAACATTGCAAGTGTTCCCTCAGACCGCGACCCCCTGCTCGACCGCCCACTGCTCGAGGGTCTTGATGCGGTCGCGCACCTCGGCGGCCCGCTCGAACTCGAGGCGCTGGGCGTGCTGCTTCATCTGGCGGCGCAGCTTCTTGAGGGTGTTGCCGACCGTCTTGGGGTCGACCGCGTCTTCGCCCGGAAGGGTCGGGACGGGGGGCGCGTCGGTCTTCGCCAGCACCCGCTCGCCGTCCAGGAGCAGCGCCAGCGGGCTCTCGACGGCCTTGCGGATGGTCTCGGGGGTGATGCCGTGGGCCTCGTTGTAGGCCTGCTGGGCGGCCCGCCGGCGGTCGGTCTCGGCGATGGCCGCCGCCATGCTGTCGGTGATGCGGTCGCCGTAGAGAATGCAGCGCCCATCGACGTTTCGGGCGGCCCGGCCGATGGTCTGGACCAGCGAGGTCTCGTTGCGCAGGAAGCCCTCCTTGTCGGCGTCGAGCACGGCCACCAGCGCCACCTCGGGGATGTCGAGGCCCTCGCGCAGCAGGTTGATGCCCACCAACACATCGAAGACCCCGAGCCGCAGGTCGCGCACGATCTCGATGCGCTCGAGGGTGTCGATGTCGGAGTGGAGGTAGCGGACCTTCAGGCCGAGCTCTTGGTAGTAGTCGGCGAGCTCCTGGGCCATGCGCTTGGTGAGCACGGTCACGAGGGTGCGGTGGCCGGCCTGGATGGTGGCGTGGATCTCGCCCAACAGATCGTCGACCTGGTCGCCGGCCGGGCGCACCTCGATGGGCGGATCCAGCAGCCCCGTGGGCCGGATGATCTGCTCGACGACGGCGCCGCCGGTCTGCTCCATCTCCCACTTGCCGGGGGTGGCCGAGACGAAGATGCCCTGGTTGACGTGGTCGAGGAACTCGTCGAACTTGAGCGGCCGGTTGTCGAGGGCGCTGGGCAGCCGGAAGCCGTGGCGCACCAGCGACTCCTTGCGGGCCCGGTCGCCCCGGAACATGCCCGAGACCTGGGGCATGGTGACGTGGGACTCGTCGACCACCAGCAGCCAGTCCTTCGGAAAGTACTCGATGAGCGTCGGCGGGGCCTCGCCCGAGACCCGGCCCGAGAGGTGGCGCGAGTAGTTCTCGATGCCGTTGCAGCGGCCCGTCTCCTCGATCATCTCGAGGTCGAACATCGTGCGCTCTTCGAGGCGCTGGGCCTCGAGCAGCCAGCTGCGCTCGCGGAGCTCCTGGAGGCGGTCGAGCAGCTCGTCGCGGATGCTTGCCGCCGCCCGCCGCAGCTGCTCTTGGGGGGTGACGTAGTGGGAGGCCGGGTAGATCGCGACCCGCGGCAGGTCGTCGATGCGGGTGCCGCGCAGGGCGTCGATGGTCGAGATGCGCTCGATCTCGTCGCCGAAGAGCTCGATGCGCAGCGCCACGTCGTCTTCGTGGGCCGGGAAGACCTCGATGACATCGCCCCGGGCGCGGAAGGTGCCGCGGTGGAAGTCGGCCTCGTTGCGCTCGTAGAGGATGTCGACGAGGCGCCGCAGCAGCTCACGGCGGGGCATCTCCTCGCCCACGGCGAGCTGGATGAGCATGCCGTCGTAGGCCTCGCGCGAGCCCAGGCCGTAGATGCAGCTCACCGACGAGACGATGATGACGTCGTCGCGCTCGAGCAGGGCCCGGGTGGCGCTGTGGCGCAGCTTGTCGATGCGCTCGTTGATGAGGGCGTCCTTCTGGATGTAGGTGTCGGAGGACGCGACATAGGCCTCGGGCTGGTAGTAGTCGTAGTAGGAGACGAAGTACTCGACGGCGTTGTCGGGGAAGAAGCGCTTGAGCTCGCCGAAGAGCTGGGCCGCCAGGGTCTTGTTGTGGGAGAGCACGAGCGTCGGCCGCCCGGTCTGGGCGATGACGTTGGCGATGGTGAAGGTCTTGCCCGTGCCCGTCGCACCGAGAAGCACCTGGTGGCGGTCGCCCCGGGCGAGGCCCTCGGTGAGCTGGCGGATGGCCTCGGGCTGGTCGCCAGAGGGCGCGAAGGGCAGCGTGAGCGAGAAATTGGCCACGGGGGCTCCAGCGGGACGGGGACACGCAGGCAGGCGGCGCAGCGTAACCCGACGTTGAACGGATGTTCAGTCGGGCGCGACAGGGTGCGGACGGCGGCCCGGCGTGGCACATTGCCGCGACCGAGGAGCCCCCATGACGACCCGCCTGCCCCTGCTGCTGTTGGCCTTCGCCCTCCCCTTCGCCGGCTGCAGCCCCGACGAGGACAAGAGCACCGACGGCACCGAGACCGGCACCGACGACAGCGAGGGAACGGAGGGCACCGAGGGAGCGGACGGTGACGACGGCACCGAGGGCGGCGACGGCACCGACGGCGGCAGCGGCATCGAGGCGGCCCCCCTGGTCTACTCGGGCGGCGACTGCCCGGTCATCGAGGACGGCCGCAACGTCATGCTCTCGGGCGAGGTCGAGCGCGAGTTCCGGGTGGTGCTGCCCCCGGAGCCCGCCGGCGCCCCGGTGCTCTTCGCCTGGCACTGGCTCGGCGGCCGCAGCGCCCAGATCGTCAGCGTGATGGACCTCGAGGCCCTCGCCGCCGAAGAGAATGTCATCGTCATCGCCCCCGACTCCCACGACCAGCCCTACGAGTGGGACTTCCTCGGTGGCGCCGAGAACAACCCCGACCTGCGCTTCTTCGACGACATGCTGGCCTGCACCGACGCCACCTTCGGCGTCGACCTCGACCGGGTGACGGCGACGGGCATGTCGGCCGGTGGCCTCTGGACGACCTACCTGACCATCCACCGGGCCGAGTACCTCGCCGCCTCGGCGCCCTTCTCCGGCGGCACCCTCGACTCCTACGAGACCCCGGCCTGGCCCCTGCCCGTGATGGTCACCTGGGGCGGCGAGAGCGACACCTACGCCTCGCTCAGCTTCGACGAGACCAGCCGCGACTTCCTGGGCAACCTGCTCGACGACGGCCACCCGGTGGTCGAGTGTGTGCACGACGGCGGCCACACCCTGCCCCGCCAGACGCCCGCGATGGTGCGCGACTTCCTCCTGCCCCACGTCCGCGGCGGCACCCCGGCCTGGGGCACGGCGCTGCCCGACGCGGCCCCCGACTTCTGCCGCATCCCCTGACCCCGCGCCCCGAGCGGGGCGAAAAGGCGAGGCCATGCACGCCCCCGACGACTCCCACACGCGGTTCATGCAGGCGGCCCTGGCCGAGGGACGCAAGGCCCTGCCCGCCTGCCGCCCCAACCCGCCGGTGGGCTGTGTGCTCGTGCGCGACGGCGAGATCATCGCCCGCGGCCACACCCAGCCCCCCTACCAGCCCCACGCCGAGCCCATGGCGCTGGCCCAGGCGACCGGGCCCCTCGACCAGGTCACGGCCTACGTGACCCTCGAGCCCTGCTCCTTCCACAACCGCACCCCCTCCTGCGCCCGGGCCCTCGTGGCGGCGGGGGTGGGCCGGGTGGTGGTGGCCATGCACGATCCCCATCCCCGCAACCGGGGCCGGGGCATCGAGATCTTGCGCGAGGGCGGGATCGAGGTCATCGAGGGGGTGCTCGAGGCCGCGGCCCGGGCCGACCTCGGCGCCCACGTCTGGCAGCCGGGCGAGGCCCCGACCGCGAAGGTGGGGGACTAGGCGGTGGCCCTCCTGCCGGGCGGACGGCTCGCCCTCGCCGGGCTGCTCGCGACCCCGGCCCGGGCCGGTCGCGCCCCGTCCCCGCCCCCTGCGCCCGCCGAAGAGGCGACAGGGCTGGCACCGCTCGCCGCCACCCCGCCCCCCGGCCTCGACCACGCCGCCGAGACCTGCGCCCGCTGCCACCGCCGCACCGCGCGCCAGTGGGCCGGCTCGGGCCACGCGGCCGCCTTCACCAGTCCCCGCTTCCAGGCGGCCTGGAGCGCGCGCCCCCAGGGCTGGTGCGTGCACTGCCACGCGCCGCTGCAGACCCAGCAAGATGCCCTCAACGACGGTGTTCCCATCGACCCCGCGGGCCGGGTGGAGCCCCGGGAGGGCACGGCCGCGGACGAGGGGGTGGCCTGCGCCGCCTGCCACCTGCGCGGCGGCACCGTGCGCAGCCCCGGGCGCCCCTTGCTGCTGGCCCGCCTCGCCCACCCCGTCGAAGAAGACCCGGCCCTCACCGACGGGCGGCGCTGCGCGGGCTGCCACCAGTTCGCCTTCCCCCGCCACAGCCCCGCCTGGCCCTTCGCCTACAGCAGCACCCCCCTGCAAGACACCCACCGCGAGTGGGCGGCCAGCGGCCCCGGCCAAGCGACCGGCCGGCAGGCGGCGGGCTGCGTCGACTGCCACTGGCCCCGGGGCCACCACGGGCTGCCCGGGGCCACCCAGCCCGGGCTGGTCGAGCAGAGCCTCTCGGTCACGGTGGTCGCCGGCTGCGGCAGCGCCACCGCAGCGCTGACCGCCACCGGGGCCGCCCACGCCGTGCCCACGGGCGATCCCTTCCGGGCCCTCGAGCTGCGGCTCTGCCCCGGAGACTGCGCCGAGACCGCGCCGGTCGCCCGGCTGCGCCTCGGCAGGGCCTACGCCCCGACGGCCGAGAGCTGGGTGGCCACCGCCGACACCCGCATCCCCCCCGCCGGGGCCGACGGCACGGCCACCCACCGCGCCACCCTCCCCCTCGACGCGCCAGTGGGCGCCTGGGAGCTGTGGCTCCAGCTCGCCGACGCCCGCCACGCCGCGCTGCTCGCGCCCGCCGACCAGGGCCGGGTCGTGGCGCGGGGCGCGGTCACCCCGGCGGGGCCCTGCGGGGACTGAGGCCGCGCGCTCGGCCGGTGCTCAGCCGAGGGTGCAGCCGATGGGGCGCACGAGCAGGAAGCCGAGCCACTCGATGCGCAGACCGCCCACCTGGGTCGCCTCGTGGCGCGAGATCAGGAAGGGCAGCCCGTGGGCCGAGAAGCAGAGGTCACCAACAGACGGCTCATCCAGAGCCAGGCCGATGCGGCCGCCGCCTCAGCCGAAGCCGTCGTGGCGCACCCGCAGCCGGCGGTCGGGGTGGCGGGCGACCACGTCGCGGAGCACGGCCAGGGCAGCGGGCTCGAGCTCGACGAGGGGGGTCGGGGCGTCGGAGACGGGGGGGCAGGGTCGGGACATGGCAGCCTCCGCCGAGAGCCTGCGCGCGGCCCGGGCGGCCGGCAACTGCGCGGGGTCAGGGACGGGCAGGGCAGGGCCGCCGGAGCACGGGGGGAGGGGGCGCGGGGGGACGGGACGCGCGCCCGGCTCAGCGGCTCTCGCAGACGAACATGCGGTGGTAGCTGGCGGGGCTGATGCGCCACTCGTGGCCGCTGCCGTAGGGGCCCGTGGTGTGCGGACCGGTGATGGTGACGGCGGCGCCGAAGTTGTCGTAGTTCCAGGTGTCGACGTCCATCGAGCCGTCGAAGTCGCTGAGGGTGAAGTGGTCGCCCGAGAGCCACTCCCAGT
>CAXQUZ010000178.1:0-6591 GCA_964226865.1 Myxococcota bacterium | reverse complement strand
GGGGGCGGGCCCGGCCGGGGCCTCGGGGGCGGGAGCCGGAGCCGGTGCGGGCTCGGCCTTGGCCTCAGGGGCGGGAGTCGGAGCCGGTGCGGGCGCAGCCTTGGCCTCGGGGGCGGGAGCCGGAGCCGGTGCAGGCTCGGCCTTGGCCTCGGGGGCGGGAGCCGGAGCCGGTGCGGGCTCGGCCTTGGCCTCGGGGGCCGGAGCCGGCGCAGCCTCGACGGCCGGCGCGGGGGCCGGAGCCGGTGCCTCCGGTGCCTTGGCCTCGCCGGCGGGGGCCGGAGCCGGGGCGGCCTCGACGGCAGGCGCCGGGGCGGCGGCCACCGGCTCGGGAGCCGGGGCGGGGGCCGGAGAGCGCCGCACGACCCGGCGCGGGGCCGGGCTGCGCTTGGCGGTGGAGTCGGCGGGCGTGGGGGCAGCGGCGGCCGGGGACGGGGCCGGGGCGACCCGACGACGCCGGATGACGCGGCGCTTCACGCGCTTGTCCTCAGTGCCGGAGGTGCCGGCGGGCGTGGCCTTGCCGGTCGTGCCGCTCCGGGTGGCGCGGGGCTTGCTCGCGCTGCTCGCTCGGTTGAGGCGGTCGAGGAGATCCTTTGTGGACATGCAGGTACTTCTTCCGTCCGGGGGAGGGCCACCGGCGAGTAGGGGGCAGCAGCCGGGAGGTGGCGGTGCCGGGTTGACGTCGCGGGGACGCTGCTGAGTGTCTTGGGACGTCGGGGCGGGGGATGCCGGCGTCGATGAGGTTCGGGCCCAGGGACCCGGGGGTGGGCGCGGCGTCGGTCAGAGCGGAGAGTCGCTCGGACCCCGACCTCGGTGGCCGCCACCTGATTGCTCGGTGGGGCGGAGAGGCGAAGCCTGTCCCTGGCCCGGTGAGATGGCCGATGGCGAAAGCGCGTAACCCAACTGCGCTCGCCGCCGCAACCTCGCCACCAGGGGCAGAGCGGGACGACCAGCAGCAAGTTGCAAGGTGGTCACCTGGGGGCATCCGAGGATCGCGGCCGTCTCGGCGGCGGTCCAGGGGAGCACCAGGGTGGCGCCGTCGTGGTCTGGGGCGGGCTGGTCCGTGGGATGCAGCCAGCAGATGGGGGGCCGGATCGCGGGCTGCTGTCGGAGCAGCCCGGATCGCCAGCAGCGCCGCAGCAGGGGGACGAGGCGGCGGTCCTCGTCGCGGCGGGCGTCCTCGATCAGCGGACCGAAGCCCCGCGGCGTGCGCCGGAGGCTCCGCCGGAGCAGCTGGGGCCGCCCCTGGAGCTTGTCGAAGGCGGCAGCAGAGGGCGTGATCCAGGCGCCGCGACCCGCACGTGCACGGGTGGCGTCGACCTGGACCAGGCCTTCGCTGTCGACGAAGAGTCGGATGAGCTCGCTGGGCGGTCGCCGCTCACGCGTGACCACACAGCTGCGCATTCCGGTTTGCGCGCGCTTCGCGATGGGGGAGCTCCAGTGGGCGGGCGTGTCTCACGCCTCGGCCGGAAGGTCGTCGTCCGCGCTGTTCTGGCGGGCGGCGTCCTCTTCGATGATCTGGTTGAGCACGGCCTCGGCGGCGTCGATGATGTCGTCGGCGTCGTCCTCGGAGATGTCGAGGATGCCGGCCACATCCCAGCCGTCGGCGTCGAAGAGCTCCTGCACACTGCGGTAGCCGTGGCGGATGAGCTCCTCGACCTGGTCGTCGTCCAGCATCTGGACGCGGCTGAGCTCGGCGTGGGCGACGTCGACCATCTCCCCGTGGCGGGCCTCGGAGTAGATGTCGATGCGCCAGCCGGTGAGCTGGGCGGCGAGGCGGACGTTCTGGCCCCGGCGGCCGATGGCCTTGGAGAGCTGGTCGTCGGGGACGATGAGCTCCATGGAGTGGTTCAGCTCGTCGATGTAGACCTTGCTCACGCTGGCGGGCGCGATGGCGTAGACGATGAACCGGGCCGGGTCGGGGTGGAAGGGAATGATGTCGATGGCCTCGCCCCGGAGCTCCTGGACGACGGCCTGGACGCGGGAGCCCTTGAGGCCGACGCAGGCGCCGACCGGATCGACGTCGCGGTCCATCGAGGACACGGCGATCTTCGCGCGGTGGCCGGGCTCGCGGGCACAGGCCTCGATGCGCACGATGCCCTCGTAGATCTCGGGGACCTCGAGCTCGAAGAGCTTCATGAGCAGGCCCGGGTGGGTGCGGGTGAGCACCACCTGGGGGGACTTCGAGGAGCGGGTGATGTCGAGCACGTAGGCCTGGATGCGGTCACCCTGGCGGTAGGTCTCGGTGGGGACCTGCTCGCGCTTGGGGAGAATGGCCTCGGCGCGGCCCAGGTCGACGATGATGTTGCCCTTCTCGAAGCGCCGCACGATGCCCGTGATGAGCTCGCCCTTGCGGTCCTTGAACTCGTTGAAGGTCATCTCGCGCTCGGCGTCGCGGATGCGCTGGATGATGACCTGCTTGGCGGTCTGCGCAGCGATGCGGCCGAGGTCCTCGATGCGGAGGATGAAGCCGAGGGAGTCGCCGATCTCACAGCCCGGATCCTCGTCCTGGGCCTGCTCGAGGGAGATCTCGGTCTCGGGATCGTCGACCTCTTCGACCACCGTGCGGAACTCGATGAGCTCGACCTCGCCGAGATCCTCGTTGTACTGGGCCTCGAAGACGCGGTCGGGGCTGTACCGCTTGTGGGCGGCGGCCACCATCGCCTTCTCGAGGACCTCGATGAGGATGTCGCGCGGGATGTTCTTGTCCCGGTGGACGACGTCGATGAGGCGCGCAAGATCGCTGATCATGGGATCTCTCCTTCCACTGCGGGGACCCCGTCGCGGCCGAGGCGGAGGAACTGCTCCGTCGTCAGCGCGAGGCGGGCCCGGTCGATGTCTTCGAAGGCAAAGGCCTGTCGCTCACCGTCGACGTCGAGGACGATCTGCTCGTCTTCCACGCCGAGGAGGGTGCCCGTCCAGTTGATGCGCCCCACGCCGGGCATGGTGCGGAGCTTGGCACGGTAGCCCTTGAAGCGGGCGAAGTCGGCCAGGCGCTGGAGCGGACGCTCCATGCCGGGGCTGCTGACCTCGAGCCGGTAGCGCCCCGGGAGGGGATCTTCGACGTCGAGCTCGGGCGACACGGCGCGGCTCACCCGGGTGCAGTCGGCCACCTTCACGCCCCCGGGCCCGTCGATGCTCAGGCGGAGGATCCGCCCGGACTGGTCGCCGGTGATCGAGACGCCGACCAGGTCGTAGCCGAGGTCTTCGATGGTGGGGGAGAGCAGGGCGCGAATGGACGCGCGGATCCTGCGGCGTGCGACGGCGTCCACGGGGGAGCTCCGGCGGGGGCGGGGCATGGACCAGGGCCGGGCGGGGGGCCCGGCAGGGCCAAAAAAAAGAGCGGGCCGGGGTTCGGCCGCTCCTGAGGGAGTACAGGTCTCGGACCGCCCCGGCTTATGGTCCGACCGGGCCCTCGTCAAGGAGCGGCGCGGCTTCTGCGGGCGCCTTCTCTGCGGGGCTCGGCGTCGCGGGCGCGGCCGGTGCCGGGGCGGGGGACGGGCCGAAGTCGAGGCGGGCCCCGCAGGTCGCCGCGGCGTTGGCGGCGCTGCGCTCGGCCTCGGTGACCGGGTGCGCGCTCTCCTGCACCTCGTAGGCGAGGAAGTCGGAGACGGCGCGGCGGACGAGGGCGCCCTCGTTCGTGCAGGCCCGGGATCCCCAGAAGTCGAGGAAGGCCTGGCGCCGGTCGGCGGGGGTGGGGAGGGGGCCGCTGCCCTCGAAGGGCGCGCCCGTGCGCCAGGTCTCGTCGAGGGCGGCCGGAAGCTGGACCTCGATGCGCTCCTTCATGCTGGTCGCCGTGACGGCGGCAGTCCAGGCGTCGAGCTCCGCGTCCATGGACGTGGCCACGCGAGACTTCTGGGCGTCGAGGCGGGCCTTGCTCACGACCTGGCCGCCGATGCGCACGCACATGACGATGAAGGGCGGGGTGCAGGCGATCCAGCGGGCGGGGGAGGTGCCCTTGACGTAGCTCTCGAAGCGCACCGGCGAGCGCTTCATGACCACGAAGCCCTCCTCGTGGACCTCGACGCTGGGCTTCCAGGCGGTCTCGGGCCGCCACACGGCGGTGCCGTCCTTCTTCTTCTTCTTTTCCTTGTAGCCCTGGGCCCGCAGCCGGTTGTTGAGGGCCCGGCGCCGGCGGGCGATCTCGAGCTCGCCGAAGACCACGATCTCGGCGATGGTCTCGTCGTCCTCGGCCGCCGGAGCCTCCGGGGCCGCCCCGTCGGGTGGGGGGGCGCCCTCGGTGGCCGGAGCGGGAGGCGCGGACGCGGGCTCCTCTTCGACCGCCGCCGGGGGGGCAGCGGGCGGTGCCCCTGCAGGGGTGTCGGCCGCCCGGGCGGGGGCGGCGGACAGGGCGAGGGCGAGGAGGGCGATGGGCTGGGGCAATTCAGCTCCCGGAGAACTGGACCTGGTCGAAGAGCAGCGAGGGACAGCGCCAGGCGCTCCACGTCCACACGTCACTGGCTGCGCCCACGTATCCTTCCAGCAGGGAGAAGATGTTCCCGGATACGTTCATCTCGCTGATGGGGTGCGCCACGACACCATTCTCGAGCAGGGCGCCCTGGACGCCGAAGGAGAAGTCGCCCGTGACCGGGTTGGTGTTGCCGCCGAGGAAGCCGTCGACCCGCAGCACCTGGGGCCGGTCGGCACAGAGCGCGAGCGGATCGAGGGGCCCGGGGGGGATCACCAGGTTGGAGGCGCGGCCGGTGGTCGGCGCCATCCCCAGGCGACGCCCGTTGTAGACATTGATGAAGAAGGTCTGCAGCACGCCATCCTCGACGATGGCCCGCGGGCGGGAGGGGCGGCCGTCCCCGTCGTGATCGCGGCTGCCGAGGGCCCGCGGAATCCAGGGCTCGTCGCGCAGCTGGAAGGCCGGAGCGGCGATGCGCTGGCCCTTCTTGTCGGCCATGCAGGAGCGCTGCTCGTAGATGGCCGTGCCGCCGAGGGGGCTCAGCATGACGTTGAGGATGCGCGAGACCACCCGGGCGTCGAGGAGCATGGGGTAGGCGCCGCTCGGGGCGGGCCGCGAGCCCAGGCGGGCGCGGGCCTTGGCACCGAGGTCGTCCACCACGTCGCCGAGAGGGCGCAGGTCGGCGAGGTGGCGGGCGGAGCTGCTGCTCCAGGCCTCGGGGATGCGGCCGTCGGCGTCGGCGAGGCTGACCGTGGCGGCGGTGCCCCAGGAGGTCGAGGCGCTGGTGCTCTGGTGGCCGTTCGAGCAGGCGACCGCTCCCTGGCTGCGGCCGTCCCAGGCGTAGGCCGTGATGGAGCGCACGGGGTCGCCGGCCAGGGCGTCCTTCGCGGCCGCCTCGAGCGCCTCGACGAGCTGCCGTCGCTGTTCGGGATCCCAGTCGCCGTGGCGCGGGTCGTCGAGGTCGAGATCGACGTCGGCGTGGCCCATCTCGGAGAGGTCGGGCAGGCGCCGGTCCTCGTCGGGCTCGAGGTGGGCGGTGGCCGCGACCGCGCGGGTCAGGAAGGCCTCGAGCGCGTCGGGGCGCAGGTCGCTCGTCGAGTGGGAGGAGAAGCGGCCGTCGACCATCAGCTCGACCTCGGCGCCGAGCGAGCGCGACTCCTGGGCCTTCTCGACCCGGCCGTCGCGCCGGTGGAGCTCGGTGCTGACGCCGAGGTGGACGCTGACACTGGCCTCCTCGGCGCCGAGGCGGGCCGCGATGCCCAGGATCTCTTCGGCGGAGCGCAGCAGCCCGGCCGTGTCGTTCACCGCGCTCATCCCACACCTCCGACCGAGAGCTTCGCGACCCGCACCGTGGGCATGCCCTGGCTGACCGGCACGCCCTGTCCGTCCTTGCCGCAGGTCCAGCCACCCTCGTCGACGACGAGATCGTCGGCGATCATGTCCATGTCGCGCAGGGCCGCGGGCCCGTTGCCGATGATGTTCACGTCCTTGACCGGGCGGGTCAGCTTGCCGTTCTCGATGAGGTAGCCCTGGCGCATGTAGAAGGAGAAGTCGCCGCCGCCGATGTTGACCTGGCCGTTGGCGAAGGACTCGCAGTAGAGGCCCTTGTCGACGCTGGCGATGATCTCTTCGGCGGTGTGGGGACCGTCGAGCATCAGCGTGGCCCGCATGCGCGGCAGGGGGGCGTGCCGGAAACTCTGGCGGCGGCCGGAGCCGGTCGGGTCGACGCCGTAGTGCTTCGCGCTGATCTCGTCGTGGAGGTAGGAGCGGAGCACGCCCTTCTCCACGAGCACCGTGCGCTGGCCGTCGTTGCCCTCGTCGTCGACGTTCACGGCGCCCCGGGAGTTCGGGATGGTGCCGTCGTCGACGATGGTGACCTGGTCCGAGGCGATGGTGGCGCCGAGCTTGTCGGCGTAGATCGACGTGCCCTTGCGGTTGAAGTCGGCCTCCATGCCGTGGCCGATGGCCTCGTGGAGGAGGATGGCGCTGGGGCCGGCGGCGAGCACGACCGGCATCTCTCCGGCGGGCGGGCGGCCGGCGCCGAGCAGGAAGACCGTGCGGTCGACCGTCTCGCGCACGAGCAGCTCGGTGCGGCGGGCATCGAAGAGCTCGAGCCCCGCCCGGCCGGCCACGTTGAAGCTCGCCCCCTCGCGGGCATCGCCCTCGCCTGCGACGCAGCGCAGCAG
>CAXQUZ010000177.1:0-3502 GCA_964226865.1 Myxococcota bacterium | reverse complement strand
CAGTGGGTTTGTGGAGTTGTAGTTCAGTCGGTTAGAACGCTGGCCTGTCACGCCAGAGGCCGCGGGTTCGAGTCCCGTCAACTCCGCCAGCTTCCACCCCTTGCGCGCAGCTCATGGAGTTGTAGTTCAGTCGGTTAGAACGCTGGCCTGTCACGCCAGAGGCCGCGGGTTCGAGTCCCGTCAACTCCGCCACCTACGCCCAGGTCTCGCACCTGGGCGTTTTTTTTTGCTGGTGCGGCCCCACGGCAGGGCCCAGGGAGGTCGTCTTGCTGCTCGTGCTCGTCGCTGGGCTCGCCCTCGCCGCCAAGCCCAGCAAGATCAAGGACCCCGACACCTGGGCCGCCGATCTGTGGGCCGCCAACTGTCGCCACTGCCACGGGCCCCGGGGCCTGGGGGACGGCGCGCTCACCGGTGCGCTCGGGGCGCCGGCCCTGGCGGGGGTGGTGCGGGACGACGACGCCACGGTGGCCCTGGTCCAGGACGGGCGGGGCACGATGCCGGGCTTCCGCGAGCTCCTCAACCGGGGCGACACCATCCGGGTGCTGGACTGGATGGGCCGCCTCGACCCCGAGACGGGGCTGCTGCCCGGCGAGAAGCCCAAGCAGCCCGCCGAGGGGCCCGCCACCCCGCGTCCGCCCGAGGCACCGCCCCGGCCGCCCACGGTGCCGGCCGGCGACCCGGCCGCGGCCCCGGGCGGGTCGGAAGAAGGGTGAGGTGGCCTCCGACGAGGGGCCGGTCTACGTTCGCTTGTGGTCTCCCGGGAGGTCTGATGTCTCGTGCGCTGCTGCTCTCCTTCGCCCTGGTGGGTGCCCTCGGGGCGCCGGCCCACGCCGCCGATGTCGAGGCGGGCCGGGCCGTCTACGACGCCAACTGCCTCGCCTGCCACGGCAAGACCGCGGCGGGGGACGGTCCCGCGGCGGTGGCCCTCCGGCCGGCGCCCACGGATCTGACCGCCGAGAGCTGGTGGAAGAACAAGAGCGACAACGACCTCCGCAAGATCATCCGCACGGGCAACCCGGGCACGGCGATGATGTCCTTCAAGCACATCACGGGCGACGACATGGACAACCTCGTGGCCTACCTGCGCACCCTCGCCCCCGCCCCGGCGGCCCCCTGAGCCGCCGGTCCCCCCGCGGGGCTGCGCTCCCCTGGAGCCTGACGTGAACGAGATCCTCGCCGCGGCCCTGCTCGGGCTGGTCCAGGGGCTGACCGAGTTCCTGCCCGTGTCCTCCTCGGGCCACCTCGTGCTCTTCCAGCGCTGGCTGCCCCACCCGGGCGACCCCATCGCCTTCGACCTGGTGCTCCACCTCGGCACCCTCGTGCCCGTGCTCGGTGTGTTCCGCCAGGATGTGCGCACGGTGCTCACCGACGCCACGGCGGGGGAGGGGCCCTTCCTCCAGCGGCCCGGGGTGCGGCTGGCCCTGCTCGTGGTGCTGGGCAGCGTGCCCACGGCGGTCATCGGCCTCGCCTTCGAAGACCTCTTCGAGCAGCTCTTCGCCAACCCCATCTCGGTCGGGGTGGCCTTCGGCATCACGGGCCTCGTGCTGCTCTCGACCCGCTGGCTGCGCCCGGGCTCCCGCCAGCTCGGCGAGCTCTCGTGGTGGCGGGCGGCCCTCATCGGACTGGTCCAGGGCCTCGCGATCACGCCGGGCATCTCGCGCTCGGGCAGCACCATCGCCGCGGCGATGTTTCTGGGCATCGACCGGGGGCTCGCGGCCCGCTTCTCGTTCTTGCTGAGCGTGCCGGCCATCTCGGGGGCCTTCCTGCTCAAGGCCCGCGACCTGGATCTTCAGAGCATCGCGCTCGCCCCGCTGGCGGTGGGCTTCGTGGTCGCGGCCCTCTCGGGCTGGGGCGCGCTCGTCTTGCTGCTCAAGCTGGTCAATGCGGGCGACTTCTCTCGCTTCGCCTACTACCTGCTGCCCCTGTCGGCCTTCGCGCTTCTCACCGGACTGCTCGGTTGAGCCTTGACGGGGTCGGGCTGCACGCATAATGGGGTGGTGCTGAACGGGTGTAGCTCAGTTGGTAGAGCAGCGGATTCCAAATCCGCAGGTCCAGGGTTCAAGTCCTTGCGCCCGTGTTCTTTGGGAGGTTCAGCGCTTCCCCGTGTTCGCCGAGGCCCTCCGCCTCGGCGTTCTTCGTTCTCGTGCATGCCATGTGGTGCGGGATACCTGTCCGCCCAACGACGCCGTCCGCAAGGAGGACCCCTTGGGCTCGAACCCCTTCATTGACGCCACGGCCCCGCCGCCCCCCACCCAGCCCTACAAGCTGCGGCTCACGAACACCGACCAGGTCTTCGAGGTCGATCCGGCCGATGTGCCCGCCGGCCACGACGGCCACCCGGGCTCGATCCTCGCCATCCTGCTCCACCACGGGGTCGACATCGACCACACCTGTGGCGGCGTGGTCGCCTGCTCGACCTGCCATGTCTACGTCGAGCAGGGCTTCGACTCCGCGCCGGAGCCCATCGAGGAAGAGGAAGACCAGCTCGACCTCGCCCCGGCCCTGCGGGACGAGTCGCGCCTCGCCTGCCAGTGCGTGCCCAGCGGCGCTGAAGACGTGGTGGTCACCATTCCCGCGTGGAACCGCAACGAGGTCTCCGAAGACCACTGATCCGCATCCCGCCACCGGGTGCCGGCGGGCTGGGCGCCCGGGACGGTGCCGGGCGCCGCGAGATCCGCCGACCCTTCGGCTTCGCTGCCCTGCTGCTGCTGGCCATCGTGGTGGTGGGGGTGCTCGGCTATGTCTTCATCGAGGGCTGGTCGGTCGTCGACGCGCTGTGGATGGTGGTCATCACCATCACCTCCATCGGCTACGGCGAGGTCCACCCGCTGAGCGCCACGGGCCGCGTCTTCACGATGCTGCTCATCGCCGCTGGGCTCAGTGTCGGCACCTACACGATGACCCAGCTCACCCGCTCGCTGCTCGAGGGCGACCTGGGCCGCTACTTCAAGGAGCGGAGGCGCAAGCGCATGATGGCCGATCTCTCCGACCACTACATCGTCATCGGCTACGGCCGCCTCGGGCGCATCGTCGCCCGCGAGCTCCAGGCCACGGGCCACCGGGTGGCCGTGATCGAGCGCGAGGGGGCCCGGGGTCTCGACGACTCCGAGTTTCCCTTCATCCTCGGGGACGGCTCGAACGACGAGGTGCTGCGGCAGGCCGGCATCGAGCGTGCCCGGGGGCTCGCGGTGACGGCGGCGCCGGCGGCCGAGGCCATCTTCATCACCCTGTCGGGCCGCCAGCTCAACCCGAGCATCCCCATCCTGACCCGGGTCGAGTCGGACGAGGGCGCGACCAAGGCCCGCCGGGCCGGCGCCACGGCGGTGGTCAGCCCCCACAGCATGGGCGGCTGGCGCATGGCCCACGGCCTCGTGCGCCCCTACACCACCACCTTCCTCGACCTCGCGACCCTCGCCGAGCACCAAGACATCATGCTTGAAGAGATCGAGGTGGGCGCCCGCAGCGGCTGGTCGGGCTGCTCGCTCAAGGAGCTGGGCATGCG
>CAXQUZ010000176.1:0-10443 GCA_964226865.1 Myxococcota bacterium | reverse complement strand
CTCGCCCAGACCCTGCTCGCCGACCCGGAGCTCATCGTGCTCGTCGAGCCCATGAGCGGCCTCGACCCCTTGGGCCGGGCGCTGGTGCGCGACGTCATCCTCGAAGAGCGCGACCGGGGCCGCACGGTCTTCTTCTCCTCCCACGTGCTGCACGACGTCGAGACCATGAGCGACCGGGTCTCGATCCTCGTCGGCGGCAAGCTGCAGGGGGTGGGCACGATGGACGAGCTGCTCGCAGGCCGCACCCGCCACGTCGAGCTGCGGCTCGCGGGGGTCTCCGCCGACACCGAGGACGCCGCACTGCCCGGGCGGGTGCTGCGGCGAGAGGGCGCGGTGGCCGTGCTGGCGCTGGCGCCGGACGGGGTGGACGCGGCCCTGGCCCAGGTGGCCGCCCTCGGCGCCCGGGTCGAGTCGCTCGTGCCCGTGCGGGCCTCGCTCGAGAGCCTGCTGCTGGACGCGGTCGAGCGCAGCCGCCCCGCCGACCGCAAGCGCATGGGGGTGCTGGCATGAGGCGCATCCTGGCCATTGCCCAGAACACCGCCCGCGAGGCCATTCGCGACAAGGTCCTCTACAGCATCCTCTTCTTCGGCGTGCTGGTGCTGGGCATGTCGCTGGTGGTCGAAGAGATCACCATCGGCGACCAGGCCAAGGTCGTGCGCAGCGTCGCCCAGGGCGCCATCGACCTCTTCGGCGCGGTCATCGCGATGTTCCTGGGCATCTCGCTGGTCTGGAAGGAGCTCGACCGGAAGACCATCTACACGGTGCTCAGCAAGCCCATCCCCCGCTGGACCTTCGTCGTCGGCAAGTACCTCGGGCTGCTCGCCACCCTGGCCATCGAGGTGGGCTTCCTCGTGCTGCTCTACACCCTCATGATGAGCCTGCGGCAGGGCTTCCCGGCCCCGGTGGTCTTTGTCAGCGCGGGCATGCTCATGGTCGAGCTGGCCCTGCTGACGGCCTGGGCCACGCTCTTCTCGGCGAGCAGCTCCCCCACCACCGCCGCCGCCTTCACCCTCAGCGTCTTCGTCATCGGCCACCTCGCCGACGACATCTGGCTCTTCGGTAACCAGGCCGCCTCGCCGGGCATGCGCACGGCCGCCCGGGCCCTCTACTGGGCGCTGCCCAACTTCGAGGTGCTCAGCATCCGCGAGGCGGCGGTGCACGAGGGCCCCGTGCCCTGGGCGCGCATGGGCCCAGCCCTGGCCTACGGCCTCAGCTACACGGCGGCCGTGCTGGTCGCCGCCGTGATGGTCTTCGAGCGCACGGAACTCAAGTGAGGCCCCCGGACGGGGGCCCCCTCCGGCGCGAAGACCCGGCGGCCATGCACGCAGCCACAGCGGCGGCCACCGAGGCGGCCGTGCGGGCCGTGCTCCAGAGCGGGCGCTGGGTGGGCGGACCGGTCGTCGCGCAGCTCGAGGCGGCCCTCGCGGCCCGCTTCGGGGTGGCCCACGGTGTCGGCCTCAACAGCGGCACCGACGCCCTGGTGCTCGGCCTCCAGGCCCTGGGCATCGGCCCGGGCGACGAGGTCATCGTGCCGGCCGTCTCCTTCTTCGCCACGGCCAGCGCCGTCGTGCTCGCCGGGGCGACGCCGGTGGTGGTCGACGTGCTGCCCGACCGTCCGCTGCTCGACCCGGCGGCCGTGCGCGCTGCCTGGTCGCCCCGGGTGCGCGCCGTGGTGCCGGTCCACCTCTTCGGGCTGAAGCCGCCCCCGCTGGGGCCCCTGCCCGACGGGGCGGTGGTGGTCGACGATGCCGCCCAGGCCGCCGGCGCTGTGCCGCCCGTGGGCGAGGGGATCTTCGCGGCCCTCAGCTTCTACCCGACCAAGGTGCTGGCCGCGGCCGGGGACGGCGGGGCCCTGCTCACCGACGACCGGGCCCTGGCCGACCGGGTGCGGGCCCTCGGCCACCACGGCGGCGCCGGCTTCCCCCTGGTCGCGGGCCACATCGGCCGCAACAGCCGCCTCGACGCCGTCCAGGCCGCGGTGTTGCAGGCCCGGCTGCCCGATCTGGATCGGCACCTCGCCCGCCGGCGGGCCCTGGCCCTCCGCTACCAGGCGGCCCTGGGGTCGGCGGTGCTGGTTCCCGAGAGTGGCCGCCCAGTGAGTGTTCTCGCGATGCGCAGCCCCCGCGCTGCCGCCCTCCGCCAGGCCCTCCGCGACGCCGGCATCGAGGCCGCGGTCTACTACCCGCGCCCCCTCCACGAGGAGCCCGCCATCCGCGCCCACGCCCGCCTCTGCCCCTGCCCCCGGGCCGCCGCCTTCTGTGCCGAGGCCCTGGCGCTGCCCTGCCACGCGGCCCTGTCGGCGGGGGCGGTCGACCGGGTCGTGGCCGTGCTCCAGGAGGCGGGCGCATGAACCTCGATGACCCGCTGCTCGCCGAGGCGGCCTGGTCCGCCTGGCGCATCTTCGGGGGCTTCTCGCTCCTGCTGGGGCTGCTGGTGGGCAGCTTCCTCAACGTCTGCATCGCCCGGCTGCCCGAGGACCGCTCCGTGGTCCACCCGCCGAGCCACTGTCCCTCCTGCGGCGCCGGCATCCGCTTCTACGACAACGTGCCCGTGCTGAGCTGGCTGCTGCTCCGGGGCCGCTGCCGCGACTGTGCCACCCCCATCTCGTCGCTCTACCCGACCATCGAGCTGCTCACGGGGCTGCTCTCGCTGTTGCTCTTCTGGCGGCTGGTCCCCGACCCGACGGCGCTGACGCCGGCCCACGGGGCGCTCTTCCTCGTCCAGCTCTGCTTCGTCTGCCTGCTGCTGGTGGCCACCTTCGTGGATCTGCGCCACTACATCATTCCCGACGAGGTCTCGGTCTATGCCGTGCCCGTGGGGGTGGCGGGCGCGGCCCTGGTCGGCTGGCTCGGCCACCCCGACGCCCTCAGCTGGCAGCAGTCGGTGCTCGGCGCCTTCTTCGGGGCCGGCTCGCTCGTGCTCATCATGGCGCTCTACTGGGTCGTGCGCCGCCGGGAGGGCATGGGCTGGGGGGACCCCAAGATGCTCGCGATGATCGGAGCCTTCGTCGGGGTGCTGCCGGGGGTGCCCTTCGTGCTCTTCCTCGCGACCTTCGCCGGCTCGGTGGTGGGCCTGGCCCTGCTGCTCGTGCGGCGGGGGGCCGGCTGGGGCATGTCCTCGCCGCTGCCCTTCGGGCCCTTTCTGGCCTTCGGCGCGATGGTCTGGGTCTACCGGGGCCCCGAGCTGGTCGCCCGCTGGTTCCCCGGGGTCCACTTCCTCATCGCCTCGGCGCCCTGAGGGGCCCACACGGCAGCGGCCGCGCTCCGGGGAGGAGGCGGCCGCGAGAGAGCGGGCGGAGGCGGCGCCTCAGCGGCCTTCGCTGAAGAAGACCGCGCCGGTGTTCTCGACGCCGGTGGCGCCCCAGCCGTAGTCGCCGACGGCGAAGTCGAGGCGGAAGTCGCCCGTGACGTCGCCGGCCCGCTGGTTGAGGCCGTGGCCGTAGGCGGCGTTGTAGACGCTGATGTCGTCGTCCTTCTCGCCCTCGATGAGCGCGAAGGCGTCGTCCTCGTTGTCGAGGGTGCCCGTCTTCGTCGCGTCGAGGATGCGCACGGCCCCGCGGGAGGCGCCCGAGACCGACAGCGAGAGGGCCATCTCGGGCACCCCGTCGCCGGTGACGTCGCCGAAGCTGCGCATGATGAAGGGCTCGGCGGTCGACTCGGTGAAGGCGTAGCTGGCGAGGGCGTGGTCGGCGGGGTCGGTGCCGCCGTCGCGCAGGTGGGCGCCGCCGGCCACGAGGTCGAGGCTGAGGCGGCCGGGGGTGTAGACCCACAGCTCGTCGTCGCCGTCGCCGTCGACGTCGGGCTGGATGGCGCAGATCATGCCATGCCGCTCGTACTGGTCGGCCGTGGTGGTGACCACCGCGTCGTTCTCGATGTTGGTGGCCGAGCCGTTGCTGTAGCCCGAGACCTGGCCGAAGAGGGTCCAGGTGGCCCCGTCGTTCGTGCCCGCGTAGTCGGCGAGGTAGTCGCAGAAGAGCATGTCGGTGTAGCCGTCGCCGTCGAGGTCGCCGCCGCTGGGCAGGCTCACGTCCATGCGGTTGTCGGGGCTGCCGATGCCGCCGCCGCCGTCGGTCGACCAGCGGGCCGTGGCGTCGTCGAGGGTGAGGGCGGTGTAGCTGCCGGAGTCCCACGAGGCGCCGTCGAGCATCCAGAGGTAGGGCGTGGGCCGGTCGCCGGTCGAGGCCTGGTAGTAGCCGAAGAGGTCTTCGATGCCGTCGCCGTTGATGTCGACGCCCTCCGAGATGCTGCGGCCGACGTAGTAGCCGCTGCCGCCGCCGAACTGGGCGACGGCATAGCCGACATCGCGCACGGAGAGGGCGTCGCCGCCGTCGAGGATGTAGACCATGCCGCGGCTGCCGCCGGCCGCCGGGGCGCCGACCGCGAGGTAGGGGTCGCCGTAGAGGCCCGAGGACTCGAGGTAGGCGAGGCCCCAGCCGGCTTGCTCACCGGCGCTCATGCCGGCGATGGTGTTGGCCGCGGCGCCGAGGGTCGCGCCGTCAGCGGGCAGGTTGTCGCCCTCGATGATGGCGACCATGCCCGTCGACGTGGTGAAGCCGGGGGCGCCGATGATGAGCTCGGTCACCCCGTCGCCGTCGAGGTCGCCCTGGGTGATGGCCCGGCCGGCCTGGTCGCCGGGGGCCGTGCCCTCCCAGCGGTAGTCGGCGCTCCAGCCGGGGATGTCGTTGTCGACCGAGCCGTCGCAGTCGTCGTCGGCGCCGTTGATGCGCTCGGTGCCGTCGGGGTTGATCTCGGCGTTCTCGTCGTCGCAGTCGGAGCCGCCGCCCGAGGGGTGGCGCCAGCCGTCGCCGTCCTTGTCGTAGTCGTCGGTGCCGTCGCAGTCGCTGTCGATGCCGTCGTACCAGTCGTCCCGGGCCCCGGGGTGCATGTCGGGGTTGGCGTCCTGGCAGTCGCCGCCGAGGGCGCTGGGCTCGTCGTTGTAGACGTAGGTCTGGTAGCCGTCGCCGTCCTGGTCGTAGTCGTCGGCGCCGTCGCAGTTGGCGTCCTTGCCGTCGTACCACTCGTCGACCGCGCCGGGGTTCACGTCCGGATCCTCGTCATCGCAGTCTTCGCCACCGGCGAGGGTGCTGGCGTAGCCGTCGTCGTCGCCGTCGGTCACCGGCGCGCCCCGGAGGGTCACGCGGATCTCGGGGCTGTCGGCGTCGTCGGAGATGAGGATGAGGTTGGCCGAGTCCTCGACATAGTCGAGGGGGGCGTAGGTGACCTGGAGGGTGGCGGCGCCGCCGCCGGCGACCGTGATGACGCTGATGGGGGTGCTGAACTCGGCGCTGTCGGTCGAGATGGACTCGACGTTCAGCGGGCAGCCGCCAGCGTTCTCGAGGTTGACCGAGAGGGTCTTCGAGGTGCCCACGAGGATGTTGCCGAAGTCCATCGAGAACTCGGTCAGCACCGCGTTGGCCGTGCCACAGTCGGCGTCGGTGGTCCCGTCCTCCTTGTCGATGATGGGCTGGTTCACCAGACCGTCGCCGCAGGCCCCGAGGGCCGTCGAGCAGGCGAAGATGGCGAGAGCGCGCAGGTCGGGGCGCATGGGCAGTCTCCGGTCGGGCGGGACGCAGCGGGGGCGGCAGGGTGGGGGTCCACCAACAGCCTTGCATCCTACTTGACCTTGCCCTGACGGTCTACCCGCAGGCGCGGGGGCCCCGCGGGAGCGGGGCGCCGGGGGGGATCAGAAGCTCTCGGCGCGGCGCCGGCGGTCGTGGCGCGCGTCGGTGTTGCCGAGGGCGCGGCAGACCTCGGCGTGGAGCCGGTCGGCGGCGGCCTGGTCGCCCGTGTTCAGCGGCCTGAAGTAGAGGGTGTCGATCAGCTGGTCGGGCCAGTCCCAGGTCTGGGCGAAGGGGCGGCCCTGGCGGCGCAGGATGGCCGCCCAGTGGTCGCGGAAGTCGCGCGCCTCGTGGGCGTTGCCCTCCTGGACGACGTAGGCGAGGGTCACCTTGGGCCAGGCCATGCCCAGGGCGTGGCGCAGGTCGAGGAAGCGCTCGACGTTGGCGAAGACCCGATCGCGCTGGTCGGCGCCCTTCACCCAGGCGTAGGCGTGGCGGGAGAAGGCGTCGATCGAGAAGTGGACGAAGCGGAAGGTGTCGGGGGCCTGGCCCGGACGGTTGGCGAGCCGCAGCAGCAGCCGGGCCCGCTCTTCGGGCAGCACGACGCCGTTGGTGTGGAGCTTGAACTCGCGGAAGAGCTGGTTGCCGGCGTTGCGGCCGAAGGCGTACTCGACGAAGCGGTCGAAGTGGGGGTGGAGGGTGGGCTCGCCGAGCCAGTGGGGGCAGAGGTGGACCTCGTCGGGCATGCCGGCGAGGCCGTCGAGGGCGGCCTGCCAGGTGGCGAAGTCCATGAAGCGCATGGGCGCCCCGTGGGCCTCGTCTCGGAGCGACTGGCTGCACATCCGGCACTTGATGTTGCAGTGGTCGGTGAGCTCGAGGTTGAGGTTGATGCCCATGTCAGGCGGGCTCCGGAGCCGAGGGGGCGGCGGGGGGCAGGGCCTGGAGGGCGGCCCGCACCTCGGCCTCGTGGGCGAGGATGTTCCAGGTGCACTCGCGGCAGCGGTCGAGGGGCTGCTTGGCCAGCATGCCGGCCCGGACCCGGGCGAGGAAGGCGTCGTCGCGCCAGGTGGCGGCCAGGCCCCGCCCCCGGACGCTGCCGCCCTCGCCCGCCAGCACACAGCAGGGGCTCGTGCGGCCGTCGGCCTGGACCACGAGGTAGTGCCAGGCCTTGAGGCACGGCGCGCCCCGCAGGCCCGGCTCGGGCGGGATGGCCACCGCCGTGTTGCCCCGGTCGAGGCGCTCGGGGTGGAGGAAGTGCTCGAGCGTCGTGGCAATGCCGTGCTGGCGGGCTCTCTCGATGGCCTCCGCCGCCACCTCGGGCACCCGGGCCCGGGCCGCGGCGTCGAGCTGGAGGGCCTGCTGGGCCGGCGTGTAGGCGATGAGGGCGTCGAAGTCGACCCGGGAGGCGCCGAGGGCCACGGCGAGGTCGATCATGCCGGGGAGCTGGCGCCAGTTCCGGGCCGTGAGCACGAAGTGGAGGGCCACGGTGGGGGCGGCCCGGCCGAGGCGGCGGCGCAGCTGGGAGAGGCGGCAGGTGTTGCGCACGGTGCGGCGGAAGGCGCCGGCCCGGCCCCGCAGCGCGTCGTGGGTGGCCGGATCGGGGCTGTCGATGCTGACGTGGACCTCGTCCCAGCCGGTCTCGACCAGCTGGGCGGCCAGCGCGGGCCCGAGCAGGGTGCCGTTCGTGGCGAGGATGCCCTCCATGCCGTGATCCTTGACGCGGCGGAGCAGGGCCGGGGCCACGTCCTTGCGGGCCAGGGGCTCGCCGCCGCCGAGCACGAAGACCCGCCCCACCCCCAGGGCCGCCGCCTCGTCGACGAGGCCGAGCAGCGCCGCGGCCGACAGCTCGTCGACCGGGGGCCGGTGGCGGTCGGTGGTGTCGCAGAAGGCGCAGTCGAGGTTGCAGGAGAGGGTCGGGTAGAGCTCGAGGGTCGAGGGCCCGGGCGGCCGGTCGGGCTGGCGCTCCCAGTCCCAGAGCCGGCGGGCGATGGACGGCGGGGCAACGGGGGCGCGGGCGGGAGAGGGGGCCATGCCCCAGGCTTAGCACCGCCCGGGGGCCGCCGGTCGTCCCGGACCACTCCCCCGGGCCCCACCGCTGCGATAGGCAGCCCCCACGCGCCGCCCCCGCGGCCCCCGCCCCCGGAGGCGCCATGCGCTGCCCGCCGCTCGCTTCGCTCGCCCTGATGCCCGCCGTGGTGGCCGCCCTCGGCGCCTGCGGCACGAAGACCGAAGACACGGCCCTCGACCTGCCCTTCTGTCTGCAGTTCGACGACGCCGACCAGTTCGAGCTCGAGCCCCTCGAGGTGGACGACCCGGCCAGCGGCGAGATCTGGGCCCGCATCGTCACCGACGAGGGCGCCGATCTGGACGACCCCCAGTTCGTCGCCGGGGTGACCTACACCCTCGAGAACATCGACGTCCAGGGCGCGCCCCAGGTGGGCGAGACCGACCAGGAGGGCGAGTTCCGCAAGCGGGTGGGGGCGGGCACCTGGGTGCTGCGCCTCGACGCCACCCAGGGCACCTTCTCCTGCTCGAACGAGCTCGAGCTCACGGTCGAGGCGGGCCAGCGCACGGTGGTCTGCATGGACGTGGGGTGTGTGCAGTGAGCCGCCGGATCCCGACGGTGCTGTCGATCGCGGGCTCCGACCCCAGCGGCGGCGCGGGGATCCAGGCCGATCTCAAGGCCTTCCAGGACGGGGGCGCCTACGGCATGGCCGCCATCACGGCCCTGACCGTGCAAGACAGCACGGGGGTCCACGGCTGGATGCCCGTGCCCGCCGACTTCGTGCGCGACCAGATCCGCTCGGTCGTCGCCGACATGCGCCCCGACGCGGTCAAGATCGGCATGGTGGGCACCGCCGCCACCGCCCGGGCCATCGCCCAGGGGCTGGCCGCGCACCGGGGCCCCGTCGTGCTCGACCCGGTCATGGTCTCGACCTCGGGCCACGCCCTGCTCGCGCCGGATGCCGAGGCGGCCCTCGTGGAGGCCCTGGTGCCCCGGGCCACCCTGCTGACCCCCAACCTGCCCGAGGCCGCCCGGCTCTTCGGCACGGTGGCGGCCGCCGACTGGGCCCGCGCCCAGGGCACGGCCGTGCTGCGCAAGGACGGCCACGGCACCGGCGACCAGGTGCGCGACACCCTCTTCCTGCCGGACGGCAGCCAGCGGGTCTGGTCCCACCCGCGCATCCCCACCCGCAACAGCCACGGCACGGGCTGCACCCTCTCGGCGCGCATCGCCGCCGCCCTGGCCCGGGGCTGTGCCCTCGAAGACGCCGTCGACGAGGGCATCGGCTACCTCGCCGGGCTGCTGGCCCGCTCGGCCTCCGCCCGCCTCGGCCAGGGCGCCAGCGGCCCCCTGCTCCACGGCCCCGTGGGCCAGCCGTGAGCGCCCCCCGGGCCATCCCGCCGCGGCTGCCCGGCAGCTACCTCGTGGTCGAGCTGACCAACCGCTGCAGCCTCGCCTGTGTGCACTGCTCGGTCAGCGAGGCGGCCCACCCCCACCACGCGGCCACCGGCTACCTGGATCCGGCCATCTTCGACGCGCTGGTCGATGACCTCGACGCGCTCGGCGCGGGCTTCGACACGCTCATCCTCTTCTGGCTGGGCGAGCCCCTGCTCCACCCCCACTTCACCCGCATCTGGCGCCGGGCCCTCCGCTCGGCCGCCCGCCACGGCACCTTCGGCAAGGTCGAGGTCCACAGCAACGCCACCCACCTCACCGCGGCCCGGGCCCGGGCCCTGCTCAACGTGGGCGCGGTGCCCCAGGTGCTCCACCTCAGCCTCGACGCCGCCACCCGCGCCACCTACACCCGGGTCAAGGGCATCGACCGCTACGACAAGGTCGACGCCCAGGTCCACGCCCTGCTGCGCGAGAAGGCCCGCCTCGGCGCCACCCGCCCCCGGGTGGTGCTCCAGTTCATCGTCGGCAGCAACAACGTCGACGACGCGGGGCCCTTCCTCGACCAGTGGACGGCCCGCTGCACCGCCCTCGGCCTGCCCGTGCGCGGCGCCGCGGGGCACGTGCCGCCGGGCGACGAGGTGGTGGTCTTCTTCCGCCAGCTCGACTGCCCCACGCCGGAGGAACAGATGCGCGAGAACGCCGTGTTTCGCGCCAAGATGGACGAGCTCGGGCTGGCGCTGCCCGCCGCGGCGGCGGCCGGCCACACGGTGGTGGCCGAGAACCTCGCGCCCTGCTCGGGCTTCTGGAAGAGCCCGGTCGTGAGCTGGCAGGGCGAGCTCACCACCTGCACCCGCGACAACCTGCTCCAGAACAAGGTGGGCGACCTGCGCGAGGCGCCCTTCCGGGCCCTGTGGTGGGGGGGCGCCCTGGCCGACCGGCGCGCGCGGGTGGCGGCGGGCGACTACGGTGGCGAGGCGCTCTGCCAGACCTGCTTCATCCCGCGCTCGCTGAACCATGCCCCCATCACCGCCGACGAGCTCGCCGCCCACGCGGGGGTGGTGCTGTGAGCCGGGTGCGCGTGCCGCTGCTCGACCGGGCCCTCGACCGGGCCCGCCTGCGCCGGGCGCCCGGGCGGCCGCGCCAGGTCCACCTCAGCGTGACCGACCGCTGCTTCCTGCCCTGTGTCCACTGCGACATCTGGAAGAACGAGGCGACCGATCTGCCCACGGCGGTCTGGGAAGACGCCATCGACCGCCTCGGCGCCTGGTGCGCCCCGGCGGGCATGAACTTCGTCGGTGGCGAGCCGCTGCTGCGGCGGGATCTCGAGGCGCTCATGGCCCGCGCCGTGGGCCACGGCTTCGAGGTCAGCTTCAACACCAACGGCTGGCTGCTGACGGCCGAGCGCGCGCGCCGGCTACACGAGGCGGGCGCCTCGGTCGCCTACCTGAGCCTCGACGGCATCCGCAAGGCCACCATCGACCACAGC
>CAXQUZ010000175.1:0-4192 GCA_964226865.1 Myxococcota bacterium | reverse complement strand
GAGTTCAGACGTGTGCTCGTCCGATCTCGGCGCGGGGGCGGAGATCGAACAAGACGAGGACGTGCTCGACACCTGGTTCTCCAGCGCCCTGTGGCCCTTCTCGACCCTCGGCTGGCCCCAGAAGACGCCCGAGCTCGAGAAGTACTACCCGACCGCCGTGCTCATCACGGCCTTCGACATCATCTTCTTCTGGGTGGCCCGCATGATCTTCAGCGGCATCCACCACATGGGCCTGCCCCCCTTCAAGGACGTCTACATCCACGCCCTGGTCCGCGACGAGCAGGGCCAGAAGATGTCGAAGACCAAGGGCAACGTGGTCGACCCGCTGGTCATGATCGAGAAGTCCGGCGTCGACGCCTTCCGCTACACCCTCACGGCCCTGGCCGCCCCGGGCCGCGACGTGCTCTGGAACCCGGCCCGGGCCGAGGGCTACGTGAAGTTCCAGAACAAGATGTGGCAGGCCTTCCGCTTCGCCATGATGCACCTCGACCACTACGATCCGGCCGCCCCCCGGACCCTGTCGGCCTACGACCACTGGATCCTCGCCCGCTTCGGCGCGGCGGTGGCCCGGGTGCGCGAGGCCCTCGACAGCTACAAGTTCAACGAGGCCGCCAGCGAGATCTACGCCTTCACCTGGGACGAGCTCTGCGACTGGTACCTCGAGCTGTCGAAGGGCACGCTCTACGCCGAGGGCGACGACGCCGAGACCGCCGCCGCCCGCCAGGGCGCCCGCCACGTGCTGCGCACGGTCTTCGACGGCCTGGCCCGGCTGGTCCACCCCATCATGCCCTTCCTCTCCGAAGAGCTGTGGCAGCGGCTCCCGGGCACCGAGGGCACGGTCATGCTGGCCGCCTACCCGAAGGCCGCCGACTACCCCGAGGACGCCCGCGCCCTCGACGAGGTCGCCCACCTCCAGGCGGCCATCGTCGCCGTGCGCCGCATCCGCGCCGACATGGACCTCAAGGCCCGCCAGCCCCTGCGCATGCGCGGGGCCGAGGTCACCGTGCTCCAGGCCCACGCCCGGGCCCTCGGGGATCTCGCCGGCATCGAGGCGGTCGAGCAGGGGGGCCGCGAGGGCGCCTGTGCGACGGCCGTGGTCCGGGGCCAGGAGCTCTACCTGCCCCTCGAGGGGGTCATCGATCTCGACGCCGAGCGCACCCGCCTCGACAAGCAGATCGCGAAGACCAGCAAGGACGTCAAGGGCCTCAGCCGCCGGCTGAACCCGGGCTTCAAGGCCAAGGCCCCCGCCCACGTCGTCGAGGAGTTCGAGGCCAAGCTCGCGTCGGCCCAGGAGCGCCTCGCCAGCCTCGAGAGCGCCCGCGCCCAGCTCGGCTGAGTCCCGCATGTCGGGGCCGCCGCTGCGGCCCGGCCCCGGCCCGCCCCCTGTCCGGAGATGTCCTGTGAAGCAGCTGAAGAACCGCGTGGCCGTCATCACCGGAGCCGCCGGGGGCATCGGGCGCGAGCTCGCCCTCGCCCTCGCCGACAAGGGGGCCCACCTCGCCCTGGTCGACGTCAAGGCCGAGCCGCTCGCGGCGACCGCCGACGTGGCCCGGGGCCGGGGCGCCACCGTCACCACCCACACCGTCGACGTGCGCGACGCCGCCGCCATGGAGGCCCTCGCCGCCGCGGTGGTCGCCGCCCACGGCCGGGTCGAGCTCCTCGTCAACAACGCCGGGGTCACGGTCACAGCCGGCTTCCACGAGACCACCCTCGACGACTGGGAGTGGGTGCTCGGGGTGAACCTCTGGGGCGTCATCCACGGCACCCGGGCCTTCCTGCCCCACCTCATGCGCGCCGACCAGGCCCACATCGTCAACGTCTCGAGCCTCTACGGCATCGTGGGTGTGCCGGGCCAGGCCGCCTACTGCACGAGCAAGTTCGCCGTGCGCGGGCTCTCCGAGGCCCTCCAAGAAGAGCTGGCGGGCTCCCATGTGGGCCTCACGGTGGTCCACCCGGGCGGCATCGCCACCGACATCATGCGCAATGCCCGCACGGCCCACGACGACCTGAAGGGCCGGCTGGTCAAGTTCTTCGACAAGGCGGCCATGCCCGCCAGCGAGGCGGCCCGCCAGATCGTGCGCGCCGTCGAGCGGGGCCAGCCCCGGCTGCGCATCACCCGCGAGGCCCTGGCCATGGACCTCCTCAAGCGGGCCATGCCCACCTGGGGCAACCGGCTCTCGGTGCGGGCCATGGTCAAGGCCATGCGCATCGGCGACACCTTCGAGAAGGCCCGCGTCGAGGCCATCTCGGCCGCCCGTGGCGCCAGCGAGGAGCCCCTCAGCCCCCCGCAACCGTGAAGGTGGTGGTGACGGTCTCGGCCAGCGCGTTGTCGTTCAGATCCCGCAGCCCGCCCGCCACCACCTCGACGGTGTAGGTCACGCCGGCCTCGAGCGGCGCCTTGGGCGTGAAGGTGGCGATGGCCTCCTGGCCCGTGCCCCAGCCGTCGACGGCCGAGCCGTCCGCGTGCCACAGCCGGATGCTGCCCGCGAAGACGCTGCTGGGCTCGACGAACTCGGTGAGGCCCACCCCGATGCGGGCCGTCGGCGCGACCCCGGTGGCCCCGTCGCCGGGGCGGATGCGCATGACCGCGGGGGGGGTGGTGTCGGGATCGGCCCGCCAGGGCATGACCGCGCTGGCCAGCTCGTCCTCGGCGTCGTCGTCCACGCTGAGCACGGCCACGTTGCCATAGGGGGTGATGGTGTCGAGGTCGCCCGTGAGGTGGCCCGTGCCCAGCACCGTCACGTCGTCCAGGTCACGGGCGTCGAAGACGTGGGCGATGGAGCTGTTGCCGACGAAGACGTAGCCCTCGTCATGGTAGACGTAGCCGCCGTTGCCGTCGACGTAGCCCTCGGAGCGGTAGACCGGCGCGCTCGGGTCGGAGATGTCCCAGGCGATGAAGCCGCCGCCGCCCTCCTTCCGGGCGAAGAAGGCGAGGTCGCCGCTGAGGTTGGCGTGGTAGGCCTCGACGCTCGCGCCCGTGCGGTCGGTGAGCGTGAAGCGTCCGCCCGGAATCGGCTGGGGATCGGCCGGATCGCCGATGTCGAGCAGCTGGACCTGGGCGCCCTCGGCCGCCGTGACCATCATCAGGTCGCCCAGCGCGAAGACACCGCCGGCCCGCAGCCCGTCCAGGGGCACCTGCTTGACGACCCGCGGAGCGGCAGGGTTCTCGGTGTTGACGACGTAGACGCCGTTGTCGGCGCCTGCCACATAGAGCCAGGGGTACTGCCAGAAGACGCTGAGCACGACCCGGGCGTAGGCGTCCGGGTAGAAGATGCCCTCGATCTCGAGGTAGGAGACGACCTCGGGGGTCTCGAGGGTCGAGAGGTCCCAGATCTGGATGCCGAGGGTGCCCGTCACCACGGCATAGTCGCCCGCGTGGGGGTCGCCCTCACGCAGGTGCACGAAGCCCATGGCGTGGCTCTCGCGCATGCGGTTGTGCCAGCCCTGGCCGACCTTCACGGGGTTGCAGGGGTCGCTCATGTCGAAGAGCGAGAGGCCGCCCGTGCCGAACTCCGGCGACCAGGGGAGCACGAGGTGGCCCCGGTAGGTCGTGACGAGGTTGTGGTGGTGGTAGGACTCCTCGCCGCCGTCCAGCCGGGCGCAGTTCACGAAGAGCTCGTCCTCGGCGAAGGTGCGGGCGGGGCCTGCGGGGCCGCGCAGGGGCGGCATGGCGTCGGCCGCCGGGTAGACGAAGGGGGTCGGTGCGGGCCCGCCGCTGTCGTCCGGGCGGCCGGTCTCGCCCGTCGCCGTGCCCGCGGCCTTGTCGGCCGTGTCGCCCGCGCAGCCGGTGCCGCCGAGCAGCAGCGCGAGCAGGGCCCAGCGGGGAAGGGGAGGCAGGGGCAGGGCGGGCAGCGACATGGGGGGCTCCAGGCGGCGACAGCGCGGGCAGACCCGGCGCACGGCGCGGAACTGTAGCCCGCGCGGTGGGCCCCGAGCGGCGCCCGTGCCCGGCGAGAACCCCCGGCGCCCTCCCGCCAGCGCGCTAAGACGCCGCCGTCCCCCCTCCCCACAGGAGCCGCCATGCCCGTCGCGCTCATCACCGGTGCCAACCGCGGCATCGGTCTCTCCCTCACCCGCCAGCTCGTGCGCCGGGGCCACACGGTCATCGCCTGCCACCGCAGCGACCCCGGCGAGATCGGAAGAGCGTCGTGTAGGGAAAGAGTGTCTTAAGACGTGTAGATCTCGGTGGTCG
>CAXQUZ010000174.1:0-10556 GCA_964226865.1 Myxococcota bacterium | reverse complement strand
CTGGGCGAAGACCGGGTGGAGGGTCGAGAAGCGCGCCGCCGTGCCCACGTACATGGCGACGGCGTCGGGGTGGTGGTCGGCGCGCAGGGCCCGGACCCGCTGGCCGATGTCGGCGAGGGCCTCGTCCCAGGTCGCCGGGACGAAGCCGTCGGGGGTGCGGCGCATGGGCGCGGTGAGCCGGTCGGGGCCGCCGTAGAGCTCGTGCTGGCGCAGGCCCTTGGGGCAGGCGAAGCCGGCCGTGGCGACGTGCTCGGGATCGGGCCGCAGCCGCGTGACGCGGTCGCCCTCGACGGTGGCGCGCAGGCCGCAGAGCGACTCGCAGATGCGGCAGAAGGTGTGGACCTCGGACATGGGGCCTCCTGGGGGGGAGGCTAGCCGCCGGGCGCCCGCGGGTCGAGGCGGGCGCGGGCCGGCGCGGCGGGGGCTCAGCGGAAGCGGATGTCGCCCGAGCCCGAGCTGCTGCGCTCCCGGCGGTCGGGGTTGCCCCAGATGGTGATGTCGCCCGAGCCCGAGCTGTGGGCCGTGGCCTTGGTGTGGGCCGTGGCGCGCAGGTCGCCCGAGCCGGAGGTCGTGAGCACGGCCCGCTCGGCGTCGAGCGCGCGGGCGTTGATGTCGCCGGAGCCAGAGCTGCGGGCGTCGAGCGCGTGGGCCGCACCGGCGAGGCGGGCGTCGCCCGAGCCCGTGGTGGCGAGCTCCACCTCGCGGGCGTCGATGCCCGTGATCACCACATCGCCCGAGCCGCTGGTGCGCACCGACAGCCAGTCGGCATGGTCGGGAATGCCCTGGACCAGACCGTCTTCGGTGATGGTTCCGTCCAGATCCTCGGCGTCGCCGTCCGAGACGAAGCCGCCGTCCCCGTCCCCGTCGCCCGCGCCGTCCTCGTCGACCGGGTCGAGCGCGCGCAGGTGGAGGCGGATGTTGCCCGAGCCCGTGCTGTGGAGCTCGGAGAGGGCAAAGAAGGGCCCCGTGCCGCTCACGTCGCCCGAGCCGGTGGTGCGGATGGACGTGATGCCGAAGCGGCCGGTGCGCACCTCGCAGGTGGTCCGGGGCACGATGCCCATGCCGTTGGGGGTGCGGACGACGAGGGTGTGGCCGTCGAGCTCGGTGCGGATGGAGTCGATGAGGTTGTCGTCGCAGCGCACCTCGAGGGTGCCCGGGTCGAGCTCGGTGGACAGGCGGATGTCGATGGCGTCGACCGCCTCGATGGCCGAGTAGCTGCCGATGCTGCGGGTCTCCTTGGCGGGCACCCCGCTGCCGGCGACGCAGCCCGAGACGGCAGCGGCCGACAGCAGCAGGCAGGACACCACGGCGGGACGGGCAGAGCGGACGGCGGTGGACATGGGGTCTCCTCGGCGGGGGACCGGACGGATCCGGTCGGTGTGTGCAGGTGGAACACCGGCCGCCGCCCGGCGTGTCACCCGCGTCCGCTACGCTGGGGCAGATTCCTCCGCGCCTGCTCGGGACTGTCATGGCTGCGCCCCGCTCCGTCCTCCGCCGCCTGCTCTTCTCGCTGGTCGTGCTCGTCGCCTTCGTCGGGGCCCTCGAGGGGGCGGCCCGGCTCTACGAGTACGTGACCTACGGCACCATGCACGTCGACGGGGCGCCCCTCGGGCTCTACGGCCCGCCGGATCCCCAGGGGGGCCGCACGCTCCAGCCCGGCGCCTCGCTCGAGGGCTCGGCCGGCAACATCCACGTCAACAGCATGGGCTTCCGGGGCCGCGAGCTGGCCCGCCAGAAGCCGCCGGGCACCCTGCGCCTCTGGTGCCTCGGGGGCTCGACCACCTTCGACATCCTCGCCACCGAAGACGCCCACACCTGGCCCGCCCGCCTCGAGCACCACCTCGCCGCCCGGCTGGACGGCCGCAGCGTCGAGGTGATCAACGCCGGCATCCCCGGCGAGCACGTGATGACCAACCTGCGCGACCTGCGCCGCAAGGGGCCGGGCCTCGCGCCCGACGTGGTCATCATCCACCAGGGCCCCAACGACCTGCGCTCCATCGCCAACCAGAAGTGGCCGCCCCGCTTCCCCAAGCCCACCCTGCTCTCGCGCATGTCGGCTTGGCGGGTGGCCTGGGATCTGCTGCCGCCGCCCCTGCCCCGCCAGGAGTGGGCCAGCCGCCGCCTCGTGGCCGCCGACATGGGCGAGCTGCGCCGCGGCATCGAGCAGCTGGTCGCCGAGGCCCAGCGCCAGGGGGCCCTGCCGGTCATCGCCAGCCACGGCTTCGCGGTGGCCGAGGGGGCCGGCGAGCTGGCGGCCTGGTGGGGCCTCGGCCGGGACGCCCGGGGCTACGGGCTCACCCCGCTGGGCCTCGTCCAGGCCTATGAGGCCATGAACGGCATGTTTGCCCAGGTGGCCCAGCAGCGCGGCGTTCCCTTCGTCGACCTGCGCGCGGGGGTGGGCGGGGACGGTGCCCTCTGGGGCGACGGCATCCACTTCACGGACGCCGGTGCGGACGTGGCCGGGCGCTTTCTGGCCGACGAGCTGGTGCGGCGCGAGCTGGTGCGCTGAGCGGCCGGACGGGGCGCGGGCCCCCCCGGGGGGGCATCTTCACCCGTTGGACATGAAGGCGAGAGGGACGGGGAGCCGGGCACTCCCGACGTCCCGGTCCCTTGGCGCCACAAGGGGGCCATTGCCCGGGCCCGGGCGAGCCCCTATGCGCCGGGGCCGCCGCCGGGGCCCCTTCCCGTGCGGCTTTCCCCGTTCCGTGAGCGCCCCCCGTGAAATTCCGTTTCGTCGACCCCGACCAGGGCTCGGCCAAGAGCGACGTCCTCAGCGGCCTGACCGTCGCCCTCGCCCTCGTGCCGGAGGCCGTGGCCTTCGCCTTCGTCGCCGGGGTCTCCCCCATCGTCGGTCTCTACGGTGCCTTCATGATGGGCATTGTCACGGCGCTCTTCGGCGGCCGGCCGGGCATGATCTCGGGCGCCACCGGCGCGATGGCCGTGGTGATGGTGTCGCTGGTCAAGGAGGGCACGGCCCTCGGCGGCACGGGCGCCGGTCTCCAGTACCTCTTCGCCACCCTGCTGCTCGCCGGGGCCCTCCAGGTCGGCGCCGGGCTGCTGCGCCTCGGCAAGTTCGTCCGCATGATCCCCTCGCCGGTGATGATGGGCTTCGTCAACGGCCTGGCCATCGTGATCTTCCTCTCCCAGCTCGGCATGTTCAAGGTCGGCGGCGCCTGGCTCTCGGGCCTGCCCCTGGCGACCATGCTCGGCCTCACGGGCCTCACGATGGGCATCATGTGGGGGCTGCCCAAGCTCACCCGCCAGGTGCCCGCCGCGCTGGCGGCCATCGTGGTGGTGACCCTGCTCGTCGTCTTCGGCGGCGTCGCGACCCCGACCGTGGCCAGCTTCGTCGCCGCCGGCGGGGGCCAGGGCATCGCCGCCGGCCTCCCCAGCTTCGACGTGCCGGTGGTGCCCCTGAGCTTCGAGACCCTCGGCTTCATCGCCCCCTACGCCGCCATTCTCGCGGCCATCGGCCTCATCGAGTCGCTGATGACCCTCAACCTCGTCGACGAGCTCACCGAGACCCGCGGCGACGCCAACCGCGAGTGCATCGCCCAGGGCGCCGGCAACATCGTCAACGGCTTCTTCGGCGGCATGGGCGGCTGCGCGATGATCGGCCAGAGCATCATCAACATCAAGTCGGGGGGCCGGGGCCGGCTCTCGGGCATCGTCGCCGCCGTGGCCCTGCTCGGCTTCATCCTCTTCGGCGCGCCCCTCATCGAGCAGGTGCCCATCGCCGCGCTGGTCGGCGTCATGTTCATGGTGGTCATCGGCACCTTCGCCTGGAACAGCTTCCGCATCTGGAACAAGGTGCCCGTCGCCGATCTGCTCGTGATGGCCACCGTGACGGCCGTGACCGTGGCCCACGACCTCGCCGTCGCCGTGCTCACGGGCGTCGTGGTGAGCGCGCTGGTCTTCGCCTGGGAGAACGCCCTGCGCATCCGGGCCCGCAAGCACGTCGATGCCCACGGCATCAAGCACTACGAGATCTTCGGGCCCCTCTTCTTCGGCTCGACCACCCTCTTCGCCAGCAAGTTCGACGTGGCGGGCGACCCGGACGAGGTCATCGTCGACTTCGCCGAGTCGCGCATCACCGACCAGTCGGCCATCGAGGCCATCAACAAGCTGGCCGACCGCTACCACCAGGCGGGCAAGACCCTCCACCTGCGCCACCTCTCGGCCGACTGCATCCGGCTCATCCGGCGGGCCGAGGAGATCTGCGAGGTGAACGTGCTCGAAGACCCCGACTACTTCGTGGCCATCGACGAGCTGCGCCAGGACCGGGCCCAGCGCGCGGCCGCCGGGCTGGCGCCCCTGCCCCGGCGCAACCTCATGGGCGTGCACTGAGGGCGGGCGCGGGGGCCAGGCTCAGAGGCCCGGGCCCCGCACGAGCCAGGCGCCGCCGGCCTGGGGCAGGCCCGAGGGGCTGAGCAGGCTGGCCCCGATGAGCAGCTCGCCCCGGCCGTCGCCGTCGGTGTCGGCCAGGGCGCCCAGGGCCCCGCCGAAGTTGTCGCCGGCGGTGGTCGAGAGCAGCACCAGGTCGGCGTCTTCGATGTCGGTGTTGCCGACGGCGGGCCCGTAGACCACGGCGACGGCGCCCGTGTTGGTGCCGTCGAAGCCGGTGGGATCGGCCACGGCGAGGTCGTCGGCGCCGTCGCCGTCGAGGTCGCCGACACCGGCCACCGCCGTGCCCGTGGCGCCCCCGGCGAGGGCACCGACGACGACGAAGCTGGCGTCGCCCGTGTCGAGGGCGCCGGCGAAGGCCGCCCCGCCGTGGAAGAGGAAGGCGGCGCCCGCGTCGGTGGCGCCGAGGTCGGAGTCGGGGGCGCCCACGATGATGTCGGCGTAGCCGTCGCCGTTCACGTCGCCGGCCGCGCTGGCGGCGGCGCCGAAGTGGTCGTCGGTGGTGCGGCCGTAGATGCGCACGTCGGCGTAGGCGAGGTCGACCTGGCCGCTGGCGCTGCGGGTGAAGACGTAGGCCGCGCCCACCCCGGTGTCGGTGCCCACGGGCACCTCGGGGCTGGTCATGAGCAGGTCGGGCTGGCCGTCCCCGTCGACGTCGCCGGCCGTGCCCACGGCGCCGAGGCCCGCGCGGCTGTCGGCACGCTCGCCCGTGAACACGGCCACGGCCCCCGTCAGCGACTCGGTGCGGCGCCAGGGCCCCTCGAGCAGGTAGATGCGGCCGGCGTGGTCGGGGGTCGAGCCGGCGGCGGCCTCCGGGGCGCTCACCAGCAGGTCGACGACGCCGTCGCCGGTCACGTCGCCCACGGCGCCGATGCTGTGGCCCGTGCGGTCGTCCACGGCGAGGGCCTCGAAGGTGGCGTCGGCGGTCAGTGCGCTGGCCGTGCCCGACATGGGGCCCGTGAAGATGAGCACCGAGGGGCCGCCCTCGCCGCCCGTGAGCCCGCCGCTGGCGGCCTCGGGGGCGCCCACGGCGAAGTCGCCGTAGCCGTCGCCGTCCATGTCGCCGAGGGCCGTGATGGCCATGCCGAAGCCGTCGCCGGCCCGCTCGGCCTCGATGGTGGCGTCGGCGGCGCCGGCGTTGACGAAGCCGGCGGTGGGGGAGCTGAAGAGGTGGACGGCGGAGGGGGTCGCGCTGCCGTCGCCCTCGCGGGCGCTGAGGCTGTCTGCGACCCCGTCGCCGGCGACGTCGCCCGCCGAGCCCAGGCGCAGGCCGAAGTGGTCGTCGGCCCCGGCGCCCTGGAAGATGGTGGCCGCGAGGTCGACCACGTCCACCTCGCCCTCGGCCCGGCACTCGACCGCGCCGCCGTCGCAGTTGTTGTCGATGCCGTCGCCGCAGACCTCTTCGGCCTCGGGGTGGATCGCGGCGTCGTTGTCGTTGCAGTCGTCCGGCTCGAGCCAGCCGTCGCCGTCCGAGTCGAGCACGCTGGCCCCCTCGTCGCCGCCCTCGTCTCCGCCGTCCGTGCCGTCGCCCGTGCCGTCGCTGCCGTCGCCCGTGCCGTCGCTGCCGTCGTCCGTGCCGTCGCTGCCGTCGTCGGAGCCGTCGCTGCCGTCGTCCATGGGGTCGTCGCCGACGTCGTCGACGCCCGAGTCGCCGGCCTTGTCGGCGTAGATGATGCATCCCGACAGAGAGACGACCGGCAGGAGAATTCGGAGACTCCGGGAGAACAGCATCGGGGTGGCCTCGTGACGGGGGGAAAGGCGCGGGGGCGGCCGTCGCAGGGGACGGGGCCGGGGGGATCGTAGCGCCGGGGGGCGGCACCTGCAGGGGCGCGACCGGGGGGCGGCGCGGGTGGAACACCGGCCCGTTGCAATTGTGTCACCCGGTCTGGGGGGCCGGGCCAGCCGGATGTGGGGGGGGCGGGGCCACGATGCCCTCGCCACGATGCTCTTGCCACGGTGCACCGGTCTGTGCTCTGCTGCCCGGGACGCGCCGGAAAGGGCCGGCGTGGAACACTGGGGAACGCGGGGAACGCCGGGGAACACCGGCCCGCCCGCGGAGACTGCCGGGGACGACCAGGCCCCGCGGTGCCCCCGGGGCTGCCGATCGGGAGGGTGGATGGGCTGTCGGGCACGGAGCGTGCGGGCGCGGGGCGCCGGGGCGGTGTTGGCCCTGGCGGTGGGCTGTGTGGGCGCGCCGAGCAGCCGGGTGGACGGGGCCGTGCTGGTGACCGGAGACGACGCCCTGCGCTTCGCCCTGCGGGCCCCGGGCCAGGGGGCGACCCGCTTCGATCTGGGGGGCGGCCGGGCCTGGAAGGTCGACGAGGACGACCGCCTGATGGTGGTCTTGGGAGACGGCGACCCGCCGGACTGCAGCGACCCGGTCGTGGCCCGGCCCGGGGGCGGGGTGGCCGTGGTGATCACCGGGGACGGGCCCGCGGCGGGCTTCTCTGAGGCCCTCTACGCGGGCTCGGAGGCCGGCCCCCCGGGGGTCGTGAGCTTCCTGCGCGACGTGCGCCTCGAGGCCACGGTCGAGCCGCCGAACCCCGACGATCCCCCCTCGGTGCGCGGGCGGGTGCTGGGCCAGGCGGCCTTCGGCTACTACCAAGAGCCGGCGGCCCGGGCCCACCCGGTCATCCCCAGCCCGGGCCTCCACAACCAGCGCCTGCGCTTCGACGTGCCCCTCTGCGGCCGCCTCTGAGCGCCCGGCGCCCGCCCCCCGGACCGCGCCCATGAGCCCCTCCCGCCGCATCCGCGCCGCCATCAAGGACGCCGACCGCCGCCTCGTCGCCCGCCACCCCTGGCTCGCTGACGACGACCGGCTCGCCATGGGCTTCTTCGTGCTCGCCTGGGCGGGCATGGCGGCGGCCGCCGGGGCCTGGGTCCTGGGCCTCGCGGGGGCCTGGGTGGTGGTGCCGGCCATCGCGCTGTGTCTGAGCGTGCTCCACGAGCTCGAGCACGACCTCATCCACGACCTCTACCTGGGCGGGCGACCGGGCCGGCGCCGGGCCGTGCTCGCCGCGATCTGGCTCGCGAAGGCCAGCCTCAACCCCTGGTCGCGGGGCCGCATCCACCGCTGGCACCACATCGCCTCGGGCCAGCCCGACGACATCGAGGAGCGGCTCATCGGCCTGGGGCTGCCCTGGGGGCCGCGGCGCGTCCTGCTGACCCTCGTGCCGGCGGGCTCGCTGGTCGTGGTGCCCGCCATCCGCCGGGCGGTGCGCGCCCGGAAGGCCGCAGGCGGGCGCATCCCCGACCTCCGCCAGCCCCGGGCCTTCGCCCTCGTGCGGGCGGTCGACGGCCTGTTCTTGCTGCTGCCCTTCCTCGCCGTGGGCGGGCTCGCGCTGGGCGCTGCTTGGGCCCTGCCGCTCGCCGTGCTGTGGGTGCTGCCCAACACCCTGCGCCACGCGAGCATCGTCATCATGTCGTCCAGCTCGCACTACACGGGCATCGACCGCGCCGACCTGGTCCAGCAGAACCAGGTCCTCGACCACCCGGTCTTCTGGCCGCTCCAGCTCTTCTGCTGGAACTTCGGCGCGACCCACGTGCTCCACCACTTCCACGTCCAGCAGCCCTTCTGGCGCCGCACCCTCGTCTTCGGCGAGCTGCGGCGGGTGTTGGTCGACAACGGGGTGCCGGCCAACGACCTGGGCAGCTTCGCCCGGGCGAACCGGCGGCTGGGGGCGGGCCCGGCTCCGGTCGCGGCCGACTGAGCGCCGGGCCGGCGGCGCGGCCTACCAGGTCTGGAGGGGCACGGCCTCGTCGGCGATCCAGTCTTCGAGAACGCCGCGGCAGAGGGCTTCTTCGGTGGCGTTGATGTCGATGCTGGTCTCGACGCCGTCGCTGTCCCAGCCGTGGGTGGGGGCCGCCAGCCAGGTCTGGCTCCAGGTCGCGCACCAGGCCTGGCCGCCGTCCCAGCCCACGTCCGCGCCGACCGTGGGCGAGCGCCACTGGCCGTCGGCGCCCTGGAACCAGGAGTAGGCCCGGAGGCTGAGCACGTCGGTGGTGCCGTCGCTGCGCACGGCCCAGCCGTAGGCGTAGGTGGACTGGCCGCCGAGCAGGGCGTCGAGGTCGGCGGGCGCAAAGCAGGGGCAGGCGGCGTCTTCGTCGACGGTGCCGTCGCAGTCGTCGTCGATGCCGTTGGCCGGATCGGTGGCGGCGACGAGGTGATCGCCGTGGGCGAGGTGGGCGGCGACGGCGCTCTCCGAGACGGAGATCGGCCCGGCGCCCGCGCCTCCGCGGCGGTGGCAGACGGCGACCTTGGCCGGGGGCGCCCCCGAGGCGGCCGGTGCGAGCAGGGAGACCAGCAGGGGGGCAGAGGCGAGCAACATGGCGGGATCCGGGCAAGGAGTCGCCCGGATGGTACGGCCCCCGGTCGGTTCCTGTCACGACGTGTCGTCGGGGAGCTGTCAAAGTCTCGGGGGGCGGGCCCGGTGGGACGGGCCACGAGACCGATCGGGGAGGTGCTGTTAGCCTTGCGCATCCCGCCGGGAGGCCCCTGCTTGTCGTCGCCATCTCCACGCCCTGCGTCTTCGGGCGCCCGCGCCGACGGCGCCCCGGGGGGCGGCCTCGTGCGGCGGCTCGGCGGCATGGCCTTTCGGCACGGCCTGGGCTGGGCCCTGAGCGTGCTGCTCCACCTGAGCCTGCTCGCGCCGGTCATCGCCGTCCAGCTGCTCGGTGCCGAGCTCGACAGCCCGGGCGAGGGCACCGACAACGAAGGCCCCGTGGGCAACAACGGCGGCGACGTGGCCCCGGCGGCCCCGCCCCTCGAGGCCCCGGCCCACCCCGTCCAGGTCTCGGTCTACGAGGGCCCGCCGCCCGCTGCGGCCCCGGCCCCGCCCCCAACTGCGGCCCCGGGCTCGTCCCCGAAGAAGCCCGCCTCCACGTCGTCCGCGGCGCCGCCGCCCCAGAGCCGCCTCAAGGGCGAGGGGGATCCGGACGCCACGGGCGACGCGAAGCGCGACGGCACGATGGGCAAGCCCCCCCGCGGCAAGCGCAAGCCCTGCGAGCCCATCGAAGAGATCGTCCAGGTCAGCGACAGCAAGTGGAAGGTCGAGCGCGACATGGTGGACTGGTACGCCACCCACCTGCGCGAGCTCGAGAAGCAGGCCGGCGTCGGCGTCCACAAAGACAAGGCCACCGGCGAGCGCGACGGGGCCAAGCTCTACCTGCCCCGCTGCTCCATCCTCAAGCAGGCCGGCTTCAAGAACGGCGACGTCATCCGCAGCGTCAACGGCCAGCCGGTCTACTCGATCGCCCAGGGCATCAAGGTCTACCTCAAGCTGCGCAAGACCAAGAACGTGACCATCGAGCTCACCCGCAAGGGCCAGCCGCTCACCCAGAAGTACCGACTGCACTGACCGCTCTCGGGCCCCGGAGCCCCCGCCGCCGGCGGGCTCCCGCTGCCCAGCGCCCCTCCACCGAGGCGACACCGCATGGCTCTCCCCACCGTCCTGGAATCCGCGATGCATGACTTCGGGCTCGAGCACCTGCTCGTCCTGTTCATGATCGCGACCTCGTTTCTGCTCGTGGCCATCGCCGTCGAGCGGGCCGCCGCCTACGTCTTCCTGCGGGTGTCGCTGGGCCAGGCCACCAAGGTGGTCGAGGCGGCCCGGAAGGGCACCCTCGCCGACGCGCGCACGGCCTGTGACGGCGCCAAGTCGGCCGTGGGCGAGATCCTCGGCGCGGGCCTCGACCGGGCCCTGGGCCGGGTGAAGGGCGAGCCGGCCCGGGCCATGCTGCGCGAGAAGAAGCGGCTGAGCGGCAAGCTCAAGGCCCGCACCTGGATCCTCGCGACCGCCGGGGCCCTGATGCCCTTCGTGGGCCTCTTCGGCACGGTGGTCGGCGTCATGGCGGCCTTCCAGTCCATCGGCGAGTCCGGCCAGGGCGGCTTCGCCGTGGTCTCGGTCGGCATCTCCCAGGCCCTCATCGCCACGGCCGTCGGCATCGCCGTGGCCCTCGAGGGGGTCTTCCTCTTCAACCTGCTCCAGGCCATCTCGGGCAAGCTCACCCGCGACGTCTCGATGCTGGTGGACGAGCTGCTCGAGCTCATCGAGGTCGATGCCAAGGGAGGACGCTGATGCAGGCCGGTCCCAGCGGCGGTGGCCACGACGACGACGACGACGAGGGTGGGGGCATCTTCGCCGAGATCAACA
>CAXQUZ010000173.1:0-5350 GCA_964226865.1 Myxococcota bacterium | reverse complement strand
GTCCCTGCCTGCCCAGGCTGCCGAGCCCCGGGTCTCTGCCTCCCCCGGCGCCGGCAGCCCCGCCGCAGGAGGCGGTCCGAGCCTCGCCCAGCGGGTGGCCACCTTCCTGCGCCACGGCCACCGCATCCTGTTCCGGCGCTGGCCCGACTACAGCTTCGACGACCTCGCAGCCATCCAAGACACCCTCGACGGGCCGGCCTTTCGCCGTGCCGCCGACCGCATGGCCGCCGACCCCGAAGGGGCGCAGCTCCTCGCCGAGCGCCCGCGGCTGACGGTGGCCGGCATCGACTGGGACCGCATGCGGGCCCTGCCCACCGACACCCTGGGCTACTGCCTCTGGCACCACTTCCACGCCAACGGCATCCTCGAAGACGTCACGCTCGCCGCGCCCCGCTGGCCCTGGGACGACGAGACCGAGTACGCCAAGCAGCGCTACCGCGACACCCACGACATCCGCCACGTGCTCGTGGGGGTGGGCATCTCGGGGCCGGACGAGGTGGTGCTCCAGACCTTCCAGTGGGGCCAGCTGCGCCAGATCCTCTCGGTGGCCATCGTGGTCTTCGGGGGGCTGAAGTTCGCGCTCTTCGACGGGGCGGCCCGCCGGCTGCTGCGCGACCTGCCCCGGGCCTGGCGGGCGGCGAAGCGGGCCCGCTTCCTGAGCCTCGTGCGCTTCGAGGACCACTGGGCGCGGCCCCTCGACGAGCTGCGGGCCGAGCTGGGCATCGAGCCCGTGGGCACGGCCTACCCCCCGGCCGCGCGCCACCCGGATGCCGCGCCACCCATCGCCTCCCAGCAGGCCGCGTAGATGGTCTGAACATCGGCATCTTGGGGGTGTTGGGCCCCGGCTGTGGGAGGCTCCCGGCATGCCTGCGCTCCCCGCCACTGCCGCCCCCCTGCTCGTCTGTCGGGCCTGCGGCGGGGCCTCACGCCGCGACCCCTCCCACCTCTGCGAGCACTGCGCGGCGCCCCTCCAGGTTCTCGAGCCGCTCTTCGTGGACTGTGGCTGGTGCGGCACGGCCAACCCCCGCCACGAGACGGCCGCCTGCCGCTCCTGTGGGGGGCCCCTGCCGCCCCTGCCCACGGGCCAGCCCGGCCCCCGGCCCCCAGAAACCCCCCGGGCCCTGCCGCCGGGCTACCGCTGGCGGGTGCTGCTCTGGAAGAACACGATGGCCTTCATCGGGGCGGCCTTCGTCATCGTCTTCTGCTGGTCGGTCATCTTCCCGATCATCGGGGCGCCGCTCTGGTACTTCGGCCACCGCAAGGCCAAGCGCTGGCTCGCGGCCCTCGAGCACGGCACAGCCACCCGCGGGCGCCTCACGAAGGTGGCCCTCGACCTCACCCAGTCCCACAACAACGCGCACCCCTGGCGCATCGAGTACGCCTACGATCTGGCCGACGGCACGACGGGCACGGGCTTCGTCGAGGCCTGGGACAAGGTGAACGGCGCGCGCCACGCCGGCGACGGGGTGTGGGTGGTGGTGGGCGAGCTGGACGGGGTGGCCGTGAGCGCCATCTGGCCGCCGCTGCACTGAGCCCGGCGGCGCCTTGCCCCCGGGGGCCCTGCGGGTGAGGGAGAGGTCCCCTGCCGCGCTGGAGCCCCGATGTCTGCGTCCGCCCCCTCGCCCTCGATCGTCGAGATCCAGCTTGCCGCCAAGGGCATGAACGCCCTGGGAACGGAGCTTCTGGATCGGGTGGCGGCCCAGCTGCGGGCGGCGGGCGACCGGCCCATCCTGCTCACGGGCGCGCCGCCGGCCTTCAGCGCCGGCCTCAACCTCAAGGAGGTGGTGGCCTTCGACAACGCGGGCATGCGCGACTTCCTCGTGCTGCTCGACGAGGTCTGCTGCCGCCTCTTCTCCCACCCGGCTCCCACGGTCGCCGTGGTCGACGGCCACGCCATCGCCGGCGGTGCCGTGCTGGCCCGCTGCTGTGACCACGTCGTCGGGCGTGCCGGGGGCCGCGGACGGGTGGGGCTCAACGAGGTGGCCATCGGGCTGCGCTTCCCGCCCCGGGTGCTGCGCATGATGACGGCCAAGCTGCCCCGGCGCCACCACGCCGAGGTCATCCTGGGCGCCGCCCTCCACAAGCCCGAGGCAGCCCAGACCCTCGGCCTCATCGACAGCCTGAGCGACGACCCCGAGGCCGCCGGTCGGGCCCGCCTCGCCGCCCTCGCCGCCCACCCGCCGGCGGCCTATGCCGCGGCCAAGGCCGCCCTCTACGACGGGGTGACCGACGTGAGCGACGAAGAGCAGGCCGCCTTCGCCGACGAGGTCGTGCCGGTCTGGACCTCGGACGCGGTCAAGCAGACCATCCGCCAGATCCTCGGCTAGGCGGGGCCTGCGGGCCGGGGCCGGGCCGCCTCAGCCCCGCTCTCGGCAGGCCTCGTAGCGGCGCATGACGTTGTCGGCGAACCACGCGGTGGTGCGCCCGCTCTTCATCTTGGGGCTGTCGAGCGCCACCTCCGGCACCCGGGCCCGGGGCGCCCGCTGGCCGTGCTTGGCCCGCCAGGCCCGGCGCAGGGCCTTGACCGTCGCGCTCTGGCCAAAGTCGGCCTCCTTCTCGCGGCGCAGGTCGCGGCGGATCTGGCGCTCGTCGAGGCCGGGCGTGGTGGCCGCGAGGGCGAGCAGGGCCCGGAGGGTCTGGGAGTCGCGGCGGGCCGGCCGGCCCTTGGCGTCGTAGATCAGCATGTCGCCGTCGAGGGCGAGGGGGCTGCCCTGGAGGTCGGCGATGATGGCCTGCAGCGCGGCGTTCCGGCTGGAGTAGGGGCCCGCGTTGAAGTCGGCGAAGCGGTGGCGGGGGCTGTCGTAGTCGGCCCGGGGCTCCATCAGCCGCGCCGTGCCGTAGTGGACGCCGCCCCGGCGGGTGTAGAGCAGGTCGCGCAGCCGCTCGCGGCTCAGGTCTGCGCTCTCGGGACGGGCCGCGGCCCAGTCGACCTTGACCTGCATCGAGCCGGCCGTGGTGATGGGGTTGTGGCGCTCGATCAGGTTGGGCGCCAGCAGGTCCATGGCCTTGGCCAGCCGGGGGTGGCGGTCGCGGTGGAAGTCGACGATCTCGCGGTAGAGCAGGTCGGCCTCGCGCTCGGTGCGCAGCTGGCCCAGCCGCTGCTCGAAGGTGGCGTCGGCGCCGGGGGCCACGTGGTCGAGCAGGGCCGCGCGCACGGGGCCGGCGACCGGCCCCAGCTTCGCGAAGAGGGCGTCGAGCTCGCCCTGGACGACCGCTCCGAGGCCCGGCACGGCTGGATCTGCGGCGTAGCCGGACTCCTGTTCGATGATGGCGAGCACCTGGCAGACGGTCGCCGGGCGCACGGGGCGGCCGGCGGCCCGGAGGGCGTCGCGCACGTCGAGGGCCCAGCCGCGCTTGTCGGCGACGTCGCTGCGGACGAAGCGGGCCACCCGGTCCACCCCCAGCCCGGGATCGCGCGGGGCGGGCCGCTTGGGCGCGCAGGCCCCCCAGACCAGCAGCCCCAGCACGAGGGCGAGGCGGCGGGGGCGCCGGATCACCCACCCGCCAGGGCCAGCCCCGTGGCCACGAGGGTCACGCCGATCATCAGCACCATGCCGCCGCTGCGCCCCACCGAGACGCCGATCGAGCGCGACAGCCCGAAGGCGTGGCCGATGCGGCTGAGCAGCAGCAGCCCGCCGAGCACGGCGACGGTGCCCTCGCCCGTGCCCCGCAGCTCGGCGGCGGCGATGGCGAGCAGCGCGAAGGGCACCCACTCGATGAAGTTGCCGTGGACCCGGATGGCCCGCTTCACGACCTTGTCGCCGCCGTCGCCGATGCCCACCCGGCGGGTGAGGCGCAGCCGGATGACGTTGAGGCCGAGCAGCACAGCCAGCAGGATGTGGGCGGCAAGGGTCCAGGTCAGGGCGTCGCTCATGGTGCCTCCGCAGGGGGCTCCGATAGGGCGCCGCCCGGGGGCCGGCCACCCTGCAATGCTGCACGCGGCGCGGGCCTTCCCGCAGGGGCCGGGTCTCAGGGGCCGGGTCTCTGGGGCCGGGGGTCAGGGCCGGGGCCCGAAGAGCACGGCGGCGGGCACGGTCAGCGTCTGGGTGGTGGCCTGGCCGGCACCGAGCAGCGCGCCCGGCAGGGGCGGGCCTGGGGCCGGAGCGCGGGGCCGGCGCAGGGCCCCCTCCCAGAGCACCCGTCCGTCCACCTCGGCCACCACGGCATAGGCGCCGGGCGGCAGGTCCCAGCTGACCGTGCCCGCGGCCCCCACCCGGTCGAGGGCCACGAGGCCGGGGGTGTCGGGGCCGAGGGCGGCGGGCAGCGGCTGGCCGGCGGCGAGCACGGCCACCCGGAGGGGCACGCTGCGGGGCAGGGGAGCGGCGCTGTCGAGGGCGAGGCGCACGGTGAGCCGGGCGGGGCCGCGGGCGGCGAGGGCGTCGGGCGAGAGCACGGTCACCTGGGCCGTCTGGCGCGCGCTGCGGACCCGGCCCTCGGCGCCCTGGCAGCGGCGCAGCAGCCGCAGCTCGACCGTGCCCGGGGCGATCCCCCGCAGCTCGAGGCGGTCGGCCGCCGTGGCGCCGGGGACGAGGGGGGCGCCGGCGGGCCCCACCCCGAGGGGCTGGCGGGCGCCGGACACGGGTGCCAGGCGCTGGAGGGTCCACTGGCAGGCGCCGGCGGCGGCTGCGAGCACGAGGGACTGTGACTGGCCGAGAATGACCTCGCTGGGGAGGTCTTGCACGATGGGCGCCGGCGCGGCGGGCAGGGGCCCCGGGGGGGCGGCCAGGGCGCTGGCCAGGGCGAGGAGCGGGAGCATGGGCGCCAGCATGGCACAGGGGCCCGGCGGTGCCCGGGCTACCAGCCCTCGCCCGCCAGCAGCAGCCCGAGCCCGGCGTCGGTGCCCCCGCTGTCGTCGCCGGCGGCGCCGATGAGCAGATCGTCCACCCCGTCGCCCGTGAGGTCGCCGGCCGCACGGAGCGCGCCCCCGAGCAGCTGGCCGGTGGCGTCGCCCCGCAGGACGCCGTCGGCCTGGCCCAGGTCGATGCTGCCCGTGGCGGGGCCCTGGACGAGGTAGACGGCCCCGGCGTTGGGGGCCCCGCTGTCTTCGCTGTAGGCGCCGACCACGAGCTCGTGGATGCCGTCGCCGTCGAGGTCGGCCCCGGCCACGGCGCGGCCGGCCTGGTCGTCGGCGCCCTCGCCCACCAGCACGGCGGTGGCCTGGTCGAGGTCGATGACCCCCGAGGCTGTGCCGGCGACGAGGTAGGCGCTGCCGGCCCCCGTGCCGCCGGTGGCGGCGCCCACGGCGCCGATGAGCAGGTCGTCGCGGCCGTCGCCCGTGGCGTCGCCGACGGCGGCCAGGGACCAGCCCGCCTTGTCGCCGGCGGTGACCCCCTGGGCGACGAGGTCGGCG
>CAXQUZ010000172.1:0-10594 GCA_964226865.1 Myxococcota bacterium | reverse complement strand
ACCCGCCCGTGGCCGACGCCATCCTCGCCAGCATGGAGCGCTGGCTGGAGCGGGGGGTGGCCGGCTTCCGCCTCGACGTCTTCAACTGCTACCACAAGGCCCCCGGGCTGCCCGACAACCCGCTGCGCACCGACCTCGTCGGTCGGCTCGCCCGCCCGGTCTACCCCTTCATCGGCCAGCACCACGTCCACGACCGCGACCAGCCGGCCCTCGCCTTGGTGCTCCGGCGCATGCGGGCCCTGGCCGACCGCCACGGCGCCGTGCTCGTGGGCGAGACCCTCGACGAGCGGCTGCGCTACGACAACGCCGCCCCCCACACGGGCCCCGACGGGCTCCACCTCGCCTTCCACTTCCGCTGGCTCCACAGCCCCTGGTCGGCGGCCGCCTTCCACGGCGCCATCGCCGCCTGGTCCCGCGACCAGACCGGCGACCGCTGGCCCACCTGGGTGCTCGGCAACCACGACTTCCGCCGCATGGCCTCCCGCTGGGCCGGCGCCACCGCGGCCGAGACCGAGGAGCGGGTGCGCCTCGCCCTGCTCATGCAGCTCTGCCTGCGGGGCCCCGCCTTCGTCTACCAGGGCGAAGAGCTGGGGCTGCGCGAGACCCCGCTCGCCCGCGCCCAGATCCAGGATCCGCCCGGCCGCCGCTTCTGGCCGCTCTACCGGGGCCGCGACGGCTGCCGCAGCCCCCTGCCCTGGACGAGCGCCCCCGGTGCGGGCTTCTCGACGGCGCCGCCCTGGCTGCCCCTGCCCCCCGACCACCACAGCCGCAACGTCGAGGTCCAGCGCCACGCCCTCGGCAGCCCCTGGCGCACCCTGCGCGCGCTCATCGCCCTGCGCCGGTCGACCCCGGCCCTGGCCGTCGGCGCCATGGCCCTCGACCCCCGGGACGGCGGGCTGCTGCGGTGGACCCGGGTGCACGGCGACACGGTGCTGACCGTGCTGGCCAACGTGGGCCGGCGGCCGCGGGTGGTCGCACTGCCCGGGTCGACCACGCTGATCGCGGTCAACGGGGCCCGCGACTGCGGCGCCGGCATCCTGCTGCCCGCCCACGGGGGCATCGTGCTCGCCCCGGCCTGAGCCGCGCCCGCCTCAGCCCGCGTGGCCCAGGGCGGCCGTGCCCCGCGGATCCTGGCCGAAGTACCAGTTGAGGCCGCCGCCGATCATCAGGTTGCGGCCCCGGATGCGCCCGTCGCCGATGTTGCGGCCCTCGATCATCTCGCCGGTCTGCCAGTTGAGCATGATGGACCGCAGCTCGCTGTCGACCAGCTCCCGCTCCGGCGTGATGGTCTGCAGCAGGCCCAGGTCGAAGCCCAGCCGGTCGAGGGGCTGCCAGGTGCCGCCGGCGCCCCAGCCCCACTTGTCGCCGTCGAGCAGGGCCACCCCGCGCACGCTGTCGGGCACGGCCGAGATCTCGTAGAGCCCGCCCGCCCGCAGCGCCCAGTCCTCCGTGGGCCACCACTCGCCCCCGAGGCGCACCGACCAAGTGTTGCGGAAGCCGGCCGGCAGCACGATGTCGTCGGTGACCTCGATGCTCTCGCCGATGGCGGCGCCGAAGGGGTTCTGCTGGTCGATGGGAATGCTCATGTCGACGTCTTTCACGACGATGCGGTCGATGACGCTCCACCGCTCCCAGACGCCGGCCAGCTCGAGCTCGAGGTTGTCGCGGGGGCGCACGAGGGCGCCGGCCTTGAGGATGAGGGGCATCGACACGGCGAAGCGGACCTGCTCGTCGCGGGCCACGTCGGTGGCGATGACGCCGAGGGTGTCGTCCTCGCGGAAGAAGTTGCCCCGGAAGTCGGCGGCCATGGCGCCCGTGGTCTCGAAGCGGGTGGGGGCCTGGACCATGAAGCCGAGGGCGTAGCGGTTCGACGGCGGCTCGTAGAGCAGCCCCAGGTTCCAGGCGAGGGCGGCCTTGTCTTCGCCGCGCATCGAGAAGGAGACGTCGTACTGGGGGTCTTCGACGGCCGTGGGGTCGCTGGTGTTGAAGGGGATGTTGACGTCGAGCTCCTGCTCGACGATGAGCAGGTTCCACGAGGCGCCGGCACCGATGCTGAGCCGGTCCCAGAAGCGGTGGGCCACGCTGGCGCCGGTGAAGGTCTGGATGACCAGCGAGTCGGTCAGCGAGTAGCGCTGGGGGCCGTCGCCCGGGTAGCTCACGTCGGGGGCGTAGGGCGGGTAGAAGCCCACGGCGAAGCTGGTGTCGGGCAGGCCGAAGTCCCAGGCCGCCCCGATGTGGGGGATGAGGTAGGCGGGCGAGCCGTTCTCGACCGGCGGGTTGATGAGATCCGTGGGGTTGCCGGCGGCGTCGGGGGGCCCCTCGCCCGGGTAGTCGGCCCGGTCGAACCAGGTGCGCTGGCTCACGCCGGCGAGGTTCACCGTGACCGTGCCGTCCTTCACCCGGGTCAGCGCCGCCGGGTTGTACCAGAGGGCCAGCAGGTCGTTCGCCCCGGCCACGTAGGCGCCCCCCCGTGAGAAGGCACGCACCCCCACGTCGCTGGTGTAGTAGCCCGCAGCGTGGGCATCGAGGAGGGCGGACAGCAGCAGGAAGTGGGCGAGCATGCCCGGACTATACTGCAGGCCACGCGCCCGGAGGCACCCCGTGGTCTTGTCCCTGCCGGCCCAGCTGCTCGCCCTCGCTGCCATCGGCGGCACCAGCCTCGTCGCCCTCTGGACCTGGCTGCAACACCTCCGCGAGCCCGAGACCCGCTGGGACTGGGCGGCCCTCGCCCCCCGCCTCGACGAGACGCGCTTTCCCCCGGACTTTCTGTGGGGCACGGCCACCGCCGCCCACCAGATCGAGGGCGGCCACCACCACAACAACTGGGCCATGTGGGAGCAGGGACCGCGGCCGGACGGGGGCATGCCCATCCAGCACGGCGACCGCTGCGGGGACGCGGCCGACCACTGGCACCGGTGGCGCGAAGACCTGCGCCGCATGGACGAAGAGCTCGGCGCCAACGCCTACCGCTTCAGCCTGAGCTGGTCGAAGCTCGAGCCCGAGCGTGGCCGCTATGACCAGGACGTGATCGACCACTACCACGCCATCATCGACGAGCTGCTGGCCCGGGGCATCACCCCGATGATCACGCTCCACCACTTCGCCCACCCCGACTGGTTCGAGCGCCTGGGCAGCTTCGAGACCGACCGCAACCTGCGCCACCTCGAGGCCTTCACGGCCCGCATGTTCCGCGAGTACGGCGGCAAGGTCCGCCTGTGGTGCACCCTCAACGAGCCGGGCCCCTTCGCCGTGATGGGCTGGGGCCTCGGGGTCTTTCCGCCGGGCAAGAAGCAGCCCCGCACCCTCGCCCGGGTGCTGCGCAACCTCTGCCTCGCCCACGTCCGCATGGTGGCGGCCATCCGGGCCCAGCCCGGCGGCGACCAGGCCCAGGTGGGGCTCGTGAAGAACATCTTCCAGCTCGACCCCTGGCAGCGCGGGAACCCGGTCCACCACCTGCTCTGCCGGGTGGCCGACCATGTCTACAACAGCGCCGTGCTCGGCTTCTTGGAGACCGGCCGCTTCCGGCTGCGCATCCCGGGGCTCATGTGGTGGGACGAGCAGCTCTTCGAGGATCCCGCCGCCCGGGGCGACTTCGTGGGGCTGAACTACTACGCGAACCTGCTGCTCGACCCCCTGATGTCGACGACGCCGCCCTTCGACGCCCACACCCGCCCCGGCCAGACCCTCACCGACATGCCCTACGCCATCTACGCCGAGGGCCTCTGGCGGGCGCTCCACCGCATCGCCGACGTGGGGCTGCCCATCTACATCACCGAGAACGGCATCGCCGACGACCGGGACGACCGGCGGGCCACCTGGATCCGTCGCTACCTCTTCGCCGCCCGGCGGGCGATGGACGAGGGCATCGACCTGCGCGGCTTCTTCTACTGGACCCTGATGGACAACTTCGAGTGGGCCGAGGGCCACGCCATGAAGTTCGGCCTCTACGCCGTCGACCCCGAGACCAAGGACCGGACGCTGCGGGCCGGCGCCCAGCCCCTCATCGACGCCATCGCCCGCAGCCGGGGCCCGGCATGAGCGCCCCGCTGGCGAACGCGGCGGCCGTGCTGCTCGCTGCGGGCCGGGGCTCGCGCATGGGCCACCGCCTGCCCAAGCCCCTCGTGCCCCTCGCGGGCCGGGGCCTCGTGCTGCGGCTGATCGACGCCGTCCAGGCCGCCGGCATCGGCCGCACGGTGGTGGTGGTGGGCCACGGGGCCGACCAGGTGCGCGCGGCCCTGCCGCCCGGGGTCGAGACGGCCCACCAGCAGGTGCAGGACGGCACGGCCGGTGCGGTGGCCGCCGCCCGGGCGGCCGTGGGGACGGCGGCGCGGGTCTTCGTCTTTGTGGGCGACAGCCCCCTGCTGCGGCCCGAGAGCATCCACCACCTCGCCCGCGCCCACGCCGCGGAGGGCGCCGCCCTGAGCTTCCTCACGGCCACCTTCCCCGTCGACCTGCCCTATGGCCGGGTGCTGCGCGACGGCCAGGGCCGGGTGGTCGGCTGTGTCGAGGCCCGGGACGCCACCCCCGCCCAGCGCCAGATCCGCGAGCTGATGACCAGCCACTCCCTCTTCGCGGCCGACGCGCTCTGGGGGGCCCTCGACCAGATCCGGCCCAGCCCCGCCACGGGCGAGCGCTACCTCACCGACGCCATCGGCATCCTCGCGGGCCAAGGCGCGCGGGTCCACGCCGCGCCCATCGCGGACTGGCGCGAGCTGGTCGGGCTGAACACCCAGGCCGAGCTCGCCTGGGCCGAGGCGCTGCTCGCCGGCCGGCCCGAGGGCCTGCCCTGGAAGACCCCGTGAACATCGACTGGGAAGACATTCTCGGCGGTCCCGCCGAGGCCATGGGCACGGCGCCGGGGCGCATCAACACGGTCGGCGGCCACACCGACCACACCGAGGGGCGGGCCCTCGCGGCGGCCATCGACCGCCGCTGCACCGTGGCCCTGCGCCGCCGCCGGGACGCCACGGTGCGGGTGGCCGCCCTCGACCGGAGCGCCCGGGCCGAGGCCCCGGTGGGCACGGTGCCCCCCGGGGGCTGGCAGGCGGCGATGTTCGGGGCCATTGCGGTGTTCTCGGAGGACCAGGGGCCCGTCGGGGGCCTCGAGGCCGCCGTGGCGGGCACCGTGCCCGAGGGGGCCGGCCTGTCGTCCTCGGCGGCGCTCATCGTGGCCTGGCTCGTGGCCCTGCGGGCGCTCCAGGGGGGGCCGCCGCTGGGGCCCGCGGCGCTGGCGGCCCTGGCCCGCCGGGTCGAGCACCGCTGGGTGGGGGTGCCCTGCGGGCTGCTCGATCCCCTGGCCAGCGCCGCCGGGGTCGAGGGCGGGCTGCTGGCCATCGACTTCAGGCCCCCGGTCGCCTGGCGCCCGCTGCCCGGGGTGCTGCCCGGCACGGCCTGGCTCGTGCTCGACAGCGGCACCCGCCGGTCGCTGGCCACCAGCGGCTACGCGGCGCGGGTGGCCGAGGTCCAGGCGGGCCGCGCCGCCCTGGGCCGCCACTGGCGCGACCTGTCGCTGGCCGAGCTGGCGGAGCTGCCGCCGCTGCTCCGGGCCCGGCTGCGGCACGGCATCACCGAGAACGACCGGGTGGTCGCCGCCGTCGCCGCGGCCCAGGCCGGCGATGCCCCGGCCTTCGGCGCCCTGATGGACGCGAGCCACCACAGCCTCGCGACCGACTTCGCCGTCAGCACCCCCGCCCTCGACGCCCTGGCGGCCCGGGCGCGGGCGACGCCGGGCGTGCACGGGGCCCGCATGATGGGCGGCGGCTTCGGGGGCTGTGTGGTGGCGCTGGTCGACGCAGCGCAGGCCGCGGCCGCCCAGGCGGCGCTGTGTGGGTGGACGGGCCAGCGGGGCTGGCGCCTCGCGGCCGCCGGCGGGGCCCGGGGCTGGCGGCCCGGAGACGGGGAGCGCTGAGACGGGGAGCGCTGAGACGGGCGCGCTCAGGCGCGGGCCAGGCGGGGCGGGGCCGGCGCAGCGCCCGCGGCCATGCGCAGCCGAGCCATGGCGGGCTGGAGGTGGCGGGCGAGGCGCCGGCGCAGGGGCACCTCACAGTCGCGCAGGGTGGTCGCGGCCCGCAGCAGCGCCCGGCCCCGCCGGCCGGCGGGCGCCAGCAGCACCGTGCCCGTCTCCCGCCGGTCGGCGAAGAGCCGGTCGACCACCGGGTGGCCGGGCAGGGCCAGCGAGTCGACCCAGTCCACACCCGGGTCGTCCATCAGCCGGCGGATGTTGTCGAGCTGGAGCAGCACCCCCGGGGAGTGGTGGGCGAAGTCTTCGTCGTAGGCGCCCTTGAAGGTGAAGGCCCCCCGGCCCGAGCGCACCTGGACCTGGGCGGCGATGGGGCGCCCGCCCACGGTCAGGCTGACGACCTCGAGGCCCCAGGCCGAGGCCCGCCAGGCCCCCAGGGCCTCAACCAGGCGTCGGTCGCGCAGCCGCGAGGCCATGGCCGTGCCCTGGCGGCCCTTCCAGCCGGCGGCCTCGAGGGCCAGGAACACCGCGAGCCCGCGGGCCGTCTCGTCGGGGGTGGAGGAGACGTGGAAGGCCACCGGCCCCTGGGCCGCCAGCTTGCGCCGGAGCCGCCGCAGCTCGCGCCGCTTGCGGCCGCTGAGAACCCGGGCGAGGTGGCTCTCGGCGTCGCCCGTGCAGCGCAGCAGGGCGCGGCCACCGGCGGGAATGGTCTGGAACATGGCATCTTCGCGCGCAGCCATCCTCGCGATGGCGCCCGAGAGGGCCCCGTCGAGGGGCTGGATGGGCAGCACGACGAGGCCCCGCTCGGCGAGGGCCGCGACGGCCGCGGACTCTTGGCCCGCCCGGACGAGGGGCTGGGTCAGGGCGGTCTGGTGGTGGTTCCAGGCCCGCCAGTGGGGCAGCGGCACCCCGAGCCAGCTGCGGCGGCGCTCGACCGGCAGCACCAGGTCGAGGCGCCGGCCGGGCCCGAAGCCCACCAGCAGCGACACCTCGGCCCGGGGGTCGAGGTGGTCGAGGGCGGCCCGCAGGAAGGGCGCCTCGTGGAAGGGGTTGGGCTCGGAGGCCGCGGCGGCCAGCGCCGTCCAGGCGGGCAGGAGGGCGTCGAGGTCCGCCGGGGCGCGGAGGAGCTGGGTGTGCATGGAGCATCCGCAAGGAGGGCGCACCCGAAGAGACGGCACCTGACCCAAAGGGGTTGAGGGGGGGGGCCTGTTCTCGGTGTCACCCTGTGCCGTGGGCGGCGGCAAGGCCCCGGGGGCCGCCGGGCTGCGATAGGGCCCCCGTCCCGCCCAGGAGCGCCCATGTCCCCCGATCCGACCGCCGCCGCCTTCGCCGCCACCGTCGCCCAGCTCCAGAAGATGCTGCGCAACCTCCGGGGGTGGCTGGACGCCGCCGCGGCCCACGCCGAGGACCGGGGCTTCGACGCCGACCAGTGGCTCGACGCCCGCCTCCACATCGACCACTTCTCGCTGGTGCGCCAGGTGCGCATCACCTGCGACAACGCCAAGGGCACCGTGGCCCGGGCCGCCGGCCAGGCGCCCCCCGTCCACGCCGACGACGAGACCACCCTCGCCGCCCTCCAGGACCGCATCGACCGGGTCGTGGCCTACCTCGACGGCTTCGGGGCCGCCGACTTTGCGGGCATGGACGAGCGCATGGTCCCGATCTTCTTCGCCAAGGGCAAGGCCAGCCTCGCCACCGACTACGTGCGCGAGTTCGGCATTCCCAACTTCTACTTCCACCTCAACATGGCCTACGCCATCCTGCGCGCCGGCGGGGTGCCCCTCGGCAAGCGGGCCTACATCGGCTCGATGGCCATGGTCGACCTGCCGGCGCCCGAGGTGGCCGACTGAGCCGGGGGCACCGGGCCCCCGACCGGGGCGCTCAGCCCGCCTGGAGGAAGAAGGGGTAGGTCACGATGACCTTGCCCCCGCCCTTCGGCGCCGGGAAGCGGAAGCGGTGGAAGCGGTCGACGATGCACTGGCCGACGGCGTCGCTGCCCACGGAAGACCCCGCCACCCGCGCCGCCTCGACCTGGCCGTCGCCGCCGATGACGAAGCGCACGCTGAGCTTGCCGCCGAGATCGGGATCCTGGTTGAGGGCCCGCTGGTAGCAGTGGCGGATCTGGCTGGCGTGGCGCTTGATGACCGCGTCGACCTGGGCCCGGTCGAGGGCCCCGAGCAGCACGGCATCCCGGCCCGCCGGACGCAGCTGGCCCCGGGCCTTGGGGCCGAGCCCGCTGCCGCCCTCGATCCCGTCCGGCCGCCCGCCAGGCCCGCGCCCGCGCCCCGGGCCGAGGCCCACCGCCTCGCCGCCCCCGTCGAGGCCGCCGCCCCGGGCCCCCCAGCCGCCGGCGCCCACGGGCACCCCCTTGGCCGCGATGCCGCCGCCCACCCCGCCCACGACCGCCGCGAGGGCGTCGCCGCCGAGCAGGCCCGCGAGGGCCGCGTCGTCGTCGAGGGCCCCGAGCAGCCCGACCTCGGTGGCCCGCAGGGGGCCCCGGCGGCGGGACGGGGCGCCGGTCGCCCGGGGGGCCCGAGCGGGAGCGGCCGCCGCCCCCCCACCGGCGGGGGCCGGGTCGGACGGAGGCGCGGCCACGGGCGGCGGCAGGACCACGGGCTGCGAGAGCTGGAGGGCCGCAAGGCGCGCGTCCGTCTCGTGGATCGTCGCCTGGACCGGCGGCCGCGCGGCGACCACGGCGGCGAGGGCCAAGGCCACCGCCGTCATCGCGCCCACCCCCGCGAGAAAGGGCACGTCCACAGCATCCTCGACCCGGCGGGGCAGCGCCCGCACCCCGCGCACGGGCCGGGCCCGCAGCCGCAGCCCGCCGAGCTCCAGCTCGAGGGCGGTGCCGTCTTCGAGGGCCACGGGCCCCGGCGGCAGCGCCGCGAGCGGCTGGTCCCCCGCGGGCCCCGTGCGCCGCCCCGTCCAGCGGGGGTCGGGCGCACACCACCACGCCCCCTCGGCGGCCCAGAAGAGGCGGTGGTGGGCGCTCGGCAGCAGGGCACCGGGCAGGAAGAGGTCCGCCCGGCACTCGGCCCGGGCCTCCGAGATGGCCGGCCCGAAGAGCCAGGCGAGCCGGGCGAAGGCCGGGGGCACCCAGGCCACGGGCCGGCCGAGCAGCCGCCAGCGGTGGCCCGTGGCGCTGCCGGCCGTGACCGGGCCCCGGTCCTCCCCGAAGTGGTGGAGGGCCAGCACGGTGTCGCCCCAGACCAGGGCCACCTCGAGCACGGGCGGGCCCGGGGGGACGACAGCGGGGGCGCCCTCGGGGGCGCGGAGAACAGCGGAGGACATGGGAGCTCCAGCGTCGGAGGCAGGCACACGGGGGCCCCGCGCCCGGACGAGCCGCCCCGGCGCCGCGCCCCCGCCACGGGGACCAGACACAGCACGGGCCCGGCGCGTCCTGCTGCCAACACAGCAGCCAACGCACCCGGCCTGGCCCCCTGCCGCCGCAACCCAAGGGAGCGACAGCGGCCGGGGGCCCGCCCCCTCCGACCACCGGGGCCGCGCCGTGTTCCCGTCCCGGGGCCGCATTCTGCAAGGCCCATGTCAGCGCCCCCCCCTCCGTCCCGCCGGTGGGCGCCGGCGTCGCTATCCTGGGCCGTCTCCCCGGCGCTGGGCCCCTGCCCCCGCCGTGCGTCCCGCCCGCCCCGGAGCTCCCGTGCCCCGCCTCGCCCTGCTCCTGCTCGTGGGCGCCCTCGCCGCCTGCCGCCCCGCCACCCCCGCCAAGGACACGAGCCCAGCCACCGACGGCGCGGACGGGGACGACGGCAGCACGGGCACCGACGGCAGCACGGGCACCGACGGCGGCACGGGCACCGACGGCGGCATCGACGCCGACGGCGACGGCCACAGCGCCGAGGTGGACTGCGACGACACCGACGCCAGCATCCACCCCGGCGCCGCCGAGCGCTGCGACGGCATCGACCAGGACTGCGACGGCGAGACCGACGAGGCCGACGAGGCCGGTCCGGGACTCTGCGCCGACAACCAGAGCTGCGCGGCCGGGGTCTGCCGCTGCGCGACGGGCTTCGTGAACTGCGACGGCGACCCGGCCAACGGCTGCGAGCTGGCCGCCGATGCCGTGCCCGCAGAGGCCGCCGAGCTGGGCTGCTGCCACCCCTGGGACACGGCCGGCAACCGCCTCACCGACTGCGACGGCGACTTCTACTGCGAGTGCTACGGCGCCTGTCTGGACGAGGAGTGTGTGGGGGAGTGAGGCCCCCCCGCCAACCGCCCATCAGTCCATGAAGCGCAGCACCCCGCCCATCACCCAGGGCACCCGGGCCAGCAGCGGCACCATCCAGCGCCGCAGCCGGGATAGGTCACCCTGAAGTATACATCGTATTACTTCCTGCGCTTGGTCTTTCTTCAGAGATTATTTCTACCAACTCGCGTAAACCTATCTTTGGTTACCGCGCAATGATTGGTTCAATCTTGGCAAGTGGTTTCCTTTCGTTCATCGTATGGGCTCACCACATGTTCGTAACGGGAATGAACCCATTCCTTGGTAGTGTATTCGTATTTACAACTTTATTGATTTCAATTCCTTCGGCGGTAAAAGTATTTAACTACTTAACAACACTTTGGAGAGGTTCTATCTTGTTTACGCCAGCTATGTTATTTGAAGTTGGTCTT
>CAXQUZ010000171.1:0-2829 GCA_964226865.1 Myxococcota bacterium | reverse complement strand
CGCTGGCCACGCGCTTCTACCCGTACGAGGTGGAAGGCAAGTCCATCAAGCTCTCCACCAAGATCGCCTACACCTTCAAGCTCACAAACTGACCCCGCGAGGACTCCGTGCATATTGATCTCTTCGAGATCTGGGGCCAGGCGACCATGCCCGTCAAGGTCGTCCTCCTCACGATGATCCTGATGGGCCTCGGCTCCATCTACGTTGCCATCGAGCGCACCATCGCGCTCTCCAAGTCCAAGTCCCAGAGCCGGGGCCTCGCCCAGGCCATCGGCGCCGCCTTCCAGAAGGGCGACCCGGCGGCTGCGCTCAAGGTGGCCCAGTCCGAGGAATTCAAGGCGGCCTACCTGGCCCGCATCCTCAAGGCCGGCCTGGGCGAGTACGTCGAGCGGCCCGACCGCCACGGCATCGAGGCCGCCGAGCGCGCGCTTCGCCGGGCCAACATCGACGAGGACGCCCACCTCCGCCGCGGCTTCGGCATCCTGGCCACCACCGGCGCCACCTGCCCCTTCGTCGGGCTGGTCGGCACCATCTTCGGCATCATCGGCGCCTTCCAGGCCATGGCCGACGGCGGTGACCTCGACGCCCTGCTCGTGCCCATCGCCGAGGCCCTCATCGCCACGGCCATCGGCATCGCCGTCGCCATCATCGGTGTGTGGCTCTTCAACCTGTTCAACGCGCAGGTCAGCAAGATCACCCTCGACATGAACACGTCCGAGCTCGAGCTCATGGACTGGTTCGAGAAGCGTCTGCTGGTCGAGGCCACGGCCGACGACGAGGCCGTCCCGACGAACGCCAAGTGAGTCCTTCCATGCCGTCGCTGCCCCCGTCGCGGCGGTCTCTGGGCGCACGCGCGCGCACCATTCCGGACAGAACCGGAGGTCCACCATGGGCATGAGCAGTGGCGGAGGCGGTGGCGGCCCGATGGCCGACATCAACGTGACTCCGCTCGTCGATGTCATGTTGGTGCTCATCATCATCTTCATGGTCATCACGCCGGTCCTCACCTCCGGTGTGGCGGTCAACCTCCCGAAGGCGGAGAGCGGCGACGAGAGCCAGGACGTCGGTCAGCACATCGCCATCGCCGTCAAGCACGACGACACGTTGTTCGTCGAAGAGAGGGAGTCCACCATGGACGACCTGATCAACGACATCAACGACGAGTACGCCGCCGACGGCGCGCGCAGCCTGCTGATCCGGGCCGACAAGCGCCTCACCTGGAAGAGCGTGCATGTCGTCATGCAGCGCCTCCACGACAACGGCATGTCGACCATGCTGTTGGCGGTCGAGAAAGAGAAGGGAGAGGACTGAGCCATGGGCATGAGCACAGGCGGAGATGGCAAGGAGGGCATGAACGAGATCAACGTCACCCCGTTGATCGACATCATGCTCGTCATGCTCATCATCTTCATGCTGATCACCCCGCCGAAGGTCTCCCAGATGCAGGCCAAGCTGCCTGACAACACCGAGACCGTCGAGCAGGACTCCGTTCCCGAGAAGCAGCTGGTCGCCGCAGTCTGCGAGGACGGACAGGTCGCACTGAACACGAAGAAGATGCCCCTCGACCAGCTCGCTGAAGAGCTGAGCAAGCGGCTGCGCGGTCGCAAGACCAAGGTCGTCTTCGTCGACGGACACCCCGACGCTCCCTACGACAAGGTCGTGGAGCTGATGGACACCATCAAGAGGAACGGCGCGGAGAAGCTCGGCCTGGCCAAGCTCAAGGAGCCCGACGAGTTCCGCGCCTGCACGCCGCCCACGGCCGCTCCGGCCGCGCCCGCCGAGGGCGCCCCGGCACCGTCCGCCGGCTGAGTTCCCTCTTCCCGCCCCTTCCCACACCCGCCCCCACCAGGGCGGGTCTGGAGTTCTTGATGTCGCCCTCTCCTGGGACCTTCGCTCTCGACCGCTGGGCCGCCGGCCACCGCGCCGCCCTCCAGCCCCGGCTCGTCGCGCCCTTCGCCGACGCCTTCCCGGCCTCCTTCGCCCAGGCCTGCGCCTACCCGCTCGAGACGGGCGGCAAGCGGATCCGTCCGCTGCTGGCGATCGCCGCCGCCGAGGCGCTGGGCAGCGCCACACCGACAGAGGCCGTCTGGTCCGCCGCGGTCGCCGTCGAGCTGATCCACACCTACTCGCTGGTCCACGACGACCTGCCCGCGATGGACGACGACGACGAGCGCCGCGGTCGCCCCTCCTGCCACAAGGCCTACGACGAGGGCACGGCCATTCTCGTCGGAGATGCCCTGCTCACCGAGGCCTTCGGCGTGGTCGCCGGGGTCCCGGGGGTCGGCGGCGCCCTCGTCACCACCCTCGTCCGGGCCGCCGGACACCGGGGCATGGTCGGCGGCCAGGCCCGCGACATCGGGCTGGACGGCGCCGCCACCGACGAGGCGGCGCTCATGCGGGTCCACCGCGCCAAGACCGGGGCCCTCATCCGGGCCGCGACGGTCATGGGAGGCATCGCGGCCGGTGCCGGCGCCGATGCCCTCGCCGCCCTGGCCCGCTACGGAGAGGCCGTGGGCCTCGCCTTCCAGCTTGCGGACGATGTTCTCGACGAAGAGGAGGACGCCGGGGACGACGGGCCGCCGAGCTACGTGCGGCTGCTCGGCCGCGACGAGACCCTGCGCCGGGCCCGGGCCGAGCGGGACGCCGCCCTCGCCGCGGTGGCCAGCCTGCCCCAGCCGGCGGCTCTCCAGGCCATCGCCCGCTTCATCGTCGACCGCGACCACTGAGGTGGCCGGCCGCCGCAAGCGCCTCGACCGGCTCATGGTCGACCGGGGCCTCGCCGAGACCCGGAACCAGGCCCAGGCCCTGATCAAGGCCGGCGTGGTCCAG
>CAXQUZ010000170.1:0-18723 GCA_964226865.1 Myxococcota bacterium | reverse complement strand
CCCTGGCCCGGCGCTGAGGCTCAGTCGAAGGCGCCCACGTCGACGACATAGGTGCCGCCTGCGCCGCCTTCACAGTCGGAGGCCATCACGATGACCCGGTGCTCGCCCGTGCTCTCGGCGGTGAAGCGCATCGACGGGCACGAGCCGTAGCCCTCGGAGCAGGCGAAGGCGCCGTAGCTGTAGGCCTCCATGCAGGCCTCGGCGTTCACCACCACGGCGTAGGTGGAGAAGTAGCCAGAGGCGTCGATCACATCGACCGACACGCCGTACTCGGTGCCCGCCTCCGCGTCGAAGGCCCAGGAGTCGGCGTAGAACTCGACGTAGTAGGGGTCACAGCCCAGCTCGCCCTCGTCGGGACTGTCGCCGATGTAGGAGACGCCAGAGGAGCTGTCCCAGTAGCCGTCGTCACACTCCGACCAGAGGGCCGGCGTGCCGTCGATGGAGGTCGTCGAGCTGCCCAGCTCCCACGCGAGCTCGCCGTCGTCCGACACGGCGGCGCGGCCCGAGCCCATGTCGCGGTGCCAGAGCAGGGTCCAGTTGACGCTGGTCCCGCTCATGTAGCCGACCTGGAGCACGTCATAGTAGGTCGAGCCGTAGCCGTAGTACGGCTCGTAGCCATAGTCGTAGTAGTACTCGTAGTAGTAGCTGTAGGGGGAGCGCAGCTCGTCCCACCAGCCGATGACCAGGTCGGCGCTGGACGACTCCGGCAGCAGCGTCGCCCAGGCCGGGTAGCCACAGCCGCTCGTGCTGTCGTCGCGGGTGGCCTCGGCCTGGTCCACCTCGAAGGCGAAGGCGCAGTCGTCGCAGTCGCCGGTGAAGGCGCTGCCCTTGACGGCCACGTCCAGGTCGCAGATCGCGACGCCGTCGTACTCGTAGCGGTAGGACAGGGCGCCGACCATCTGGCTGCCCTCGTCGTAGACAAGGCCCTCGGCCTGCTCGGTGCGGGTGTGGGGCTCGTAGACCAGCTCTTCGTCCCCGACCTGGCGCAGGGGCACGTCGCGGAGGTCGACGTCGCTGTCGGCATCGGCGTCCGCATCCGCGTCGGTGTCGGCGTCCGCGTCACTGTCGGCATCGGCGTCGGCATCGGCATCGGCGTCCGTGTCGCTGTCGGCATCCGTGTCGGCGTCGGCGTCGGCGACCTCGTCGAAGAGCGAGACCTTCGCCGTGCTCTCCTCACAGCCAGCCAGCAGGAGAAGGAGCAGGGCGGGCATGCCCGGTGGGCAGCGGGTCATCGGGGCACCTCCGTCAGGGCGCGCAGGTTAGCCGGGGCCCGGCCAAGGGTCAACGCGGCGCGAAGATGGCGTGTATATTGGCATTCTGGGCATCCGTGCCCCCGCTTCCGTCCCCCGCCGCCCCTGGCCCCGGAGCCCCGATGTCCGCCCCCGCCTCCCCTGCCCTGCGCCGCGCCTGGCTGGCCGCCCAGGGCCTCGCGGCACCCGCCCCCCGCCCCGTGGAGCAGGTGCTCGCCGAGACCGGCTGGGCCCGCACCCTCGGCGGCGCCGACGGCTACCTGTCCCTCGCGGCGCGCTGCCCCGGGCTCACGGTGGGGGCGGTCGCCGGTGCGCTCGCCGAGGGACGGATCGAGGTGGTGCCGGCGCTGCGGGGCTGCATGTACCTCGTGCCCGCGGCCCACGTGCCCCTGGCCCGGGCCCTCGCCCGCGGGCTCAGCGAGCGCCGGGGGGACCGGGAGCGCGAGAAGGCGGGCATGGATCGGGCCGAGCTGGACCGGGTCTGTGCTGCGGTCCAGGACGCCCTCGCCGCGGGGCCGGCGACCGTGCACGCGCTCAAGAAGCGGCTCCCCGAGGGCATCGTGCGCAGCCTCGGCCCGGCCGGCAAGAAGCTCGGCCTCAGCTCCAGCCTCACCCCGGCCCTGCGCCAGATGGAGCTGGACGGCCGCCTCGCCCGCCGGGTCGTCGACGACCGGCTCGACCACGAGCGCTACCTTTACGTCGCCGGCAGCCCCGCACCCGCCGCGCCGGATCCCGGGGCCGCCGCCGCCGTGGTCGGCCTGGCCCTGCGCTGGCTCGCGCCCACGACCGTCGGCCGCCTCGCCGCCTTCACCGGGCTCACGAAGACGGCCTGCAAGAAGGCCCTCGCGGCCATGCCCGGCGCCGCCCTCGACCACCAGATCGAAGGCGAGCCCGCCTTCGCCCCGCCCGACGCCCCCCCGGCCCCGGCGCGCGTCGGGGTCGTGCTGCTGCCCGGCCTCGACAACCTGCTCGCCTGGCAGGGGCCGGCCGCCTTCGTCGCGCCCGCCGACCTCGACCGTTCGGTCCACCGCTGGGGCATGGGCCGCACCGAGACCTGGGCCACCGTCAAGCATGTGCTCACCCGCACCATCCTCGTGGACGGTGAGGTGGTGGGCGCGTGGGAGTGGGACCCGGCCGCGGGCCGCGTGGTCACCGGCCTCTACGACCGCAGTCTGGCCCCGGAGGACGCCCAGGCCCTCGCCGCTGCCGTGGCCGACCGCGACCGGCTGCTCGGCGCGCTGGGCCACGGCAGCGCCTTCTCCCTCGACAAGGAGGCCCGGGTCCAGGCCCGGGCCGACGAGGTGCGCGCCCTCGGGGCCTGAGACCGCCCCGCCTGCGGGCCTTCAGTCCTCCCACTCCTCGACGAGCACCACCCCCTCGGCGATGTGGTAGCCCTTCTTCTCGAGGGCGTCCCGGGCCGCGCCGGGCAGGAGGCTGCCGGGGGGACGCGCGAAGCCCTCGACGGTGCGATCCTCGATGCCGTAGAAGCCGTCCGGGGTCTGGCGGGTGCGCAGCAGCACCCGGACCTCACGGCCCAGGGTGTCGCCCTTGGGGAACATGGGAATGAGCCACCAGACCTCGTCCTCGCCGGCGACGGTCTGCTTGAGGCGGGCCTCGTTGTGGAGGGTGCCTTGGATGCGCACGCCGCGGTTCTCGCGGGTGATGGTGGCGGGGCTGACCTCGACCACCGGCGGCCGGAAGCCCGGCGGCGCGCCCCGGTCCCACCAGATGACGCCGACGGTGGCGCCGAGCACCAGCAGCATGGGGCCGAGGATGGTGAGCAGGATGCGGGTGCGAGGGGACACGCGAGACCTTCCGGCAGCGGGGGGGAGACGGGCGCGGGGGCCGGCCGGGGCGACGACCGCAGCAGCAGACGGCCCCGGACCGCATCGCCTATACTGCCCGTCGATGGAATCCCCAAGGGCCCGACTCGACCCTGCCAGCCGGCCGCCAGGGGATCACCGGGAGACGCGATGACCATGAAGTCCAATTGCCCACGCCTGTCGACCCTCGTCCGCACAGCCGGTTCCCGCGGCCTGCTCGCCGCGGCCGTGCTCCTCGCCACGGGCTGCGGCAAGGATGACTCCACCTACGGCTACGGCGGCGGTGGCGAGAACAAGGCCGCCGACGCGCCCGAGAGCTCGGGCGGCGACACGGGCACCAACGCCGCGGCGCCGGTCATCACCAACCTCTCGGTGACCCTCGAGGACTACGCCGACCTGGGCGACGTCTTCGAGTTCGACATCTACTTTGAAGACAGCGACAGCGACTTCCCCTTCGACAGCGCCGACGCGACGCTCGGGGGCAAGGTGCTCATCAGCCTCAGCAGCGAGGACGGCACCGACAGCGAGGAAGAGGTCGCGGCCTCGGCGCTCGGGCTCTACCTCGAGGACGGCTACGTCCGGACGGCCATCTCTCCCGAGGACTCGACCGTGGCCCACACCTTCTCGGTGATCATCGTCGACGCCGCGGGCAACGCGAGCGACGAGGCCGCCGCCGAGTACACGCCGGCCCGGTGAGCACAGCGGGTCCGCAGCGGGTGTGGATGGACCAGGGCGGCACCTTCACCGACGTGCTCACGGTGGGGCCGGACGGGCAGGCCACGCTCCGCAAGGTGCTCACCAGCGACGCCGACCTGGGCGCGCTGGCCGCCGGAGACCCCGCCCCCCGGCGCGGCACCACCGCGGCCACCAACGCCCTGCTCGAGGGGCGCGGGGCCCCCACGCTGCTGATCACGACCGCGGGCTTCGCCGACATCGAGCACCTCGGCGACGGCCGCCGGGGCGCCCTCTTCTCCCTCGACCCGCCGCCCCGGCCGGTGCTGGCCGCCTGCACCCTGGCCGTGCCCGGGCGCATCCTCGCGAGCGGTGCCCTCGCCCCGCCGGTCGACCTGGCCGCCGCCCGCGCCGGCATCGCGGCAGCCCGCGCCCGCCACGGGGTCACGGCCGCCGCCGTCGTGTTGGTGCACGGCCCGAAGGCCCCGGACGAGGAGCGCAAGCTGGGCCGCCTCTGCGCCGAGCTCGGGCTCCAGACGGTGTCTCTCGGGCACGAGATCGCCCCGTCCGAGGGCTTTCTCGCCCGGGTCCACACCACCCTGGCGGACGCCCGACTGGGGCCCCTGCTGCCCCGTGCTCCCGGGAGCTACCTGCGCTCGGACGGCGGACGGGCGGCCCACGACAGCCCCGACTGGCGCGGCAGCAGCGCCATCCTGAGCGGTCCGGCCGGCGGCGGCGTGGCCGCCCACGCCCTGCGCGCCGCCTGGGCCCCCCGGCCGGTCGCCTTCACCTTCGACATGGGGGGCACGAGCACCGACACCGCGGCGGTGGGGGACCGGCTGCGGCGCCGCGACCACCTCGAGGTCGCCGGGCTGCGGCTGCGGCTGCCCGCCGTCGCCCTCCACACCGTCGCCGCCGGCGGGGGCAGCCGGCTGCGCCACCAGGGCGGCCTCTACCAGGTGGGCCCCGACAGCGCCGGCGCCCGGCCCGGACCGGCCTGCTACGGCCGCGGTGGGCCGCCCACGGTGACCGACTGCGAGGCCGTGCTCGGGCGCCTGCCCGACTTTCCCGCGGTCTGTGGCCCGGCGGCCGACCAGCCCCTCGACCTGGCCGCCGCCCGGGCCGCCCTCCAGGCCCTGGATCCCGATCGCAGCGTCGAGGCCATCGCCACCGACTTCCGCGCGGTGGCCCACGCGACCATGGCCCGGGCCGTCCAGGCCCTGGCCGCCGCCCGGGGCCTCGATCCCCGCGACGGCGCGCTGGTGGCCTTCGGGGGGGCGGGCCCGGGCCACGCCACCGGGGTCGCCCGCCAGCTGGGCATCGACCGGGTGGTGCTGCCGCTGCTGGCCGGGGGCTTCTCGGCCGTCGGTGTGGGCATCGCCGGAGAGCGCCGCGAGCGGGTGTGGCCCCTGGACCGGGGCCTCGCGGCCGTGCTCGCCGCACTCCCGTCCCCGCCCGCAGCCCCGCCCACGCTCCAGCTCGGCTGCCGGGTCGTGGGCACGGGCGCCCTGCTGCCCCTCGAGCTCGGGCCCGACGAGCTGGCAGACCTCGCCGCCCGGGCACCGGCGGGGGCCGGCCTGCCGCGGCTGCCACCGGGCGCCCTGCGCGACCGCTTCGATGCCCTCCACGCCCAGGAGCTGGGCTTCGCCCGCCCCGACCAGCCCGTCGAGCTGGTCGAGCTGCGGGTGGCCACGACCACCCCCACGGGACCGCTGCCCCCGGTCCGCCCCCGCGCCCCAGCGCCCCCCCGGCGGGTGCGGGCCTGGTTCGATGGGCCCTGTGATGTCCCGCTCATCGACATCTTCGACACAGCCAACCTCGAAGGGCTCACCGGACCGGCCCTGGTGCGGGGACCGGGCTGCACCGTCGTCATCGAGCGCGGCTGGTCCGTGCGCTGCGCACCCCACTGCCTGCTTCTCGACGACCACCAGCCCACCCGCGGCCGCCTCGGCACCGCCGCAGATCCCCGCGACACGGCCATCTTCGGAGCGCGCCTCGCCGCCGTGGCCGAGCAGATGGGCGCCCGCCTCGCGCGGCTCGCCCGGTCGGTGAGCATCCGCGAGCGCCAGGACTTCTCCTGCGCCGTCTTCGACGCGGCGGGCCGGCTGGTCGCCAACGCGCCCCACGTGCCCGTCCACCTCGGCGCCATGGGCGAGAGCCTGCGGGCCCTGATGGCCCGGGGGCCGCTGGCGCCGGGCGAGGTGTGGGCCACCAACGACCCCTACCGCGGCGGCTCTCACCTGCCCGACATCACCGTCGTCGCCCCCGTCCACGCGGACGACGGCACCCTGCTGGGGCACGTGGGCTGCCGGGGCCACCACATCGACGTGGGCGGCAGCCAGCCCGGCTCGATGCCCGCCCATGCCGAACACATCGACGAGGAGGGCATCCTCATCGAGGCCCACCGGCTCGTGCACCTGGGCCGGCTGGTGCCGCCCCCCCTGCCGGGCTGCCGCGAGCCCGAGACGGTGGTGGCGGATCTCGAGGCCCAGGTGGCCGCCTGTGCCGCGGGCCGGACGGCGCTGCGCCAGCTCGACGCCCGCCTCGGGCCCGGGGTCCTCTCCCGCCAGCTCGTCCACCTCCACGAGGCGGCCCGGGCGAGCGGCGCGGCGGTGCTCGCCCGGCTGCTCGCGGGTCTGCCGGCCGAGGTCTGCGCCGAAGAGCGCCTCGACGACGGCACCCGGCTCACCCTGCGCCTGCGGGCCACGCCCGGCGGCGCCACCGTGGCCATCGACGCCCCCGCCCACCCGGGCAACCGGAACACCCCCGCTGCGGTCGCCCGGGCCGTGCTGCTCTACGTGCTGCGCTGCCTCCAGCCGGCGGGGCTGCCCCTGAGCGAGGGCACCCTCGCCCCCGTCACGCTCTCGGTCTCCCCGGGCGGGCTGCTGGCGCCCCAGTGGCCCGCCGCGGTGGCGGGCGGCAACGTCGAGACCAGCCAGCGCCTCGCCGACGCGCTGCTCCGGGCGCTCGGGCTCTCGGCGGCCTCCCAGGGCACGATGAACAACCTCACCGTCGGCACCGCAGCGGGCGCCTGGTACGAGACCATCGCCGGTGGCATGGGCGCGGGGCCCGGACGCGCGGGACGCAGCGCCGTCCAGGTCCACATGACCAACACCCGCGCCACCGATGTCGAGGCCCTCGAGCGCCGCTTTCCCGTGCTGTTGCGGCGGCTGGCCCGGCGCCAGGGCAACGGCGGGGCGGGGCGGTGGCCCGGCGGGGACGGCATCGAGAAGGAGTGGGAGTTCCAGGAGGACGTGGTCGTCAGCATGATGGCCGAGCGGCGCCGGGCAGGGGCTCCCGGGGCGGCTGGCGGCGCCGCGGGACTTCCGGGCGAGGACGCGGTCTGGGAGCCCGGCCCGGTGGCGGCCTGGCGCCCCCTCGTCGGCACGGCGGCCCTCCGGGCGGGCGCACGGCTCCGGGTGCGCACCCCGGGCGGCGGCGGCTGGGGCCCGCCGCCCGCGCCCGGCCCGACCTGACGACAGTCGTCGGCGACCGGCTGACGATCGTCACCCCCGCCACACCTCCCAACCCCGGTGGATCAGAGGCTTGGCGTCGGCACAGGCCCTGCAAGGCGCCCCGGCCCCTGCACCGGATCCGCCATGCCCCGCCCTGCACCCCCGCCCGCCCTGCGCCCCGTCCCCCTGCTGCTCGCCGGGGTGCTGGTCGTGCTGGGCTGCCTCAGCTGGCTGCCCCTCGGGCGTCCGGCCCCGGCCCCTCTCCTCGCCGCCGCGGCCGCCCTGGGACTGCTCGGCGCCCTCGCCCCCCGGCGGGCCCTCGCCTGGTGCGCCCTCGGGCCGGCCCTCGTGCTGCTCGGCCTCGGGCGGGCCGCGCTCGTGCCGGCGCCGCCCCCCGCCACCGTCGCCACCGCCGGCCTCATCGGCGAGGTGGTCGCCGTCAGCGGCATCCGCACCGAGCTGGAGACCCCGGCAGGCCGGCTCCGGGTCGACCGCTGGCCCGCCCCCGCCCTGGGCAGCGTCGTGGCGGTGCGGGGCCCCGCGGCGACCGTGGCCCCGGGGCTCTCGGGCAGCCCCCGGGCCGGCGCCCTCGACCTCCGGCGGGGGGCCCGGGCGATCCAGGCCCGGTGGTGGCGCACCCTCTCGGCGCCCGCCGCCGACGGCCCCTCCCCCCTCGACGCGTCCGCGCACGCCGGCATGCTGCGGGCCCTGGCCCGGGGCCAGCGCGCCGGGCTCTCCGATGCCACCCGGGGCCTGCTGCGCCGCACGGGCACGGCCCACCTCCTCGCGATCAGCGGCCTCCACATCGGCCTCGTGGCCGGCCTCGCCTGGGGGCTGGGCCGGCTCCTGGCCAGCCCCTTCGGCCCCACCGCCGCGTGGCGGACGACCCAGCTGGTGCCCGCCGGCCTCGCCGTGGCCACCGCCGCCGCCTACGCCGGGCTGGTGGGCTGGCCCCCGTCGGCCGCCCGCGCCGTCCTGATGGTCGCCGGCGCCACCCTCGCGGCCCTGCTCGGGCGCCGGCCCGATCCGGGCGCCCTGCTCGGCGGTGCGGCCCTGCTGCTCTCCCTGGCCGAGCCCGCGAGCCCGGCGAGCCTGGGCTTCCAGCTCAGCTTTCTCGCGGTGGCCGGGATCCTCCTCACGGCCCCCCTCGCCCCCCCGCGGCGCTGGCCGGCCGCGCTGCGCCTGCCCCTGGCCGCCCTGCGGGTGACCGTGGGGGCCTCCCTCGGCACCCTGCCCGTCGTCGCCTGGCAGCTCCAAGAGCTGTCGTGGACCGCACCGCTGGCCAACCTGCTGGTGACGCCCCTCGTGGGCACGGTGGTGGTGCCCGGCGCCCTGCTCTGTGATCGCAGCGCGCTCCTGGCGGGGCTGCTGCTGCCGCTGGTCGACGGGGCGCTCACCGTGGCCCTCGGGACCCTCGCCCTGCTCGACCGCCCGCCCCTCCACCCGGCCCTCGGCCCCCTCGGCGCCGTGCTGCTCGCCGCGGTGCTGCCCCTGCTGCGGGCCGGCCTCGCCGACGCCCTGCTGGTCGGGAGCCTCGTCTTCGGGCTGGGCACGGTGCCCGCGGGCGTGCTCCAGGTCGACTTCCTCGACATCGGCCAGGGGGACGCCGCCCTGGTGCGCTGGCCGGACGGCGACCGGTGGCTGGTCGACGGCGGACCGCCCGGCGACGAGCTGCTGCGCTGGCTGCGGCGCCAGGGCATCCACCGCCTCGAGGCCGTCGCCCTGAGCCACGCCCACCCCGACCACCACGGCGGCCTGCTGCCCGTTCTCGCGGCACTGCCGGTCGACGAGCTGTGGCTGCCCCGGCGCCCCGTGGATCCGGACGATCCCCTGCTGGTCCTCTGGCGGGCGGGCCTCGCGGCCGGGGCCACGGTGCGGCTCCCCCAAGACGGCGGTCCCGTGCGGGAGGGCCTCTCCGTGCTCCACCCCCGGCCCGGCTTCCAGCCCCGGGCGCGCCGGCGGGTGAACAACGAGAGCCTTGTCTTGGTGGTCGCCCACGCGGGCCGCCGGGTGCTGCTGACCGGCGACATCGAAGACGAGGCTGAGGCCTGGCTCGCCCCCCACCTCGGCCCCGTGGACGTGGTGAAGGCCCCCCACCACGGCAGCCGCTCGTCGTCCACCCCGGCCCTCGTGGCGGCCACCCGCCCGGCCTGGGTTGTCGTGAGCTGCGGCCGGGGCAACCGCTTCGGCCACCCCCACCCCGCGGCCCTCGCCCGGTGGCAGGGCAGCCGCTGGGCCCGCACCGACCAGGACGGCACGATCCGGGTGCGCCTCGGGGCCACGGGGCTCACCGTCGCGGCGGTGGACTGGTGGGGACGCGCCCGCCCCCTGCGCCGCCAGCCCTGGCGTCCCCGTCCCCCGGATCCCGCCCAGCGCGCCACTGCCGGCGCCCGGGCCGGCCCCGCCCGGGCCAGACCCTGACGATAAGGGAAGCTTTCTTGGGCTCGACTCCTACCCTAACGTAAGAGTCAGGTTACCGTCCGCCCATGAGCACCGACCGCCAACCCCAGCCGTCGTCCCTTCGCCCGGCCCCGCCCGCGCCGTCGAGCAGCCAGCGCCTGCTCAAGGTCGGCACGCTGGCCCGCGAGACCGGGAAGACCGTGCGCGCCATCCGCTTCTATGAGGAGCTCGGGCTGCTCATGCCCGTCAAGCGCACCCCTGGCGGCTTCCGCCAGTACGACAACAACGCGCGCATCCGCATCCACTGGATCGACCGCCTCCAGGATCTGGGCTTCTCCCTGACGGAGATCCGCGACTTCCTGAGCGCCCTCCAGGACGAAGACAGCGGCCCCCGCGCGATGGAGCAGCTCCGGGCCTTCTACGCCCGCAAGCTGCTCGAGACCCGCCAGTCGATCGCCCGCCTCGACGCCCTCCAGGGCGAGCTCACCGAGAGCCTGGCCTATCTTTCCACCTGCCAGTCCTGTTCTCCCTCCACCTCCCGCGCCGCCTGCCGCTCCTGCGACGACGAGGCCCACCGCGACGTGCCCACGCCGCGCTTGGTCCTCGCCGTGCAAGATCCGGCCTGAGCCCGCTCTCTCCCGAGGTTTCCGATGTCTGCGACCCCCACCGCGCCCAGCGACGTCGCCCTGCCGATCTACTTCGACAACAACGCCACCACCCCCTGCGACCCCCGGGTCGTCGAGGCGATGGTGCCGTGGCTCTTCGAGCGCTTCGGCAACCCCGCCAGCCGCACCCACGCCTTCGGCTGGGCTGCCAAGGAGGCCGTCGAGCTCGCCCGGGAGCAGGTCGCCCAGCTCATCGGTGCGACCGCCAAGGAGATCGTCTTCACGAGCGGCGCGACCGAGTCCGACAACCTCGCCATCAAGGGCGTCGCCCACCACTACGCCCGCAAGGGCAAGCACATCGTGACGGTGGCCACCGAGCACAAGGCCATCCTCGACTCCTGCCACGCCCTCGAGCGCGACGGCTGGGAGGTCACCTACCTGGGCGTGGGCGAGGACGGGCGCATCCGCCTCGACGAGCTGGCCGCCGCCCTGCGCGACGACACCGTGCTCGTGAGCGTGATGTACGCCAACAACGAGATCGGCGTCATCCAGCCCATCGCCGAGATCGGCGCCCTCTGCCGCGAGAAGGGCGTGCTCTTCCACTGCGACGCCGTCCAGGCCCTCGCCTACGAGAAGATCGACGTCCGCGCGCTCAACATCGACCTGCTGAGCATCTCGGCCCACAAGATGTACGGCCCCAAGGGCATCGGCGCCCTCTTCGTGCGCCGCGGCCGCCCGCGCGTCCGGGTCCAGGCCATCATCGACGGCGGCGGCCACGAGCGCGGCATGCGCAGCGGCACCCTCCCCACCCACCAGATCGTGGGCCTCGGCAAGGCCGCCGAGCTGGCCCGGGAGTCCATCGAGAGCGGCGAGGTCGACAAGATCCGCGCCCTGCGCGACCGCCTCTGGGCCGGCCTCCAGGAGAACCTCGACGAGCTCTACCTCAACGGCTCCTGGGAACACCGCCTCTGCAACAACCTCAACGTCAGCTTCGCCTATGTCGAGGGCGAGGCCATGATGATGGGCATCAAGCAGATCGCCTGCTCCTCCGGCTCGGCCTGCACCTCGGCCAGCCTCGAGCCCAGCTACGTGCTCCGGGCGCTCGGCGTCGACGTCGAGCTGGCCCACACCTCCATCCGCTTCGGACTGGGCCGCTTCAACACCGAGGCCGAGGTCGACCACGCCCTCGCGCTCATCACCGAGAAGGTCCGCTTCCTCCGCGAGATGAGCCCCCTCTACGAGATGGTGAAGGAAGGCGTCGACCTCAAGAGCATCCAGTGGGACGCCCACTGAGCGCCGCGTCGGCCGCCCCAACCGCCCCCGCACTCCCCCCCTGACCCCGGAAGGCACCCATGGCCTACAGCCAGAAGGTCATCGACCACTACGAGAACCCCCAGAACGTCGGCAGCCTCGACAAGAGCGACCCCAGCGTCGGCACCGGCCTCGTCGGCGCCCCGGCCTGTGGCGATGTGATGAAGCTGCAACTCAAGATCAACGACGATGGCATCATCGAGGATGCCAAGTTCAAGACCTTCGGCTGCGGCTCCGCCATCGCGTCCAGCTCGCTTGTGACCACCATGGTCAAGGGCAAGAGCGTGGAAGACGCCGAGAAGCTCCAGAACGCCGAGATCGCTCGCGAGCTGGCCCTTCCCCCCGTCAAGATCCACTGCTCGGTGCTCGCCGAGGACGCGATCAAGGCCGCCATTGCCGACTACCGCACGAAGAAGGGCACGAGCACCGAGGCCTGAGTCGCCCCGTGCCCGTGCCGCTGGAGGACCCGTGGCCATCACCATCAGCCCCGTCGCAGCCGAGCGGGTGCGGAAGCTCAAGAAGCGTCGCCAGACCCCGGACGCCGTGCTGCGCGTGGGTGTGCGGGGCGGTGGCTGCTCCGGTCTGACCTACTGGATGGACCTGGTCGACAAGCCTGAGCCCAAAGACAAGATCTTCGCCTTCGACGACGAGCAGGTCACCGTCGCCGTCGACCGCAAGAGCTACCTCTTCGTCAACGGCTCCGAGCTCGACTTCGAGAAGACCATGGTCAAGACGGGCTTCGTGTTCCGGAACCCGCTGTCCAACCGCTCCTGCTCCTGCGGCGACTCGTTCACGCTCTGAGCCCCCGCCGAGGAGACCGGACCCATGACCTGCTGGAACTGCCATGAAGCAGTCCAGGGGCCCGTGTGTGCGGGCTGTGGCGTCGTGCAGAAGCTGCGCCGCGACCTGGACCACTTCGCCCTGCTCGGCCTCCCCCGCAGCTGGCAGCTCGATCCCCGTGCGGTCGAGCGGGCCTGGCGCGGCCTCCAGCGGCGCGTCCACCCGGACCGCTTCGCCGGCAAAGAGGCCAGCCAGCGCCAGCTCGCCCTCCAGTGGACGGCGAGCATCAACGAGGCCCGCCGGGTGCTCAAGGACCCGACCGCCCGGGCCCTGTACCTGGCGACCGGGCGACCGACCCTGCCCGAGCGCGGCGGCCCCACGGACCCCGACTTCCTCGACGAGATCTTCGAGCTGCAGATGGCTGCGGACGAAGAGCCCGAGCGGGTGCGCACGGCCACCGCGCGCCTCGCCGCCGAGGTCGACGCCGGCCTCGCGCGCATCTTCGCGGACTGGGAGGCCGGCACCGGCGGCCTCGAGGGCGTCGTGCCGCTGCTGGCCCGCATGAAGTACATCGACACGGCCCGGTCGCTCGTCGGCCCGGCCTGAGCCCGCCGGCCCCCGGCCGCTCCCCCACCCCGCTCGCACCGTCGACGGCCCACCACCGGGCGACGGGAAGGAGGCCCGATGCCCAACATCGGCATCGATCTCGGCACCACCCACTCCCTCGTCGCCGTCGTGCTCGGCGACACCCCCCGCTGCCTGCTCGACGACGACGAGCAGGCGCTGGTGCCCTCGGCCGTGCGCTACGGCACCGACGGCATCCCGAAGGCGGTGGGCGCAGCGGCCCTGGGCGACGCGGGGGTGCCCGACGGCATCACCTTCACCAGCTTCAAGCGCTTCATGGGGCGCGGGGCCGACGACGTCCGCGAAGAGGCCCGGCGCTTCCGCTACCCGATGATCGACGACCCCGAGGGCATGGTGCGCTTCCGCGTCGGGCCGCGCCAGGTGACCCCGGTCGAGCTGTCGAGCTTCGTGCTGCGGCTGCTCCATGCCCGGGCCGAGGAGTGCCTCTTCTCGCGCCCCGGCGGCGCCGTGATCACGGTGCCCGCCTACTTCGACGACGCCCAGCGCCAGGCGACCCGCGACGCCGCCCGGGTGGCCGGCATCGAGGTGCTCCGGCTGCTCAACGAGCCCACCGCCGCGGCCCTGGCCTACGGTCTCGACAAGGCCCAGACCGGCCAGCGGGTGGCCGTCTACGACCTCGGCGGCGGCACCTTCGACATCTCCATCCTCGAGCTGGACGACGGCATCTTCCAGGTGCTCTCGACCGCCGGCGACACCCACCTCGGCGGCGACGACTTCGACCAGGCCCTGGCCGATTTGCTGCTGGCCCAGGCCGGCATCGCCGACGCGGACGGCGCGACCTTCCGCACGGCCGTCCGGGCCGCCGAGGCCGCCAAGCGCGCGCTCACCGACGCCGAGAGCACGGTGATCCGCACCGAGCTCGCGGGCCAGGCCATCGAGGCCGCCATCGACCGGGCCACCTTCGAGCAGCTCATCGCCAAGCTCGTCGCCCGCACGGGCGAGGCCTGCCGCCAGGCCCTCGCCGACGCCGAGCTGGCCCCCGGTGACATCGACGAGGTGGTGCTCGTGGGCGGCTCGACCCGGGTGCCCCTGGTGCGGCGCTTCGTGGCCGAGCTCTTCGGCCGCCCCCCCCACTGCGACCTCGATCCCGACCAGGTCGTGGCCATCGGCGCCGCCGTCCAGGCCGACATCCTGTCCGGTCGCTCGAACATCGCCGACGACATGCTGCTCATCGACGTGGTGCCCCTCTCCCTGGGCATCGAGATGATGGGCGGGACGACCGAGCGCCTCATCCCGCGCACCAGCTCCATCCCGGCCACGGCCAGCCAGACCTTCACCACCCACGTCGACGACCAGACCCACGTCGAGCTGCACGTGGTGCAGGGGGAGCGCGAGCTGGCGGCCCACAACCGCTCCCTCGGCCGCTTCAAGCTCCGCATTCCCGAGATGCCCGCGGGCATCCCCCGGGTGCGGGTCGACTTCATGGTCGACGCCGACGGGCTGATGCGGGTGAGCGCCACCGAGGAGCACACCGGCGAGCGGGCCGAGATCGAGGTGCGGCCCACCTACGGCCTGCCCGACGAAGAGATCGAGCAGATGCTCGAAGACGCGATCGACCACGCCGAGGAAGACATCGAGGACCGGCTGCTCATCGACGCCCGCATCGAGGGCGAGCAGATCCTCCACTCCCTGCGCAAGGCCCTGGCCAACGACGCCGCCCTGCTCGAGGCGGACGAAGGCGACCGCTTCGTCAGCGCGATGAAGCGCCTCGAGGCCGCCCTCCAGGGCGACGACCGGCGCGCCATCCTCGACATCGGCGAAGAGGTCGACAGCATGACGGCCCCCTTCGCCCAGCGCCGCATCGAGCGCGACCTGGCGACGGCCATCCACGGGCGCATGACCGACGACGTGGCCGGCAAGCTGGGCATGGGCGACGAGGCCTGAGACCCGGCCGCCGGGGCCCGCCCCGCCGCCCTGGCATGATGCGGCGGTGACCCCCTTCCCCCTCGCCCTGGTGCTGGCGGCGGTCTGGCTCCTGGCCCTGGCCTGGCGCTGGCCGCTGGCCGCCGAGCTGAACCTGGGCAGCGACGGGCTGGGCCAGTGGTCGGCGGCGCTGGCCCTGCTGCACGGCGGGGCGCCCGTGCCGCCCAACCCCGAGGGAGGCCACAGCCTCTGGCTCTTCGGGCTGCCCCCGGTGCTGCTGGGCGGCTCTCTCGAGGGTGCGGCCCAGGTGCGGGTCGCCATGGGGGCCCTCGTGGCGCCCCTCGGCGGGCTCGCAGCGGGGCTCTGCGCCGAGGCCGGCCCGGGCCGCCTCGCCGCCGCCGCCCTCGCCGGGACGATGCTGGCCGTGGATCCGGGGCTGCTCGACACCCTCCTCATCGCCTTCCGGGGCTATGGCGCGCCCGAGCTGGTGGCCCTGGCCACGGTCGGACTCGCGCTCCACCTGCGCCAGCCCGCCGGTCCGGGCGCCGCCCTCGCCGCCGCCGCCCTGGTCGGGGCCGCCGGCCAGCACCCCATGGCCGGGGGCTGCCTCGCCGGTGCGCTCGCCGGCGCGCTCGTGGGCCTCGCCCGGTCTTCGGCCGGGCCCCAGCGCCGCGCACTCGGGGCCGCGGTGGGTCTCGGCGCGCTGCTGTTGCTGCCCCGGGCCGCCTGGCTCTGGCGCCTCGCCCAGTGCGGCCAGGGAGCGCTGGCCTGCCTCGGCACGGTCGCCAGCGGCTCGAGCGAGCCGGGCCTGGGACCGGCCGACTTTCTCGTGCGTGCCGTCCACGATCGCTTCTGGGTCGACATTCCCGGAGGCTGGCTCGCCCCCCTTCTGCTCGCCCTGGCCGCCGGGGCCGCCCTGCTCCCGGGGGGACCACGCCGGGCCCGGGGGGCCGCCGCCTGGGCGCTGCTCACCGGGATCGGGCTCGTGCTGCTCGGGCTCGCGGTCGCCTCGCTGCGTCCCTACCACCTCCGGGTGCTCGCCGCGCCCATGGCCGTGCTCGTCGCCCTCGGCGCCGCCCGGCACTGGCCCGTGGCGGCCGCGGCGGCACTGGTCCTGCCCCTGCTGCTGCCCCGGCCCACTCCCCCCGCCAGCGACGGGGGCCCCGCGGCCACCGACGCCCGGGCGCGGGCGCTCTGGGCGGCCGTTGCCGAGGCGCCGGCCGTGCGGGTGGACGCCGCCTGGTACGGCGACCCGGTGGGCGTCGAGCCGGGCCCCACCGTGCTCTCGATGGTGCTCCAGGGCGCCCCGGCCGACCGGCTCCAGGCCCGCGAGGATGCCGTGACCATCCTGCTCGTCAACACCGACGGGGGCCTCCCTGCACCGCCGGCCCCGCCGCTGCTGCGCTGGTCGGAGGGCTACGCCCTGCGCTTCCCCACCGTCGCCGCGGCCCAGGCGTGGGTGCGCAGCACGGCCCCGCCCCCCGTGGTGGAGGGCGGGGCCTTCGACTGGGTCAAGGCCATCCACCCGGACGACCCGCGCCAGACCGCCGTGTCGTGGTGAGCCGAGCTCAGTCGCGGCGGCGCAGCACGCCGACGAGGCCGAGCACCAGCGGGAGCATGCCCCCGGCCGCCCCGGCGGCGCCCGCCACCGAGCAGCCGCCCGTCTTGGCGAAGGTGCTCGCGGGCGCGTCCGCCGCGGCACCGGTCGCCGGATCGGGAGCCGAGGTGGTCTCGTCGCCCGCTCCGTCCGCCGCCTCGGCAGCCGCCGCGGCATCGGAGCCCGTGTCGGGCTGAAGGTCCTCGCCGTCGCAGTCCTGGTCGCGGCCGTCGCCCGCCACCTCGGCGGCCTCGGGGCCCACCGAGCTGTCGTTGTCGTCGCAGTCCGTGCCGCCGTAGCCCCAGGACTCGGCGCCGTCGCCGTCCCGGTCGTAGTCCGAGCCGCCGGAGCAGTCCTGGTCGACGCCGTCGTACCAGTCCTCCCGGGCGTCCGGGTTCACACCCGGGTCGGTGTCGTCGCAGTCGAGGGTCGCGACCCAGCCGTCGCCGTCCCGGTCCGGGGCGTCCTCGCCGTCGCAGTCCTGGTCAATGCCGTCGACCCCGCCCTCGCGGGCGCCGGGGAAGACCGCGGCGTCGGTGTCGTCGCAGTCGGTGCCGCCAAAGGCCGCCGCCTCGAAGCCGTCCCGGTCCTGGTCGTAGTCCGACCGGCCATCACAGTCCTGGTCGATGCCGTCGTAGAGGTGGTCGTCGGCCTCCTCGTGCACCGTGGGGTCGGCGTCGTCGCAGTCCCGGCCATCCACGAAGCCGTCACCGTCGCCGTCCACCATCTCCCAGGCCCAGCTGCCGCCGTACATGCCGAGGTCGGCGGCCGTGCCGTCGTTGTCCTGCGCACCACCGATCCCGCGGTCGAGGGCCGGAGAGTCGGCCAGCAGCGCGAAGTCGCCCGCCGCGGCGCCCCGCATGCGCGGGTCCTGGACCGTGCCGTTGATCTCCCAGCCCACCCCCGTGCCGACGGGCTCAGATGCGAGAACACCCCACAGCAGGCTGTCTTCGAGGAGGACCTCCCCGCCGCCGGCCCCCGCCATGGCCTGGCCGTCGATGAAGGTGAAGATGGAGCTGGCGACCGTGAGATCGCCGCCGCGCACGTCGAAGCCGCCCACCGCGGGGCCGACGCTGCCGTGGACATTGGCCTGGCGCACCACCACGGTGCCGCCGTCGACCGCGCCCGTGCCGGCCCGGCCCTGGGCGGTGTGGCCCCAGAACAGCACGTTCTGGAAGGTGGCCATGCCCGACCCCACCCAGAAGGCCCCGCCGATGCCGGCCTCGCCGTCGTAGAGCCGGCCGCGGGTCAGGGTGAGGGTGCCGCCGTCCACGGCGAGCTGGCCGCCCGTGCCGGCGTGGTTCTCGCGCAGCTCGACGTCGGTGAGGTAGGCCGTGCCGCCGCCGATCCAGACGGCCGCGCCCACGTCGGCCTCGGCCTCGCGCACGATGAGGTCGCGGACCACCGCCGAGCCCTGCTCGAGCTGGAGGCCCGCCCCGCGGGCCGCGCGACCACCGATGATGTCGATGTTCTCACCAAAGAGCGCCCCGCCCTGGACCCGCAGCGCCGGGCCGTCGGCGACGGCGCGGCCGTGGAAGGCCACGTCTCGGATCTCGGCGGCGCTGTCGGCCTCGAAGACGAAGGCGCCACCGGGGTTCTGCCACTCGTCCACGAGCACCCGGGCGGCGTGGAGCTGGCCGCCGGCGCCCACGGTGATCGCGGGCACGGGGCTCGTGGCGTCGGCCTGGGCGAAGAGGGTCTCGCCGACGCCGAGGGTGCCCGGCCCGACCTGGGCGCCCGCCTCGGTGATGCGCACCCCGATGACCGAGAGCACGGCGTCGGGGTGATCGACGACCACGCCCTCGAGGGAGGTGTCGAGGGCGTTCTCGCCGCGGATGAGCACGGCGCGGGCCTCGCTGAGCTGGACCTGGGGCCAGTCGCCCGCACCGAGGATGATCTCGAGGTCTTCGGAGGGCGGGGTGTCGGCGAGGGCCGCGGCGATGGTCGCGTGGGTGGCGCCGTCCGAGCTGCCGACCACGGCGGTGGCGGCCGCGGCGCTGGCTGGGAGGAGGAGGGCGACCAGGGCAGCGGACGAGATGAGACGGGACATGGAGGCTCCACGGGGGGCGGGGCTCCCCGGCGGGGAGCGGACACCCCGGAGAACGGCGCGGCGGACGCGGGCCATGAGAGGCGGCAGGCGGCCACACCGGGAGCTCGCTGTCGGACGCGGCCCCGGGGGGCGCCGGGGGATATGCTCGGGCGGTGCCCAGCCCCCCTCCCGCTCCGGTCGCCGACAGCCCCGAACGTGTGGGGCCCTACCGGGTCGTGCGCCACGTGGCCCGGGGCGGCATGGCCGCGGTCTACGAGGTCCGCGACCCCCAG
>CAXQUZ010000169.1:0-9186 GCA_964226865.1 Myxococcota bacterium | reverse complement strand
ACCGTCTCGCCCGGCACGTGCTGCTCGACCCGGGTGGGGCGGCCGGGGAAGCGCCCCGTGCTGGCCACGGCGGGCACGGCGGGGTGGCGCACGCCGGCGAGGGCGCTGCTGCGGGCGTCCATCTCGGCAAAGAGGCCCTTCTCGCTGACCTGGAGGGCGATGGCGGCGAGGGGCGGGCCCCCGGGGCGCGCCGGGGGGCCGGCCACCCGGGTGCGGAGCACGGGGCCGTGGGGGTGGAGGGGCGCGCCCATGCGGAAGCCCTCGAGGCCGCGCATCTCTTCGCCCACCCGAGGCTGGATGGTCCACCCGGCGAGCGGCCGGGGCAGGGCGCAGCGCCGGCAGCTCTCGTCGTCAGCCGCCCGCTGGGCGCCACAGCCCGGGCAGACGGGCAGGGGCGGGGCGACGGCGAGCGGGGGCTGCGACAGGGACACCTCGGGCGCCCGGGGAGCGGAGGGGGCCGGCCCCCCCGGACGGGGATCTCTGAGTGTACCGAGGGCGACCCCGGGTGTGCAGCCCGGGCCCGGCCCCGCCCGCTGCCGCCCGCCGGGGCCCGCGGTGATCGGGTAGCCTCGGCGGTGGCCGGGGCGTCCCCGGTCGCGTCTCCCGTTGCCTCCTCTCGGCGAGGTCGCCCGATGCCTCCCTTCCGCTGCCGCACCGCCCCCTGGGCCCCGGCGCTCGCCCTGGCCCTGGCCGGGGGCCTCGCCAGCCGCCCGGCGCGCGCCGGCGACGGCCCGTGGACCCTCTCTTCGGGCGACCACTCGATCTACGCCGGCGGCGACTGGAGCCGCTGGACCCGCTACGAAGCCGACGGGGACGCCGATAGCGACATGGGCATGGGCGTCAGCCGGGGCGGCTTCCTCGGGGTGTGGTCGGTGGGCCTGCGCGAGGGCGTCGAGGTCGAGGTCCAGCTCCCGGTCCACACCGTGCGGGTGGACGCCCCGGGGGCGGGCGCCTGTGCTGCGCCCCCCGCCCGGGACTGGTGCGCCGACACGACCGGCCTCGGGCGCATCTCGGCCCGCGCCAAGTTCCGCCTCGTCGACGAGGTCTTCCGCCCCCCGCTCACCCTGAGCCTCGTCCTGGGCGCCGAGACCGGCGAACACAACGCCCACCTCCGCGGTCGGCTCACCAACCTGGGCGAGGGCCAGTCCGACGCCTTCGGCGGCCTCTCGACGGGGCGGGCGGCGCCCCTCGGCCCCGATGGCGGCTGGTACCGGGCCCACCTCACGGCCCTCTATGCGCTGCGGGCCCCCCTCGAGGGCGAGGGCGCCGCGGCCCGTCCGGGCGACGAGCTGCGCGGGAGCCTCGCGGCCATGGTCTCGCCCCGGGGGCGCCTGGGCCTCGGCCTCGAGCTCGGCGGCCACCACCGCCTCGCCGGCGCGGCGCTCGCCGACATCCCGCTGGGCGCGCCCAATGCCTGGGCACAGCTCCAGACCTCCCAGCTGCGGGCCGGGGCGAAGCTGATGGTGGCCGGCGACGCGGGCCGGCCCTCCCTGACCCTCGGCTGGGGCCGGGCGGTCTGGGCCCGAAACGCCCCCAGCGACGAGACCTTCGTCAGCTTTGGCCTGGGCTGGTTCCTCAGCGCCGTGGCCGAGGACCCCTTCCTCGCGGCGCCCTGAGCCCGGTTTTGCGGGGCCGCCGGAGCGCCGCCGCGAGCCCGGCCAGCACCGCGCCCACGAGCCCGCCCACCGGTCCGCCGGTGGCGCTGCAGACCCGGCCGGCCGCCGCCGGGGGCCGCCGCCCGGTCAGCGTGACCCCCGCGAGCTCCCGGACCCCGTCGTCGGCCACGAGGGGCCGGGGCCCCGGTGCGGCGTCCGGTGCGGCGGCGAGCTGGAGGGAGAGCTGGCGTCCCTCGTCGTCCAGGGGGGCGATGGACTCGACCACGATGCCGTCGCCCAGGTCGATCTCGGGCAGTGACTCCGGCGGGGCCGAGAGGCTGAGGGTGTGGACGCTGTGGGCCCCCTGGACGAGCTCGGCCGGCTCGAGGGCCGTGAGGCGCGGGCGGGTGGCGCCGTCGGTCACGGTGAAGGCGCCCGCGCCCAGGGCCGAGACCGCGCCGCTGTGCACGACCACCGAGCGGGGGCCGACCGCGGCGTCGGGGTCGACCGTCAGCTCGGCCACGAGGCGGGTGGCGTCCACCACCTCGATGGACTGCACGTCGATGCCCGGTCCGAGATCCACGGCGGTCTCGTCGGGGGCGAGCAGCAGGTAGGCGCCCGTGATCTCGACCCGCAGCCGGTCGCCCTGCCAGCCGCCGTCTGGGTGGAGGGCGGTGATCCGGGGCACGGCGACATCGACGAGGATGGCCTCGGAGCGGTCGCTCTCGAAGTCTCCGAGGGGGGTGCGGACCAGTGCGCTCACGGCGAAGGCGTCGACCGGACCGGCGGCCCGGGCCTCGGCCTCGGTCGCGGTGGTGGCCGCCGCGAGCTGGTCCTCGCGCCACACGAGGTAGCGCAGCACCGGGTAGTCCAGGTCGGGGGGCGTCCACGCGAGGGGCACGGTCTGGTCGACCACCCGCGCGGTCGGCCCCGTGAGCCCGGTCGGGCCGGGCAGAAAGACCCGGAAGCTCTGGCCGGGTGTGGTGGCCTCGTTCTCGCCGTCGGTGGCCGTCACCCACCAGACCACGGCCGTGCCGGGGGCCTGGAGCGGGATGCTGCCGACCCAGCGGTCGTCGAAGCCGGGGCTGAGGGCCTGGGCCGTGCGCTCGCCGCCCTCGGCCACCCACCACAGGGTCGCGGAGGCCACGCCGAGGTCGTCTTCGATGCGCACCTGGACGTCGTGGTCCTGGTCGAGCGCGCTCGTGTCTTCGGGGGCCTCCACCACCGTGATCCGGGGCGGCACCGGGTCGCCCTCGCGCAGCTCGATGCCCCCGAGCACCCACCCCGGCGCCGAGCCGGTGGCGTCGCTGGTGAAGCGCAGCCGCAGCCGGTCGAGGTCGGGGATGCCCGTGAGGTCGAACCAGTGCTCGGCCCAGCCGTCCGTGCGGCCCGCGAAGCCCGCGGGGTCGGGGTAGCCGTAGAGGGGGGCGAGGGTCTGCCAGTCCGCCCCGTCCCAGTGCTCGAGGCGGCCGCTGTCGCCCGGGCCCGCGATGTCGGTCCAGTGGACGAGCCGCAGCACCGTGCGCGCCTCGGGATCGAGGGGCAGTGCGGGCAGGGCCAGCCAGTCGTCCGCCTCGTGCATGGTGGGGGCGTCGAGGCGCGTCGCCCAGGCCCGGTCGCCGAGCCAGCCCGTGCCCGGTCCCATGGTCGGGTCCACCGTGCCCCACTCCCACTGGCGGGGGTCGCCGCCGGCCACCAGCCCGCCGTCGTCCTGGTCGAAGTCGAGCAGCAGCAGAGGGGCCGCGGCCGCCGGGCTCCCGGTGGCGCCGAGCACCCCGAGGACGAGGGCCCAGCCGCCGTGGCGCCCGCGGCTCATGGGGCCGCCCCGAGCTGGTAGCGCACGAGGATCTCGGCGCTGGCCGGGGGCGCCGACGCGAAGACCAGCACGGCCTGCTCGGCCGCGCTGGCGCCCGTGTCGGGGGTCGTCTCGATCCACCAGCCCGCGGTCGCGAGGCGCCCGTCGACGCTGACCTGGACCGTGCCCTCCTCGGGCACGTCCTGGAGGGGGAAGCGGGCGCTCCAGTCCACCGAGACCGCGCCCACCGCCTCCACCACCGGCCCGAGCGCGGTGTCGCAGATCGAGCCCACGACCCCCGCCGTCGCGTCGGCCACGGCGAGGTAGCGGTCGCCGGGCAGGGCCGTGCCGTCGGGCCCGCTGCAGCCCGTGCCCGCGTCGCCCACCACCGCCGAGGCCCGTGCGCTGCGGCCCGTGCGGGCCTCCTCGTCGGCGAGCACAGCCAAGAACGCGGCCACGGGATCCGCCCCGAGCAGCCCCTCGCTCTCGTCGTCGCTGTCGGAGACGAAGATGACGTGCAGCGCGGCATTGTCGCGACGGAAGCCCCGGTTCTGGCCCGCCCCCAGCGCGGGGCCGATGGCCGCCGTCGCCGCGCCCAGGCCCCCGGAGGGCTCGCCCGCTGCGAGGCCGCGGATGGTCGCGTCGAGCACCGCCTGGGCACCGGGGGTGGCGGGGGTGAGGATCCAGGGGTCGCCCAGCAGGGCGCCTGGCGCGCCGGTCCCGCCGCCCAGATCGGTGCTCGTGACGCCGACCTGCCAGGAGAGGCTCTGGTCGTCGAGGCGGGCGAGGAAGCCCGCGAGCCCCTCGAGCAGGGCCCCCCGGGCCGAGTCCATGGAGGGGGTGCCGTCGATCACCCAGAGGATGTCGACCTGGGGCAGGGGGGCCTGGGTGAAGCGCTCGGTCACCTGGACCGGGGCCGGATCGGTCGGGCGCGCGTCCCGCAGGGCGAACTCGTTGCACCCGGCCAGGCCCGTGCCGGCCGCCCCGACGAGGAGCGCAGCGCAGCCCCGCCGCCAGGAGGCGGGCGCGGGGGCGGGGCGGGGGCGGACGGGGGGCACGGCGCGGCCGGGGCGGGGAGGACGGGGACAACACCGTGGCACCCACGGCGCGGCCCTGGGGATGATCTTGCCGGACGGGCGCCCGGGGGCAAGCCCGGGGGGCCCATTCCGACGAAGCGGGACCGGGGCGCGGGGCTCAGCGCCGGTTCGTGTGCTCGCCGGGGCGCCACTTCCAGACCTCGACGGCCGTGACCAGCTCGTTGTGGCGGCTCTGGCGCATCATCCGGATGAGGCGGAAGCCCCGCTCGTGGTTGAGGCGGTACTCCCGGTGGGTGGGCACCGACTCGCCCACCTGGGGGGGCAGCCCGAGTGCGGCCATGACCTGGGCGCGCCGCATGGGCTCGGGGGTGTCGAAGGCCAGCATGTAGATGCGGCCGTCGAGGGCGCGCACCCGGCCCCGCTCCAGCACGAGCTCTTCGCCCCGGCCCGCGGGCAGCGCTTCGGCCCGGACGAGGGCGCCGAGCTGTGCGCGCAGGGCCACCCGCACCTGGGCCAGGGGGCGGGAGGTGAGGTGCTGGATGTCGACGAGAACGCCCGGTGGACGCTCATAGACAGTCGTCTCTTCCGGGGCGCTGGCCGCGGGTGCCGGCGCCTCGAGCAGGGGCTGGGCCTGGACCCCCCGCAGCACGGGCTCGGGCTCGGCGCAGCCCCCGGCCAGCGCCACGAGCGCGATCACGGCGGCCGGGGCGCGGCGCAGCAGGGCCGTGGCAACACGGCGGGCGAGCGGGGGCGGGCAGGGCGGCAGCACGGCCGCAGTCTACCAGCGCCCCGGCGGGGCGGCCGCTGCCGGGGGACGGAGCGACGGGTGGGCCGCCGGGCGGAGACCACCCCGGGCCGTGCTAAGCAGGAGCGCCCTGGAGGCCCCGCCATGTGCCCAGCGTCCCCGGCCGCGCCGCCTGCGCCGCCGTCCCCGTCTCCCGCTCCCGAGACCTCGGTGCTCGTGCGCCACTTCGCCGTGCTCCGCGAGCGCCGCGGCTGCGAGGAAGAAGCCGTGGCGCTGCGCCCGGGCGACACCCCCGCCCGGGTCTTCGCCCGCCTCGTCCCCGACCTCGCTGCCGGGGGGCTCCGGGTCATGTACGCCGTCGACCACGCCTATGTCGACCCGGACGCGCCGCTGGCGCCCGGCGCCGAGCTGGCCTTCATTCCGCCGCTCGGGGGGGGCTGAGATGTTCCGTGTCACCGACGGGCCCATCGACCTGCTGGCGGTCCAGGCCGCCGTGGCCCACCCCGGCGCCGGGGGGCTCGTGCTCTTCACCGGCGTGACCCGCGACAACTTCGGCGGCCGCGGCGTGCTGCGGCTCGAGTACGAGGCCTACCCCGAGATGGCCGAGCCCGAGATGGCCCGCATCGGCGCCGAGCTCGCCGCCCGGTGGCCCGGGGCGCGGGTGGCCATGGTCCACCGCACGGGACGGGTCGACATCGGCGAGGCCAGCGTGGCCATCGCGGTGTCCGCGCCCCACCGGGACGAGGCCTACGCCGCGAGCCGCTTCGCCATCGACGAGCTGAAGGCCCGGGTGCCGGTCTGGAAGAAAGAGTTCTACGCCGACGAGAACGCTGAGTGGAAGGCCAACGCCGAGAGTGGCCGCCCCAAGGAGAGCCGCCCATGAGCACCATCCGCCGCCGCCGCTTCGTGCCCCGGCCCACCGAGGACTACGCCCTCCCCGACCTCAACCCCTACCTCAAGCTCCACCGCGAGTTCGGGCCCCCGGTGCTGCCCGCCGAGACGGCCCTCGAGTTCCGCGACCGGTGGGACGAGTGCTTCGGCGCCGCCCGGCCCCTCCACCTCGAGATCGGCAGCGGCAACGGCTTCTTCCTCGCCGGCATGTCGGCCCGCCACCCGGACCAGAACTGGCTGGGCATCGAGATCCGCTTCAAGCGGGTGATCCTCTGCGCCAAGAAGATCCAGGCGGCGGGGGTCGAGAATGCCCGCATCGCCCGCTACGACGCCTGGTGGCTCGACGACCTCTTCGCCCCGGGCTCGGTGGCCGGCCTCTACGTGAACCACCCCGACCCCTGGGAGAAGGCCCACCAGGAGAAGCACCGGCTCATGGGCCGCCACTTCGCCGGCCTCGCCTCGCGCCTCCTGCGCATCGGGGCGGAGTTCCGCCTGAAGACCGACCACCTCGTCAATGTCGACAGCCTCTGCCGGGCCGTGGAGGGGCTGCCGCTCGAGCTGGTGGCCCGGGTCGAAGACATCGCCGCCAACGGCACCCCCTGGGATCCCGCCGACGACATCCGCACCAACTACCAGAGCAAGTTCGAGCGCCGGGACGAGCCCGTGCATGCCGTGCTGCTCCGGCGCATCCCGGGCGAGGCCCCGCCGCCGCCGGTCTCGGCCGGGGCGGAGACCGGCGCTGGCGACGACGGTGATCCGGGGCCCGCGGGCGCAGACGACTGAGGTCGGGCCCGCGCGCCGCCCGGCCGACCGATCGCCGGCGGCTCCGGTTCTTCCTGCCCGGTCGGCGGCTGCCCGAATCCGGGCATTTTTGTCGTCCGGTGCGGCGGCCGGTGCGGTCGGGGGCCGCCGGGGGCGGGGCGCGCCGCCGGTCATGTGGGGGGGGGATCTTCTGCTGGCCCGAACGTGCCCCCCCCTGGCTGCGGTCTACAGGACCCGGTGGCGCCCGCCGCTTCGGTGGGCGAATCCGCGAGGTCCAACATGGAAACCAGCCAGTTCCTGGCCGCCCTCACCCAGATCCACGGCGAGGCCCGCGCCCGGGGTCTCCTGTTCCGCCAAGCTGAGGGCGCGGCGCTCTCCGGGCGCACGGTGGTCGTCGACGGCCAGCCCCTCCTGTCGTTTTCGTCCTGCTCCTACCTGGGGCTCGAGCAGCACCCGGCCCTGGTCCAGGGCGTGGTCGACGCCGTGCGGGCCTACGGCACCCAGTTCAGCACCTCGCGGGGCTACGTCTCGGCCCCGGCCTACGCGGAGCTGGAGGCCCTGCTCTCGGAGATCTTCGGTGGCCACGCCCTCGCCACCCCCTCGACCACCCTCGGCCACCATGCCGCCATCCCCGCCCTGCTGACCGAGCAGGACGCCATGCTGCTCGACCACCAGGTCCACCACAGCGTCCAGATGGCCGCCCGCATCGCCCAGGCCAACGGCACCCGGGTCGAGATCGTGCGCCACGGCGACAGCGAGGGGGCCCTCGCCCAGGCCCGCCAGCTGCTGCGCCGCCACCGCCACGTCTGGTTCGCCTGCGACGGGGTCTTCTCGATGTACGGCGACCTCGCGCCGGTGGGCCTGCTGCGGGCGCTCCAGGCGCTCTCGGACCGCCTCTGGCTCTACGTCGACGACGCCCACGGCATGAGCTGGGCGGGCACCCACGGCCGGGGCAGCTTCCTCTCGCGCATGCCGCTGAACCCGCGCATGGTCTTCGCGACCTCGCTGAACAAGGCCTTCTCGGCCGGCGGAGGCTGCCTCGTCTTCCCCGACCCTGGGCTGCGCCGCCAGGTCATGGACTGCGGCGGGCCCATGGTCTTCTCGGGGCCCATCCAGCCGCCCATGCTCGGCGCCGCCGTGGCCTCGGCCCGGCTCCATCTCAGTGATGAGATCATCGAACATCAGGCTGTTCTGGCGGGTCGCTGCGCCCATGTGAACGCCCGCATGGACGCCCTCGGGCTGCCCCTGCTGGTGAAGAACGAGGCGCCCATCTTCTTTGTGCGGGCGGGGCTGCCCCGGGTCGCCTTTGCCGTGGCCGAGCGGATGATGGCCGACGGCATCTACGTCAACACGGCGACCTTCCCGGCGGTGCCCATGCGCCGGGCGGGCATCCGCTTCGCGGTCACCAGCCTCCACAGCGAAGACGAGCTCGACCGGGCCCTCGGGCTGCTGGCCCGTCACCACGCCGCCGTGCTGGCCGAGGAGCAGCTGGGGCGGGCCGAGCTCGACGCCCTCTTCCAGGGCGCCGTCGCCCGGGAGGCCGAGACCAGCGCCCACTACTACACCCCCTCGCTGGCCGACGTGCTCGACGAGGCGGCCACCCTGCCCCTCGCGCCGGCCACGCTGCCGGCCGCCCCGGCGCTGTCCGAGGCCGAGACCGCGGGGCTGGCCTTTCGCTGTGTCGAGACCATCGCCGAGGTGCCCGCCGCGGACTGGGACGCCGTGCTCGGGGGGGCGGGCTGCTGCTCCTGGGAGGCCCAGCGGGCGGTCGAGCGCATCTTCTCGGACCAGCCCCGTCCGGAGCACCGGGCCCGCTTCCACTACATGCTCGTCCGCGACAGCGCCGGGCGCCTCGTCGCCGCCACCTTCTTCTCGGAGGTGCTGGGCAAGGACGACATGATGATGCGCGAGGAGGTCAGCGAGGCCATCGAGCGCCGGCGCGCGGACGACCCCTACCTGCTCACCTCGCGCATCCTGATGATGGGCTCCCACCTCTCCGAGGGCTGCCACCTCTACCTCGACCGCGCGGGCCCCTGGCGTGCGGCGCTGCGGCGCATCCTCGACGAGGCGGGGGCCATCCGGGACCGGGTGGGGGCCACGAGCATCGTGCTGCGCGACCTGCCCGAGGGCGACGGCCCCCTCGACCGAGAGCTGCTGCGCCACGGCTTCGCCCGGGTGCCCATCCTGCCCAGCCACCACATCCGCCTCGTGCCCGGTGAGGGCGAGGCCGACTGGGTCGCGGGGCTCGGCCGCAAGCGCCGGCGCAACCTCACCCGGCTGCTCCGGGACGCGGCGCCCTACCGGGTGCGGGTCTGGCGCGACGGGCTGCCCCCGGGGCCCCTGCGCGACCGGCTATACCCC
>CAXQUZ010000168.1:0-2846 GCA_964226865.1 Myxococcota bacterium | reverse complement strand
CCCAGCTCCAGGGCGCCGGCCTCGACGGCGCCGTGGGCTCGGCCACCGAGCTGAACCTGCTCACGACCCTGCCCCCCGCCACGAAGGCCGACCCCGGCGTGCCCGGCCCCTTCCTCCTCGAGCTGGGCTTTCCCTGCCGGAGCCACCACGCGCTCATGCAGATGCCCTTCTTGGGATACGGCGGTGTGGCGACGCTGGCCCAGCGCCTCGTCCATCCCCCTCGCCTCTGGGACGACGGCCGCACCGTCTCTCCCGAGGCCCCCTGAGCCCCCGGAGGCCACAGTGACCCGACGGCTCGCGTTCTACGGCAAGGGCGGGGTGGGCAAGTCCACCATCGCCACGGGCGTCTCGCTCCACCTCGCCCGCCAGGGCCACAAGGTGCTCCACATCGGCTGCGACCCGAAGAGCGACTCCTCGCTCGTGCTGGTGCGCGGCGGCGACTTCCGCACGGTCATCTCGAAGCTCGGCCAGATGGACGCCGACGACATCGAGCCCTCCGACCTGATCATGCCCGGCGTCGCCGGCATCGACTGTGTCGAGAGCGGCGGCCCCGAGGCGGGCATCGGCTGTGGCGGCCGGGCCGTGTCGAAGGCCTTCGAGATCTACGACGACGTGGGGCTGGTCGAGAGCGGCGACTACGATGTCGTTGTCTACGATGTTCTCGGCGACGTGGTCTGCGGCGGCTTCGCGGCCCCCATGCGCCGGGCGGCGGGCTCGCTGGTCTCGATCGTGCTCAGCGAAGAGGTGCTCGCGGCCTTCGCGGCCAACAACATCGCCCGGGCGGTCGAGCGCTACGCCAAGAACGGCATCTCGCTGGCCGGCCTCGTGGTCAACCTGCGCTCGAACCACGCCGACCTCGACCCCATCCGCCGCTTCGCCGAGGCCATCGGCACCGAGATCATCTCGGTGGTGCCCCGCGATCCGCTGGTCGGCACGGCCGAGCTCCAGCGCCAGTCGGTGGTCGAGTTCGCCCCGGCCTCGCCCGTCGCCCGCTCGCTCCAGTTCCTCGGCGACCGGCTCATGGGCATGGACCGCGCGGCCCTCGCCCCGCCGACCCCCCTCGCGGGCGACGGGGTGCGGGACGTGATGCGCGGCAGCATCGACCTGCTGGCCGGCGCCGAGCTCGAGCTGCCGGCCAACTTCCCCCGGAACTACGGCCTCGGCTGAGCCGGCCCCCCACCCCGGCGGGCTTCAGTCGACGAGCCGGCCGGGGGTGTCTTCCTTGTGGACGAAGGCCGCGACCTTGGCCAGGGCGATGCTGCCGTGGCCGGGGATGTCGATGCGCACGGTGGGATCGTCGACGAAGAGCGGCAGCCCGCCCACGGCCCGGTCCGGATCGGCGAAGTCGACCAGCTCGACATCCCCGGCCCGGTACTGGCTCTGCATCAGGTAGGCCGCGCCGATCTCGGCGCTGAAGGCGTAGGTCTCGCGGCGCTCGGTGTCGCCGGCCAGCTCGGCCATGCGCACGGCGTCGGCGACGCCCTCGAGCTTGATGGTGCTGTTCCAGTTGGGGGGGCCGCTGCCCGAGTTGGGGGTGAAGCCGCCCCGCCCGCCACACGACGAGGTGACCACCCCGGGCGCCCGGTCGCGGTACTGGCCGGCGACGACCTGGTCGGTGACCCAGAAGACCAGCTCGGGAAGGAAGGCCTCGCCCGTCTCGCGGTAGAGCTCGACCAGGGGCTCGTGGGCCCAGAGGCCGTAGAGATAGGGCCACTCCCAGATCTCGTCGACACCGTTCTGGTCACGGTTCTCGTCGTAGTAGCGGGCGACGGCGAGCAGGGCCTCCCGGTGGCGGCTGTCGCCGGTGGCCTCGTAGAGGCGCCAGAGGGCCTGGTGGGCCTGCTGGCGCTGGAGCGCGCTGCCCGAAGAAAAGCTGCCGTCGGGCTCGATGCGCCCGAGGATGTGCTCGCCGAGAGCCACCATGAGGTCTTCGTGCGCGCCGGGGCCGAACTGGCGCTGGTGCTCGGCCAGCACCATGGCGAGCAGCACGGTGGCGCCGAGATCGCCCATCGCCGCGGTGCCGTCGGCATAGCTGCGGGCATGGGGCACGAGCATGGCGACGGCGGCCTCGGCCGAGCGGCGCAGCCCCGGGCGCTGGACGAGGGCGTGGACCCGCAGGCTGCCCAGGGCAGCGACCAATTGGCGATGGATGCTGGCGTCGTCGAGGAAGACGCCCTCGACGGGATCGTAGAGGTAGCCGAAGGGCGCACAGGGCAGCCCGTCGTCGCCCACACAGTCGGGCGCGGCCTGGACCTTGGCCTGGTAGGTGACGGCGAGGGCGGCCGCCCAGGCGACCCCGTCCTGGCCGTCGTCGACCCCCGCAAAGTCGAGGGGCACCTCGCCCGCGGCGTCGACCGCCACGGGGGCGGCGCTGTCGTCCCAGGCGGCCGTGCGCACGGGGGGGCCACACTCGTCGTAGGGCACAGCGGCGGTCTTGGGCTCGGCACAGGCCACGGCCCCCAACAACACAACACAGCGCAGGCGACTCATCGGTAGATCACTCCGGCGGGGTAGCCGATCACGTAGCTGGGGTCCTGGGCGCGGGTGTAGCTCGAGCCCAGCACGGTGAAGTCGAAGCCCGTCTCGCCGAGCTGCTGGAGGGCGACCATGCCCACCGCCGCGGGCACCTCGCCACAGATGGTGAGGCCCTGGTCGAGAACATCCTCGTAGAGGCCATCTTCGTCGAGTGTGGCCACGTGCTCCATCAGCACGGGGTCCTTGGCCTCGACGTCGACCAGGGGCTCGTAGTGGCTGAAGTCGGTGGTGATGACCAGGAGCACCTCGTCGCCGGCCGCCTCGCGCGCGGCGGTGGCCGTGGCCCCGGCGCGCCCGAGCGCGCGCCCCCC
>CAXQUZ010000167.1:0-22014 GCA_964226865.1 Myxococcota bacterium | reverse complement strand
GCCGGTAGCGGGGTCGCGGGTCTGGGGGTTCAGCGGCGTTCGCGACGCCGGGCCAGGACCGGCATCCAGGCCAGCAGCAGCCACGCTCCCAGCGGACCACCACCAGCACTGCAGGCGCAGCCCTTGGGGTCGACGGTCCCCGAACCGCCTTCACTGCATCGCTCGTCTTCCTCCCCGTCGCAGTCGTTGTCGATGCCGTCACAGACCTCGTCGCCCTCGACATTGGCCAGGGCGTCGCCGTCGTTGCAGTCGCCGCCCACGTCCACCGTGCCGGCGGGCTGCGCGCAGGCCTCGACCGTGCTGGCGTCGTCGCCGTAGCCGTCGCCGTCCGCGTCGGTGTACCAGGTGGGGATGAGGACGTCGCCGCTGTGGCCGCCGTGGCCGTTGCCCTTGTCCCAGGCGCTCGCGCTGACGGTCACCTCGACCCAGGGGTTGCTGGCGCTGCCGGTGGCGTGGCAGACGGTCACGGTGCTGGCCCGGGCCGCGTCCGTCGCGGCGGGCGCGGCCTTCGCGGCGGGGGCCTCCGCGTCGAGCTCGGCGTCGAGCGCGGCGTCGGCTGGCTCACAGCCGGCGGTGAGGGCAAGCACGGAGAGCAGGGGGAGCATGCGGGACATGGGGCACCAGAGAGCAGGGAGCGGGCGCGGCGGTGGACCACGCGCACGCGGCGGGAGCGCAACAGCCCCGACTGCGTCATGCAGCCGGTGGTCCTCCGGGGGGGGCACGGCCAGCCGACCGCCCACTCCCGAGGGCGCGCCGCCGGTATCCGCAGTGACCCAAAGGGGCCAAGCCCGCCACCGAAGGGTCACCCTGCCCCCCCCTGATCTGGCCCCGGACCCGGGCGCCAAGACGACGAAGACGCCCCGTGGTGGGGCGTCTTGCAGACGGCCAGGACCGTGTTGCCACGGGCCGGGCGAGCGGGGCGCCGGGGGCTCAGAGGCCTGCGTCGCAGACCTCGCCCTCGGCGGTGAATGGGAAGTGGTGGCCCTCGGCGCGGCCGGTCAGGCTGGCCGCGATGAGGTTGCCGTCGAAGTTGCCGTTGTCGAAGCGGATGTCGGCGAAGGGCGCGAGGATGCTGCCGCGGAAGCCCAGGGCGTCGAAGCCGAGCCAGCAGCCCTCCCAGAAGTTCCAGAGCACGGTGGTCTCGTCCACCCCCTGGAGATCCATGTAGAAGTTGCCCGCGTTGATGACGCACTCGTCGACGTTGATGACCACCGTGGAGCCGGCGGGGGCGTCGATGGAGAGCCAGGTGGCCTTGTCGAAGTCGCGGCCGCGCAGCTCGAAGATGTTGGCGTCGGCGTCATCGCCCGTCAGGAAGACCTCGCCCCATGGCAGCACCTCGGTCTCGCCGGTCGGGACCAGGCCCGCGAGGTCGAGCGACAGGTCTTCGAGGGCGGTCTGGGCCATGGCGAAGTCGACCGGGCTGCCCTGGGTCGGGCCGTGGCCCTGGACGTCGACCGAGTCGGGCACGGTGGCCCGGGTCTCGTAGTAGAGGTCGCCGTGGACCGTGCCGCTGTCGAGCGCCACCCGGCCGCCGCTCACCAGCGCCGGGCCGCCCGAGAGCTCGGAGCCCACCGAGAAGTACTGCATCTCGACGAGGTTGCCGGCCGCCACGGCGCCGAGCACGTCGACGCCCTCCTTGTAGTTGCCGAAGACGAAGACGTTGTAGTCGGCGGCGTCGCCCAGCTGGAGGTCGACACAGGCCTCGCAGCCCGTCAGGTCGACGTTGAGCTCGCCCGTGCCCGAGCCCGCCCAGCCGACGCTGGTGTGGGTGGGGAGGGAGTGGACGGCGTAGTCGAGGCCGCCCGAGCCGCCGTAGACGGTGTTCTTGCCGTTGGCGCCCTCGCCGACCTGGAAGGCCGGACCGTCCTCGGTGACCCAGACGTAGGCGCCCGTCCAGTCGCCCACCCCCGTCAACGAGCCCGAGAAGCAGCCGTAGTAGAACCAGTCGTCCGGGTCGATGAGGCCCGTCGGCGCGTAGGCCGAGAGGTCGAGCTCGAGCACGGGGCTGCCCGAGGGGGCGGCCATGAGGTGGTGGGTGAAGCTGAGGTCGACGTCGAAGCCGGCGCCGGTGTCGCCGCTCGGGTGGACCGTGCCGGTGAGGGTGGCCGTGCCGTCGCTGTGGATCAGGAACTCGGCGCCGTCGTCGAAGACGAGCTCCTTGTCGATGCCGGGCAGCCGCAGCGCGTGGAGGGTGCCGCTGGTCGAGACGCAGGGGTCGGCCTCGGCCGAGACCACGCAGTGGGCGGCCTCGAAGCAGCCGGCGTCGGCCTCGTCGATCTCGCCGTCGCCGTCGTTGTCGATGCCGTCACAGACCTCGGCGGTCGCGCTCGGGGGCGCCGGGGTGGCCGTGGCCGTGTCGTCGTCGCCCTCGCCTTCGCGGTCGGCGGCGGCGCCGCTGCGGTCGCGACCGTTGCGGCCGTCGGCCTCGTCGTCCAGGCCGCGCGCGTCGTAGCAGCCCGCGAGGAGGGCCAGCAGGGAGAGGGCGCGCGCCGGGGCCGACAGGGGGGCCCGCTTCTGAAAACGCATGTGCGTCTGTCCGATGTCTGCTCTGCCGCACACCCACGGTAGCCGCGGCATTCCCCACTGTCGCCCGTCCCACCCAACTTTCCCTGGAACATTGTGTTGCACGCCCTTCTCGACGGGCACGATCGCGCGCACGGGGGGATAGGGGGACGGCCCGAGGGAGGTCCCATGCCCGAAGCCCACCGCCGCCGTGCCCTGCTGCCCGCGGGCGCCCTGCTGCTCGTCCTCTCGAGCTGCGCCACCGCCGGCAAGAGCACCGACTCGGGTGGCACCAGGACCGGCACCGGCGCCGACGACACGGGCCTGTGCAGCCTCGCCACCGACCCCGACGGCGACGGCCACTGCGCCGACGACTGCGCCCCCGAAGACCCCCTCGTCCACCCGGGCGCCCTCGAGATCTGCAACGATCAAGATGACGACTGCGACGGCGAGATCGACGAGGACCCGACCCTCACCTGGTACCTCGACGAGGACGGCGACGGCTACGGCGGCGCCGCCGTGCAGCAGTGCGATCCCCCGGCCCGCTACGCCGACAACGGCGCCGACTGCGACGACGGGGACGCGGCCACCCACCCGGGCGCCGAGGAGCGCAGCGACGGGGTCGACAACGACTGCGACGGCGCCATCGACGAGGGCAGCAGCGGCGGCGATGCCCTCTCGATCTCGCTCGACTGGGACGGCGCCGGGCTCTCGGTCACCCTCTCCGGGGGGGCCGCCGCCACCTACGAGCTGGGCATGGCCGAGACGGGCTCGGGCGCGAGCGGGTGGTACGGCGAGACCTGCATCGCCGGCCCCGAGCCGGGCGGGGTGGAGGACTACGGCTACGACGTCTGCCACAGCCTCAGCACCAGCGGCGGCCGCATCCTCAGCGTCTACCCCGACGTGGGCGCCGTCCGCGACGGCCGCACCCTCTTCTCCTCCGCCTTCGACCGCGACCTCACCTACCTCGTCGCCGACCCCGCCAGCGCCGACTGCTGGGTGATGGGAGATGACGTCGATTACTACCTTGCACTGGGCTGCTGGGAGCTATGAGGCCGCGCGCGGGGGCGCCGAGGCCGGGCGGGACCGGCCCGCGCCTCCGCCCCCCTGCCCCCCACCGGCCGCGGGCCCCGAGACCTCGCCATGGACTTCCTGCTGACCACGCTCAAGCTGATCTGGTCGATCCTCAACACCCCGGTGGTCACCATCGCCGGCACCCCCATCTCGGTGGTGACCGTCGTGACGGTGATCGCCGTGCTCATCGGGTCGAGCCAGTTCTCCATCCTCGTCCAGCGCGGCTTCCTGCGCTTCGCCCGCGAGCGCGGGGTGGGCGACGAGGGCTCGGTGGGCACCGTGATGCGGCTGCTCCACTACGTCATCATCGCCATCTCGCTGGTCATCGCGCTCCAGACCGTGGGCCTCAACCTCGACGCCCTGCTGGCCTTCGGCGCCGTCTTCGCCGTCGGCATCGGCCTCGCGCTCCAGGGCATCGCCCAGAACTTCGTCTCGGGCATCATCCTGCTGCTCGAGCAGAGCATCCGGCCGGGGGACGTGGTCGAGGTGGACGACCAGCTGGTGCGCGTCGAGGAGATGGCCGTGCGCTCGACCATCGTCGTGAGCCTCGACGGCGACCGGCGCATCGTGCCCAACTCGCTGCTCGTCCAGGCCACCGTGCGCAACTACACGATGCGCAGCAAGCCCGTGCGGGTGCAGACCGAGGTCGGCGTGACCTACCACACGCCCCCGGGCCAGGCCCGCGAGGTGCTGCTGGCAGCGGCCCGGGCCCTGCCGGGCGCGCTGGCGGACCGGCCGCCGGCCGTGCGCTTCCGGGCCTTCGGCGACAGCGCCCTCGTCTTCGACGTCTACGTCTGGGTCGAAGACCCCTGGGCCCTGCCCGCCTACCAAGACGCGCTCAACGAGCTGATCTGGCAGCACCTCCACGACGCCGGCATCGGCATTCCCTTCCCCCAGCGCGACGTCCACCTCATCGCCCCCGCGGCGGAGCCCTCCGATGGCTGACCCGTCCTCCCCGTCCCCGGCCCTCTGGGGCCCCACCAACGTGCCCCGGGGCGAGGCCCGCCGGTGGCGCATCGGCCCGCTCCAGCTCCATGTCGAGCGGCTGGCCTGGGAGTGGTGCTTCCACTGGACCAGCGACGGTGGGCTGCTCGACGAGACCCTCGAGCTGGCCCAGCCCGCCGAGGTGGGCGCCGTGCTCGCCCCCGACGCGCCGCGCGAGCGCTTCGCCTTCGGCGAGACGGCCGATCCCCTCGAGCTGTCGCCCTCGATGGGCGACCGCCCCTTCGTCGCCACCCCCGACTCGGCCCTGTGGGTGCTGCCCACCGAGAGCGCCCGGGCCTTCGTCTCGATGCCCCTGTGGATCCAGGCCCGGGTCGGCACGGCGCGGCGCCTCACCATCGACGTGCCCGTCGTGCGCCCCCAAGACACCTGGTTCGGCAGCCCCACCGCCGGCACCCTCTGCTACGCCAGCCGCACCTCCATGCGCCTGAAGACCGACACCTTCGCCACCCTCGCCCACCGGGCCCTGGTGACGGTCGAGCTCCACAACCGGGGCCAGACCCCCCTGTCGGTCTCGCGGCTGCGCATCCCCGCGCCGGCCCTGCCGCTGTTCATCGACCCCACGGGCCAGCTCCGCACCCCGCCCGTCATCTACACCCGCGAGAAGGACGAGCTGGCCGCCGTCGACGTGGGCAGCCCCGCCCCCGACTGGACCCCCCTGGCCCCCGCCCGCAGCCCCGCCCAGGGCGGCCGGGCCGTGGCCCAGGTCTTCAACGCCTTCTTCTCCCGCAGCTTCTGAGGCCCCCATGCAGGCCGCACTCGACCTCATCCCCGCGTGGCTGGGCAAGCTGCCCGGCGCCCTGCTCGTGCTCGCCCTGTCCGTCATCGGCGGCAAGGCCCTCGGCGCGCTGCTCGCCAAGCTCGTCCGGCGCTTCGCCAGCCCCGGCTGGGACGTCATGGCCCGCCGCTTCGGCATGTGGACCCTCGTGGGCCTGGGCCTCGCCAACGCCCTGCAGGCCATGGGGGTCGACCTCAGCGTGCTGCTCGGCGCCGCCGGCTTCTTCACGGTGGCCCTCGGCTTCGCCAGCCAGACCTCGGCCTCGAACTTCATCAGCGGCCTGTTCCTGATGCTCGAGAACGCCGTCAAGGTCGGCGATGTCATCGAGGTGGCCGGCATCTCGGGCGAGGTGCTGAGCATCGACCCCCTGAGCGTGCGGCTGCGCACCTTCGACAACCGCATGGTGCGGGTGCCCAACGAGTCGCTGGTGAAGTCGAGCCTCACCAACCTCTCGGGCTTCCCCATCCGCCGCATCGACCTCGTGCTCTTCGTGCCCCAGGAGGCCGACCTCGCCGCCGCGCGCCGGGCGCTGCTGACCCTGGCCGAGGGCGAGGCCCAGGTTCTCCAGGAGCCCGCGCCCGTCGTCCAGATCCAGGCCTTCGAAGGGGGGCTGGCCAAGCTCCAGTACAGCGTCTGGGCCGCGCGCGACGCCTGGATCGGGGTGCGCACCGAGCTCAACATCCGCATCCCCGGGGTGCTCGACCAGGCCGGCGCGCCCCTCGGACGCCCGCGGGTCGACGTCGCGCCCCCCCCTCCCACGCACGCGGCCGCGGCGCCCGTCTCCGCCCGCTGAGCGCGGGGGCGACAGGGCCGCGGCCGGTGGGACGCAGCGCCCGGGTGGGGCCTACTCCTCGTCGCCGTCGATGAGCTGCTTGAGGCGCGCCTTGCCCTTGGGGCGCAGGGTGAGCCACACGAAGCGGGTGATGTCGAAGTTGTCGGCGGCCTTGTGGCCCTCTTCGTCGAGGCGCTGGCGGATCTCGCGGGCCATGCGGACCATGCGCACGTAGAGGGCGCCGCTCGGGGTGTTGTCCCAGGAGCGGCCGGGCGCCATCCACTTGGCCTGGAGCCGGAACACGCTCGACTTGACCGAGACATGCCACTGGGGATGGACGAGGGCCGGCAGGGTGGTCGTGAGCGACCAGCCGGGCTTGACGCCCGCGTCGAAGAGCGCCTGGGTCCACATGTCGAAGTGGCGCTGGAGGGTGTCGTCGTCGACATCCTTGTCGAGCATCAGCAGCGCCTCGAGCGCCCGGGCGACCGGGCCGATGTGCTCGGGGGGGATGCCGGCAAAGGGCCGCACGTCGGTGGAGGGGCTCACCAGATCGGTGGCCTTCATCGCCGCCACACAGGCCGCCTGGAGCTCGGCCGCCGTCATGGTGGGGATGTGGGCGCGCTCGAGCCGCTTGGCGGCGACGCCGAGGGCCCGGTCGATGTGGCTCTTGCGGAGCTTGCCGCCCTCGCGGGTGCGCCAGGCCTCGACATAGGAGGCGTCCTCGAAGCCCTCGGGGTGGAAGGAGCGGAAGACGCGGAGCTGGTCGACGAAGCGGATGGCGGAGAGGTCGCCGTCGCGGCGGCGCTGGAGGATCTTGGCCCGGGCGAGGGAGCGGTCGAGCTTGCGTTCGAGCTCAGAGATGACCTCTTCCATCTCGTCCAGGGGCCGATCCACGGGCTCCAGCAGGTTGAACCAGCCCTCCTTGAAGATGCGCAGCCGGCCGTCCTGGAACTGGTAGTGGCGGCGGTCGCCGTCGTCTTCGACCAACACACCGATGCCCCACTGGGGACGGCGGGCATGCTGGATGAGACGCTCGGCTTCGGCGGCGGACAGGCTGTCTTCGGCAGTCGACATGAAGGGCTCCAATGGTCGGGGCTCGCCCGCCCGGCAGTCAGTGCAACACAACACCAACCCATCCGGGACGGGGCTTCGGTGGGCGACCCTGGCGCTGCAGGGCCGCTGCCGGACGGGGTGGGCCGACCCACCCCGGACCGAATCCGGCGGCATCAGGGGCGAGGAAACGCTCGCCGCCCACCGGGGAGGCCCGCGGGGGACCGCCCCGGAACAGGGCGGGGCCAGCACCATCTGGCGGTGGGACACCGCAGGGGCCGGCCCGCGTCCGCTGTCATCGGCGGCGGGTCTCGCGCACGGCTTCCTGGAGCTCACCGTGGCGGTAGTACATGACCTCGAGCCCCGCCTGGTGCTTGACGGTGACGCGTCCGCCGCGTCCGCTGCTCCACTGGCGGGCCTGGGCGATGGCCTGGCGACGGTTGGGGGCTTCAGTGGTCTTGTTCCTCGAGACGACCGTGTACATGGTTCTCCTTGGAGGGGGGGAACAGCCGATGGGCTGGGGACGGGCCACCCGAAGGGGCCACCCGCCGGTGCGCCGCTCGGGCCCCAGGCGCGCTGGAGACGGGGCGGGCACCCGCACCGCCGGGTCGGGGGCGGCACGGCCGGTGGGCATCGCAGACATGCGACAGCACGAGCGCCTCGGGTCGTGGCGCCCACGGGGGCGACACAGGACGCGGCATCTGCAAGACAGTGCGCAGACGCAACGAGGCGCGCGATCGACACACATGGCCGACCGCACCGGTGCACTCACTGTAGAACAAACCATGTCGGACGTCAAGCGCGAGCGTTGCGACACAACCCCACAACACCGACGCTCACGCCATCACAGCGAAAACAAATCAATTGGGGAACCCCAGGAGCGCCGCGGCGCGCACCGCCGCAGGCCCCGCCCGCCCGGCCCGCGCTCAGCCCGCCGCCTCGCTCTCGACGAGGTCGGCCGCAGCGCTCCGGCCCGAGGTGCAGCTCGCACAGGAGCCCGCCTCGCAGGCCGCGGAGTGCAGCGAGCGCACGGTCATCACCGGGACCTCGGAGCGGCGCAGCACCTGCTCGGCCACGCTGCCCATCAGCAGCCGGCTCAGCCCGGTGCGGCCGTGGGTGCCCATGACCAGGAGGCGGGCCCCCGACCGGCGGGCCTCGTCGAGGATGGCGTCGACCACCCCGCCGTGGCGCACCACCACCCGCGCGGCGACGCCGAAGGCGAGCGCCCGCCGCTGGTAGCGGGGCATGGCGTCCCGGGCCTCGGCATCGCGCAGGGCGTCCACGCTCTGGACGGGGCCGTCAAGCTGGGCCCGGACGAGGGTCTCGCCGGGCACCCCTGGCGCCACGTCCACGACATGCAGCAGCTCGAGCGAACAGTGCAGGTCGCGGGCGAGCTGGGCGGCCTCGTGGACCACACCGTCCGAGCAGAGCGAGAAGTCGACGGGCACCAGGATCGGGCGGGCGCTGGCGGACATGGGCACCTCCGGGGGCGGAGGGATGCACGGTCCGTGCCAGAGGCGCCGGCGGCCCACATCGGGCGGACGCCCGCCGGCCTCGCACGGTCCTGCGCCGCGGCGGGCCGGGCCGGCGGGCGAGAGCACCCCGCCCCGCTGGGCGAGATGCCACAGGCCGCGCCCGGGGCGCTCAGGTGATGACCAGCTCGCCCACGCGGCCGCGCTTGCCGCCCTTGCAGTTGATGGCCCGGCCGCAGAGCACCCGCTTGTGGTCGAAGCCCTGCCGGTAGAGGTCGCGGACCTCGGGGGTGTCGGAGTTGCTCAGCATGACCTGGACATCGCGCATCTTCAGGTCGGAGGCCACGTCCCGCAGCCGGGTCTGGTCGGCCATGGTGAAGCCGTCCCGGGTGTAGGAGGTGAAGTTCGCCGAGTCGGAGGCGGGCACGTAGGGCGGGTCGAAGTAGACCACGTCGCCCGCGTCGGCCCGGTCGGCCACGGTGCCGAAGTCCTCGTGGTGGATCTCGGCGCCCTGGAGGGCCCACGAGGCGATGCGCAGGGCCGGCTCGTCGCAGATGCGGGGGTTGGCGTAGCGGCCGATGGGCACGTTGAAGCCCCCCTTGCGGTTGACCCGGTACAGGCCGTTGAAGGCGGTCTTGTTCAGGTAGATGAACCAGGCGGCCGTCTCGACGTCGTCCATCGCGTCGACGTTCATCGCACGCACGGCGTAGAAGTGCTCCTGGCTGTGGCCCCGGGCGTACTCGCGCAGCTTCATGACGACGAGGTCGACCTCGTCCCGGACGGCGCGGAAGGTGCGGACCAGGCGCTGGTTCGCGTCGGAGAGCGTCGCCCACCGACCCTTCTTCTCGACCTTGCGGGCCAGCGAGAAGAACAGGGCGCCGCCGCCCACGAAGGGCTCGTGGTAGCGGGAGAAGTTCTCGGGAATCTCGACCAGCAGGTCGTCGAGCAGCCGCCGCTTGCCGCCGACCCACTTGATGAAGGGCTTGGGCTGGGCGAGGGGCGCCGACCGGAGCGCAGGGGCGCGCAGGCCAGGGAGGGGCACCGTCTCCGTGACGCTGACGGTGGCGGTGGCGTGCAGAAGGTCTTCGGACTGGAGGGGCATGTCGCGTACCTGGGTGTTGACATGCCAACAGTAGTCCTTGAACTCGTCTCAAGTCCACAGGAAAGCGACCCGATGAGCCTGGACGAAGATCTCCGTGTCGTCGAGCATCTCGTGGAACCGCGCTGTTTCACGGGCGGCAGAGCGCGCCCCCGTGCCCGCTGTTCGCGATTCCCGCCCGCGTTCCCCGTGCCGTTCCCCGCGTTCCCCGAGAAGGCCCCAGCACGGCGCATTTTTTCCCCAGCGCCGTCCCCAGCCAAGATCGATGCTGCGGAAGACTCGACGCAGAGGCCCATTGGTCATACCATTTTGGCATGACCAATCCGCGACCCACCGCGGCGGCCACCTGTGCGGCCCGCCTGCGCGACCAGATCCTCGACGGCGACCCCGCGCCCGGGGCCCGGCTGCCCCCCGAGCGGGCCCTGGCGGCCGCCCTCGGGGTCACCCGCGTCACCCTGCGCTCGGCCCTCCACCTGCTCGTGGCCGAGGGCCTCATCGTCCAGGTCCAGGGCCGCGGCACGACCGTGCTCGACTGGCGCCGGGCCGGCGGGCCCGCCCTGCTCGGCACGGTGGTCGCCCGCCAGCCCGCCGGTGCCCCCCGCCAGCAGGCCCTCGCCGAGCTGCTCGCCGTGCGCCGGGCCCTCGCCCAGGTCGTCTTCGCCACCCTCGCCCCCCGCGACCCGCCGCCCCTGGCCGCCTTCTCGGCGGCCCTCGACCGCTTCGGCGCCCTCTGCACCGACCCGGCCCCCCCGCCTGCCGCGCTCGCCGCCGCCGACCTCGCCGCCATCGCCGAGCTGCTCGCCTGCACCGACAGCGCCGTGCTGCCCCTCTGCCTCCAGCCCGTGGCCCGGGCCCTCGCCGCCCTGCCCGAGCTGGGCGCGGCCGTCTACCGGTCGCCCCGAGAGAACCTCGCCGCCTGGCGCGGCATCGAGGCCTGGCTGTCGCTCGACCCGGCCCACCGGGCGCCGCCCGCGGTGCTGCTGGGGCTGCTCGACGCCCGGGACGCCGCCACCCTCGCCGCGCTGGCCCCGCCGGCGCCCGCCCCGCCCGCGGAGCCCCGCCCATGAGCCGTCCCGCCTGGCATGCCCGCCTGCTGCTGCTGGCCCCCGACCGGGTCGCCCGCACCCTCGCCGCCGTGGCCGCCCGCCACCCGGTCTGCCCGAACCTCTGGCAGGTCGAGCTGGGGGTGCTGCGCATGTGGTGGCGGGTGCTCTTCCGCTCGGAGACCGTCGGCACCTGCACCGACCATGCCCCGCGCCAGAACCTGCGAGCACGGCTGCTTCAGATCCGTCCTCTCCGGGGGCCCTTCCTGCTCTGGGAGCGGGCCATCGCCCCGTGGGACATGTCGGGCATGCTCAGCAGCCGCGAGCGCATCATCCGCCACCTGCTCGGCGCCCACCACGACCGCCGCCAGTGCGCCTACGACTTTGCCCTGCTCGAGCTCCACCCCGGCGCCCTGGCCGAGCTGGAGGCGCGCTGTGGAGACGTGGTCAGCGGGGCGGATCCCCGGGCCGGGTGGCTGCGCGACCTCGTCGTCTATGAGCAGTACCACGCCAACCTGCTCGGCATGATCCAGGACTGGCGCGCCGGCCGGCCGCTCTTCACGGCGGACGAGGCCGACGACCCCGACATCAGCTTCGGGGCCTTCCTGCGCTGGTGTGCCGCCCAGCCGGCGACCCCGGCGGCCTGGTGGGCGGCCCTGCGGGCGGGCGAGACCACCGTCGGCGCCGGCCTTCCCGTCCCCTCGGGGACGCCGTGAGGGCTACTCCTCGCCCGCGGGGCCCGCGTCCCGGCGCAGCCGCCGCCTGAAGATGCCCCCCACGAGGCTGCCGACCCGATCGGCCGCGTCCCGGGCCACCTGGCGGGCGCCGTCGGCGTACTCGCCCACCGCCTCGGACCAGTACTCGGTCTCGGCCTCGGGCCGCTCGCTGCCGCGCAGGGGATAGCGGCCCTTCAAGATGTCGTCGTACACGCCACTCTCGATCCAGCGGTCGAGCTCGCGCATGCGCTGGACGGGGAAGGGGTGGCGCCGGTTGAGGAGGGTGAGCACCTGGATCACGCTGTCGAGCGCGCTGCCGTCTTCTTCGTAGCGGCGGGCCTGGTCTTGGAAGGCCGCGAGGTCGAGGGCCGAGACGGTGCCGCCCGCGAGGCGGAGCAGGGAGCGGCGCACGGCGGCGGGGTCCTGGATGGCGAGCAGGGCCGCCCGGTCGGCCGAGAGCTCGGACTTGCGGTCCCACTCGAGCAGCGCGGCGACCACCGGCAGCACGGCGAGGCCCGTCAGCGGCAGCCGCAGCATCAGGGCCCCGCCCCGGAGCAGCAGCCGCAGCAGGGTCTTGTAGAGCACGTGCTCGCTCATGATGTGGCCGAGCTCGCGGGCCACCATGACGTGCAGCTCTTCGGCGCTGGAGGTCGCCACGTCGACGGCCGAGAGCACGATGAAGGGCTTCTCGAAGCCGATGGCCCCGGGCTCGACCACGGGCTTGCGGGCGACGTAGAGCTCGGGGCGCCCCGGACAGTCGAGCACCCGGAGGGCGTCTTCGTAGACGGCGTGGAGCGCCGGGAGCTGGTCGGGGCCGACCTGGACGGCGCTGCCGAGGGTCACGAGGCGCAGGGGCCGCTCGCTGACGAGGCCCATCACCCGCCGGAGCAGGGCGTCGAAGCCCGGCACCCGGCGGACGGCGTCGCGGGCCGCCCGGTCGGCGGGGTGTTCCCAGGCGGTGGTGGAGATCTCGGGCAGGGCCGCGCAGCGGGGCAGGCCCTCGTCGGTGCAGAGGTGGGGAGGCAGGGTCATGGCGGCTCCGGGGTGGTGGCGCGCCAGGGCGCCGAGCCCCCAACGCCTGGACCGGGGCGCCCCTTGCATGCCGGCGGGCTCCGGTTCTCCTAGACCCTGTGACCGGCGCCGTCCACCGGCATCCTCTGGCCCCGGCTGCCTCCGCCCCGGGCATGCCCGTCCCGCCTTCCCGCCCCCGTCCCGGAGCCCCCGTGCCGCACCTCCTGCGCCCCGGCCTGCTCGCCCTGCTCAGCGCCTGCAGCGCCACCGGCAAGCCCTGCCCGGCGGGCGCGTCCCGCCAGGACGACGGCCTGTGCTACCTCGACGCCACGGGCGGCGACACCGCCGACCGGGCCCCCGCCGCCGACACCGCTGCCCCGGACGACCCCGCGCCCGAGGGCCGCGACCCCATCCGCACCACCGGCTCGACCGAGGCCTCCGCGGGCGACTACCTCTACGAGTTCGTCGACGTGGCGATGATCAACGACGAGCTCGCCATCGCCGTGGGCCAGGGGGGCATCGCCGTCATCGCCGCCGAAGACGGGCGCATCGTCGCCCAGCAGTCCGAGCGCCGGGGGCTGCGGGTGGCCACCGACGGCCAGCTCGCCGCCATCGCCACCCGCACCGAGGGCCTGCCGCTCGTCGACCTGCACGACCCGGCGGCCCCCCGGCGCCTCGACCCCCTGCGCTTCGACGGCATCCCCGGGGCCCACGAGGACGTCGCGGTCGACGACGGCCGCATCCTGCTGGGCTTCCACGACAACGGCGCCCTGCTGGTCGACGCCGAGGGCCGGCGCCTGGCGACCATCCCCGCCGACGACGCCTTCGCCGTCGCGCTCCAGGGCGACCGGGCCCTGGTCACCGACGGGGCCAGCCTCGGCCTCTGGGACCTCAGCGCCCTCGACAGCCCCGCGCTGCTCGACCGCATCGACCTGCCCGCCGAGGGCCGCGATCTCGCCTGGTCCGGCCGCCACGTGGCCGTGGGCATGGGCGGCGCCGGCACCTGGGTCGGCGCCCTCGACGACACGCAGCTCAGCGCGCGGGCCACGCTGCGCAGCCCCGGCAGCGCGCTGTCGGTCTCCATCGACGAAGATCGCCTGTGGATCGGCGCCTGGGAGGTCACGGCGCTCGCGGATCTCGCCGCCGAGCCGCCCGTGGTGGTCGGCCACGAGACGCCGGTCTGGAGCGCCATGGCCGTGGCCGGCGCCCAGGGCCGGGCCGTGGTCGCCGACTGGTACGCCGCCACCGCCCTCGCCGCCGTCGACGGGGCCCGGGGGCCCGAGCTGGTGCCGCCCCTCGACCTCTACTTCGACCCCCGCGCCCCCCGGGTCGCGGCGGCCACCTTCGAGAACGGCGGCACCGAGCCCCTCTCCGTGTCGCTCTCGGTCGACGGCGACGCCTTCTCGGTCTCGCCCACCGAGCTGACCATTCCCCCCCACAGCGCCCAGGCCGTCGTCATCACCCCAGAGGCCGACTGGAGCGGGGCCCGGGCCGACCTCAGCTGGACCACCGACGACGCCGACGAGCCCACCGGCAGCACGGCGCTGGCTCCCGCCGATCAGGGCGTGGGCTCGCAGCATGTCGACGCCGTGCTCCAGGGCTTCCAGCTGCCCGACCGCAGCCTCCAGAGCTTCGACCTCGCCGACGCGCGGGGCAAGATCGTGGTCTTGGTCTACTGGGCGCTGTTCTGACCGGTCTGCAGTCTGGAGGTTCCAGACATCGAGAACGCCATCACCGACCGCTACGCCGACGAGGACGTCGTCGTCTGGCTGCTCAACACCGAAGACAGCGACGACACCGTGCTGGCCTTCACCGAGGACGCGGGGCTGACCGTGCCCTCGCTGGTGGGCGCGGGCGCGCTCTACGCGCGCTACCAGAGCGAGGGCTACGGCGCCGGTACCGACCCCTGGGCGCCCTACCCGCTCCAGGTGATCGTCGATGCCGACGGCACCATCCGCTACATCGCCCAGCAGTACGACGCGACCCGGGTGCGCGACACCATCGACGCCCTGCTCGCCGAGCGGCGCTGAGCCCGGCGGGCCCCGGTCGTCACCTCAGCCGCGCCGGCCCATGCGGCGCAGCTCGGCGGCCAGCTCGATGAGCTCGAAGGGCTTCCGGAGCAGGGGCTGGTCGCGGAGGGGGCCCGTCATGTCGGCCGTGTCGAGGCGGCCGCTCACCACCAGCATGCCGAGGGCCCCGGGCCGCCGCTGGACGGCGCTGGCCAGGGCCTCGAGGCCGGGCACCAGCGCGTCGAGCTCGACGATGACCAGGCCCCAGCCCCCGCCCGGGTCGTCGAGGTGGCCGAGGGCCTCGTGGGGGCTGCGCACCCACAGCGGATCGTGGCCGAGGCGGGCCAGCAGCCGCTGGACCGTGCGCCCCCCGAGCGGATCCTCCGACACCACGAGGGCCCGGTGGCGGCGCACATCGGTGAAGGGTCCGGGGAGCATGGGGGTCATCGGCGCGCCGCAGTCGGAGGGAGGGGGCCCGGCCCAGGGCCCGGACCATCGCAAGACGCCCCACCCAGGGGCGGCCTTGCCCCGACCGTAGCGCTCCCTCCCCTTGCTCGGCGCCGACATCGCCTGACACGTCGCGGACCGCGCCTCAGCCGGTGGGCGACCCGGGGGCCTCCAGCGCGTCCAAGATCTGGCCGACCGTGGCCCGTGCTTCGGCATCCTCGGCGATGCCGTGGAGCGCACAGAGGCGGAGGCCGAGGGCCTCGAGCCGGGCCCGCCCGCCGCGGGGGTCGACGAGGTGGGCGAAGCCGAGGCCGTTTCGGAGCACCTGGGCCCGCAGCCGGTCGGGGTGGGCGGCGAGGTGGGCCAGGCGGCTGCGGGCCCGCTGGACGGCCGGCGCCAGGCCCGCGAAGGGACGACCATGCCCCGGAACGACCCAGCACGCGCCCGTCTCGGCGATGCGGTCGAGGGCCTGGGCGGCCGCGTCGAAGACCCCCGGGCCGTCGATCCAGGGGTCGAGCAGGCCGAAGCCGTCCTCCCAGAGGGCGTCCCCCGTGATGAGCAGCCCCTCGGCCGGGTCGAAGAAGGACAGGCCCCCGGTGGCGTGGCCCGGGGTCGCGAGCACCGTCCAGGGGCGGCCATCGAGCGCGACGGTGTCGCCGTGGGCGAGGGTGGCGTCGACGGCGAAGGGCGGCAGGTGCTGGCCCGTGCCGTCGAGCCAGAGACCCCGGCGGTCGCCGGCGGCGACGAGGCGGGCGGCGTCGGCGTGGGCGGCCACCCACCGGGCCCCGGCCGCGCGCAGGGCCGCCACCCCGCCGGCGTGGTCGGCGTGGACGTGGGTGAGCAGCACCCGCGGGGGCACGGCCGGGCCGAGTCGGTCGAGGAGCTCGGGGGCGCCCGTGTGGTAGCCGCTGTCGACCAGGGCATCCTCGGCGACCACGACGTTGCCGTGGAGCCAGCCCCGGACGAGCACCCGCAGGCGCCCCCGGGCCACCACCGTGGCCGCGGCCCCGCTCACGGCACGAGGAAGCGCACCCGCGGGCCCGCCACCACCTCGAGCACCTGGCCGCCGACCACGAAGTCGCCGTCCATCATGAAGCCCTGGGCCGCCTCGCCCTCGATGCGCACACTCCGGGCCACCTGGTCGAGCACCTCGGCCCCCTGGATGGGCTTGCCCAGGTAGATGCGGGGCAGGTTCTTCACGATGGGCACGGGCCCGCCGTAGAAGCCGAGGGCGTGGAGGTGGTCAGGGTGGGCCGAGGCGGCGTGGAAGACCTTGAAGCCGATGCCGATGTCGTCGGTGCCGCCGATGGCGACCGAGGCGAAGGCCGAGACGGGCCAGACCTCGCCGTCGACGGTGACCGTGGCCTGGTCCGGCGCAAAGAGGGCCCGGGCGAAGTCCCCGCCCACCAGCGCGCTGGCGCTGGCCTTGAGCAGCAGCTGGGCGCCCGCGATGGGCCCCTGGCGGGGGGCCTCGGCATAGGCCCGCATGAAGCGGTAGAGCACGCCCGTGCCGAAGAGAAAGCCCGCGTGGCGGCCGTTCACACAGACGAGGTTTCGCTCGACGGTCGGCATGGCCGGCCCGCCGTGCGCGCTCTCGACCACGGCCCCCAGCATGTTCTGGGCCCCGAGCCGCAGCCCGATGTTGCGGGCCAGGGTGTTGACCGTCCCGCTCTTGAGGATGGCGATGCGCGGCAGCTTCAGGTCGACCAGCGCCGCCGGTGCCACCCCCTCGCCATAGACCCGCAGCAGGGCGCTGAAGACCTTGTGGAGGGTGCCGTCGCCCCCGTTGACACAGATGGTGTCGATGCCCCGGTCGCGCAGCTTGCGCACGGTGTCTTCGAGCTCGTCGAGGCTCGGGGGCTGGGCCAGCTCGCCCTGGTCGCCGAGCACATAGGCCAGCCGGCGGACGAGCTGGGGGTTGCGGCGGTTGCGGCCGCTGCGGGGATTGCTGATGACGGCGATGCCACCCACGGGACCTCCAGGGCCCCGGCTGTAGCCCGGCGTCAGCCCGGGGGCAGGGGCGCCGGGGCCGGGGCGGGCGCGACCGCGGCGGCGAGGGCAGCGGCCAGGGGGGCCGGGGCCTCTCCTGTGGCCCGGGCGCCGTCCCAGACCGGGTCCAGGGCCCCCCACCACGCGCCCGGAACATGCACCCACGGGGCATCTTGGGCGGGGTCCACCGCCGATATGGCCCGCAGCGGCGACCGCACCACATAGGGCAGGCCCAGCGCCGCCGCCGGCAGGCCCCATCCGCGCACGGCATAGACGCCCTGGGCGCCCGACCGTGCCGCCGCGGCCCCGAGGGCCTGGGCCACCGGCGCCACCGGATCGGCCCCCGTGGCGATGGCCGCGTGGAGGGCGCCGCTGTCGGGGGGCACCCGCACGAGACAGGCCCGGAGCCCCGCCGCCGCCACGGCCTGCTGGTCGCCGGGGCCGCCGCCGGCCACGAGCACCGTGGGCCCCCGGCCGCGGCAGGCCAGCTCGTGGTGGGCGGGCGCGGCGGTGGCGGCGGGCGCGGCGGGCACCCACCGGGCCGTGGGCGCGAGGGCGAGCGCGGTGATGGCGGGGGCGTCGGCGGGCGGGGCCGGCATCTCGAGGGTGCGCAGGGGCCCGCCGTCGGGCCCTCCGGCGGCGAGGGGATCTGCGGGAACGCCGAGCTCGTCGGCAAAGAAGTCGAGGGCGGCCGCCTGCATCTCGGCGGTGTAGCCGTGGGGGCCGGCGGTGGTCTCGAAGCGCGAGCGGGCGTTCAGGCCGGCCGGCGGCACCCCCGCGTGGCCGTCGGCCAGCCACAGCGCCGGCACGGGCAGGGCGGCGACCACCGCCGGATCGGGACCGGGCCAGCCCGGGAGCTGGTCGCAGGCACAGCCCCCCGCCCGGGCTTCCTTGGGCAGGGGCGGCGCGCTCGCCAGCACCACCGCCGCCACCCGGTCGTCGGCCAGGGCCAGGTAGAAGCTCTGGACGGCCCCGCCGCTGGCGCCCGTGGCCCCGAAGCGGGTCGCGCCGGCGGCGGCCAGCAGGTCGAGGCCCCGCCGGAGCTGGGCGACCATGAGGGCCAGGGCGCTCGTGCCGCCGGCGGCGAGGTAGCCCCGGTTGTGGGCGCCCGCGTCGAAGTGGATCCAGCGGCCCGGCCGGTCCCACTCCTCCATGCCCGGCGTGTCGACCACCAGCACCCGCACCCCGCGCCGGGCGAGGCGCCAGGCGATCTCCTGGGCCTCGGGGGCGCTCTTGCCCTGGCCGAAGTGGCCCTGGGCGACGACGACCCCGACGGGACCGGGCCGGTCGGGGGTGAAGAGGGCCCCGCTGGCCCGCCAGCCCGGCTGGACGGCGAAGCCCACCGGGGTCACCGTGACGTCGCCGTCCACCACCGGGGGGCCGTCTTCCCGGGCCAGGGGGCCCGCCGCCGGGAAGGCGAGGCTGGCCTGGAGGGCCGCCCGGTCGGCCGGCGCCACGGACGGGGCCCCGCGGCAGCCCAGGGCCAGCGCGAGCAGCACCGCCGCCCCCCGCCCCGGGGGCCCCGCACCGCGACGCCGCGCCCTCACGGGGACCCGAAGCCCCGAAAGGGCGTGTCGCGCTGGAGCCAGTTGTCGGGGAGCCACCGGGCCGCCCCGTCGACGACGTGGAGGGTCAGGGCCCACCGGGGCCGGCGGCCGCGGTTGGGGGCCGAGCCGTGGGGCAGGCAGCCGTGGAAGGCGACGAGGGTGCCCGGGGCGGCGGGCACGGCGACCGTCGCGGCGGGCAGCGGCCGGGGATCCACCGTCTCGAGGCGGCACCGGCCCCCGCGGCGCCGGAAGCGGGCACGCACGGTCTCGTGCTGTCCACCCAAGACGACCTCAAGCGGACCATTCTCGTCGGTCGCCTCGTCGAGCGCCAGCCAGAGCCCCACCACCGAGTCGGGGCGGGTCTGGAGGAAGGTGGCGTCTTGGTGGAGGGGCACGGCAGCGCCGATGCCGGGCTCCTTGAAGATGAGCATGGACTGGACCAGGAGGGGGGCGCCCACCCCGAGCACCTCGGTCACCAGCCGGGCGACGAGGGGGCTGCGGCAAGCCGCGCCGAAGACCGGGTCGCGGTCGTGCAGGGCGTGGCCCAGCTTGTTGACCCACCGGGCCCGGTCGGCCGGGGGTGGGTCGGGCAGCCCCGGCTCGAAGAAGGCCCGGATCGCGCCCCCGGAGCCCTGGAACCAGTCGTCGGCACCGTGGGACTGGGCGGCCGTGTCGAAGATGCTGGCGGGCGCGGCCGCGGCGCACCGGGCCCGGAGCAGGGCCGCCCGCGCGCGCAGCCGGGCCACCTCGGCCGGGTCGACGGCCCCGTCCACGACGACCACCCCGTCCCGCTCCCAGGCCGCACGGGGCCCCGGACCGTCGAGGTCGGCGGGCCGGAAGCGAGGCAGGCGGGGGCGGGCGGCGGACATGGGCCCACCCTAAGCCGCCCGGGGCCGGGGCCGCACCGCCGAGAGGGGCCAGTCGAGCAGGGGCAGGGCCCGGCGGCCCGAGAGGCCGTGCCAGAAGGGCGCGAGGGCCGCCCCCCGGCGCCAGGCCGCCCAGAAGCGCGGCAGCAGCTCCGGAAAGACCAGCCCGCCGATGAGGAGCACCCCCAGGCAGTAGGCCGAGCGCTTGCCGTTCCCCGCGAGCAGGAACTGGAGGGCGACCTCGTCCTCGGCCTCGACGCCGATGCCCGTGACCACGTGGAACACGTCGTGGTCTTCGAGCCGGGGCAGCAAGGCGAAGCCCCCGGCGGCGAGGTGGCGGCCGATGGCGTGGCCGAGGGTGCCCGGGGCCCGGGCCAACAGGGAGGCACGGGTCTCGGCCCAGGGCGCCTGGCCGGGCTTGGCCAGCCGGGCGTAGGCGCCGTGGGAGATCGCGAAGAGCGCGGTGAGCAGTCGCTGGCGGGCACGCATGGGGTCCTCCGTCCACACACCGGCCACCTAGGTCGCGGCCGGGGCGGCCCGGGGCAGGCGAGCGGGCGGGAGCGGGGCGGCCCCGTGCAGATTCGGTGCAGGGCCCCCCGCGCCCGCCCAGAGCGGGGGCCGTGGGGGCTGTCAGGAGCGCCGCCAACGGCTTAGGGCCCCCGTCCACGGCCGCTGACCAGCTCGACCCGGGGAGGCCCGCCCGTGCGACCTCGCCCCGCCGCGCGCCGCCTCCCGGCCCCCCTCGTCCTGGCCCTCTCCCTGGTGGCCGGCTGTGCCACGGCCGCGGGCAGCGACCCGCCGCCCGGCATCCGTGCCCCCCTCGCCCTGGCCGCCCCGCCGCCGGCGCCCGACGACCCGGCCCAGCGTGCCGCCCTCCAAGAGGCCCTGCTGCGCCCGCCCATCGTCGAGTGGCCCGTCATCTGGAACGCCGAGCGGGCCCAGCTCGCGAGCCTCTACATCGCCCGCCACAAGGGCTGGAAGCGCACGGGCGACCCCGACCGCGACACCACCATGGATCCGAAGGTGGTGGTGGTGCACTGGACGGCGGGCCCGACGGCGCGTTCCGCGTGGAACACCTTCCGGGCCCCCCGCCAGCGGGGCCAGCGCAACCCGGCCGAGTGGAACGCGGTCAACCTCACGAGCCACTTCATCGTCGACCGCGACGGCACCATCTTCCGCATCCTCCCCGAGACCCGGATGGGGCGCCACACCATCGGCCTGAACCACATCGCCATCGGCATCGAGAACGTCGGCAACGGCAGCACCCTGCCCCTCACCGACGCCCAGCTCGCCGCCAACGAGGCCCTCGTGCGCTGGCTCGCCCACCGCCACGGCATCACCCACCTCATCGGCCACCACGAGTACCGCCAGATGGAGTCCCACCCCTACTTCGTCGAGACCATGGCCCGCTTCCGCACCGTGCGCACCGACCCCGGCACCGCCTTCATGGCCGACCTGCGCGCGCGCCTCGCCGGCCTCTCCCTGCTCGGCGCCCCCGGCCCTGCCCCGCGGCGCCGCCGCTGACCCCCCGTCCCGAGTCCCCCATGCCCGCCGCTCCCCGCGTCCTCGTCACCCAGCAGATCGACCCCGCTGGCCTCCAGATCCTCCGCGAGGCCGGCCTCCAGGTCGACCTGCGCCAGGGCCCCGGCCCCATTCCCGCCGACGAGCTGCGGGCCCGGGTGCAGGGCTGCGCGGGCCTGCTCAGCATGCTGACCGACCCGGTCGACGCCGCCCTGATGGACGCCGGCCCCCTCCAGGTCGTCAGCCAGTATGCCGTGGGCGTCGACAACATCGACCTCGCCGCCGCCGCCGAGCGGGGCATCGTGGTCACCCACACCCCCGACGTGCTGACCGACGCCACCGCCGACCTCACCCTCGCCCTCCTGCTCGCGCTGGCGCGCCACCTGCTGCCCGGCGACCGGCTGGTCCGCGCCGGCGGCTTCGAGGGCTGGCACCCGATGATGATGCGCGGCCTCGAGCTGCGGGGCGCCACCCTCGGCATCGTGGGCTGGGGCCGCATCGGCCAGGCCGTCGCCGCCCGGGCCGCGGCCTTCGGCATGCGCGTCTGCCACCACAGCCGGCGCAGCGGCATCGCCCTCGAAGAGCTGCTCGCCGAGAGCGACGTGGTCAGCCTGCACTGCCCGCTGACCCCGGCGACCCGCCACCTCATCGACGCCGCGGCCCTGGCCCGCATGAAGCGGGGCGCCCTGCTGGTGAACACCGCGCGGGGCCCCGTTGTCGACGAAGACGCCCTCTACCAGGCCATCTTGGATGGGCACATCGCCGGTGCGGCCCTCGACGTGCACGAGCACGAGCCCGCCGCCCACCCGGGCCTGGTCGACCGGGACGAGGTGCTCCTGCTGCCCCACCTCGGCTCGGCCACGGTGGCCACCCGCCGGCGCATGGCCGAGATGGCCGCCCGGGATCTGGTCGCCGTGCTGGCCGGCCGGCCCCCCGCCCACCCGGTGGGCTGAGCGCCGGTCATCCGGGGGCCCGCGACGGGCCGGCGCCGCCGTCTCCCGGGCGCCGGGCCGGCCACCCGCGCCAGGAATCTTGTCGACCGCCCCTTGCATTGCACCCATCGTCTCCTATGGGTTGAGTGCGCGGCGAGGACGACGCCCGACACGACACAGCGCA
>CAXQUZ010000166.1:0-2446 GCA_964226865.1 Myxococcota bacterium | reverse complement strand
CCCAGGTCGACGCTGCCCAGGGCCTCGACCGCGAGGGCCATGGCGTCCACCTCGGCGATCTGGAGCGCGAGCTGGCCCTGGTGGAGGCGGGCCGACTCGAGCAGCTCCTCGACGAGGGCGTCCACCTCGGCCACGTCGGCTTCGAGGGCGGCCACGCGGCCGGCGGTCTCGGGCCCGTCGAGCATGGCGAGCTGGAGCCGCATCCGGGAGAGGGGGGTGCGCAGCTCGTGGCTCACGGCGGCCATGAGCTCGCGCTGGCCCTCGACCAGCTGCTGGACCCGGTCGGCCATCTGGTTGAAGGTGCGCTCGGCCTCGGGCACGGCGCTGCCGACCTGGAGCCGGTGGTCGAGGTCGCCGTCGGCGATGCGCCGCATGGCCGAGGTGGTCTGGTGGAGCGGCCGGAAGACCTGGCGCAGCAGCAGCAGCCCCAGCAGCAGGGCCACCAGCGCCAGCAGGCTCAGGCCCATGCCGATGCGCCGGGGGGGCCGGTCGAGGTCGGCCGGAAAGTGGATCAGCATCCACACCGGGCGCCCCTCGACGGTGAGGGGCACGGCCATGGGCGCCTTGGGACCGCGCAGCACGAGGATCTCGCGGCCGTCCCGGTCGATGCGGCGGGCCCGCCGGGTGAGGCTCGCGGGCGGACGGGGACCGATGGCGATGCCCACCCGCAGCTCGTCGCCGAGCTCGCGCACCCGCTGCCGGGGCCGCTCGGCCTGCTCGAGCTGGCCGGCGATGTAGACGGCGATGTCGACCCGCTCGGCCACCAGCTCGCCGATGAGCGGCCCGAGCACCCCGCCAGCCGTCACGACCCAGGCGCCGGCGATGGTCGCCAGCAGCAGCCCCCCGAGGGTGAGGCCCACCCGCAGCCGGAGGTCCACGGGCTAGCTCCGGGGGACGAGGTAGCCCACGCCGCGGATGGTCTTGATGCGGGCCGGCTTGCGCGGGTCGTCGCCCAGCTTGCGCCGCAGGTGGCTGATGTGGACGTCGACCGAGCGCTCGTAGGCCCCCCACTCCTCGCCCCGGGCCTCGGCCATGAGGCGCTCCCGGGGGATGACCCGGCCCGCGGCGGCGACCAGCGCGCGCAGGATGTCGAACTCGGTGGTGGTGAGGACGAGGCGCTCGCCGTCCACCGTGGCCTCGCGGCGGGCGGGGTCGACGACGATGCCGGCGGCCTCGAGGCGGGTGTCGGCCTCGGGCACGGCCTGGGTGCGGCGCAGCACAGCCCCGACCCGCGCGAGCAGCTCGCGGGGATTGAAGGGCTTCGAGAGGTAGTCGTCGGCGCCGAGCTCGAGGCCGATGATGCGATCGAGGTCCTCGCCCCGGGCCGTCAGCATGATGACCGGCAGCTGGCGGTCGCGGCGGATCTGGCGCAGCACCTCGAAGCCGTCCATGCCCGGCATCATGATGTCGAGAATGACGAGCTCGACGTCACCCTGGCGGAGTCTGGCCAGCCCGGTGGGGCCGTCCTCGGCCGTGGACACGCGGTAGCCCCGGCCGCCCAGGTACTCGGCGAGCAGGGAGGCGAGGCCGGGGTCGTCGTCGATGACCAGCAGGTGGTGCATGGGGCGGGCGGGGACGGGAGGGGAGGGGAGGGCGCCGCCCCGGAGATGGGGGCGGCGCCGGCGCGGGGCTCAGTCGCCGCGGCTGCGGTCGGCGTGCTCGTGGTGGCGCTGGCGCATCTCGTCGCGCCGGGCCTCGGCGTCCTCGATGCGGTCGACGAGCTGGGCGCGCTGCTCGGGGGTCAGCGTGTCGTAGACGTCGAGCACCCGGTCGGTGACCTTGTGGGCCATGGCGGTGCGCTCCGCGGCCGCGTCGTCGATGAGCTGGTGGATGGCCGCCCGGTCGACCTCGTTGGTCTTGATGCCCGCGACGATGGCCGCGAGCTCGTCCTTGGCGCCGTCCTTGGCGCCGCGCATGTCGTCGTGGATCTCGTCGCGGAGGTCGGAGAGGGCGGTCTCCTGGGCCTCGGTGAGGTCGATGCTGGCCAGCACCCGGCCGAGGCCGGCGGCGCCGGGGCCGCCGTGGTGGCCGCCGGGGCGGGCGAGGGCCGAGCCGGCCGTGGCGCCGAGGGCACCGAGCGCCATGAAGCCAGCAGCGAAGAGGGTGGTGCGGAGAGCGGACATGGGGACCTCGCAGAGGGAGCGGACACCGGCGGCGGCCGGCGGGGGCTGGGCGACACCGTGCCGTCCAGTCCCTCCTGTTCTACGCGGCCCAGGTTGCGGCACCGCGAGCGCCGCCCGAAGAAAGGGCGGGCGCCTGTGAAGGAGTGTGAAGGGCGAGACGGCCGCAGCCCGGCGGCGGCGGACCCGCTGGCATACTGCCACGGCACCGGCCCCCCCGTGGGCGGCCGCTGGAGGCTGCCATCCCTGCCCCCGCACCCCCGCCCGGCCCGGGCGATCCCTGGGACCCCACCCGCGGTCCGGCCTGGGACGAGAACCGCGCCGCG
>CAXQUZ010000165.1:0-18451 GCA_964226865.1 Myxococcota bacterium | reverse complement strand
CCGACCTGGGCGTCGACGCGCTCTACCTGAACCCCATCTTCCAGGCGGCCACCAACCACCGCTACGACACCCTCGACTACCGCGCCATCGACGACGAGCTCGGCACCCTCGACGACTTCACCGCGCTGGTGCGCGCCGCCGAGGACCGGGGCATCGCGCTCATCCTCGACGGGGTCTTCAACCACGTCAGCGCCGACAGCGTCTACTTCGACCTCTACGGGCGCTGGGACGCCGCCGGCCAGCTCGTCTCGCCCGCGGGGCCCGGCGCCTGGGACGGCTCGGGGGCCTGCGAGTCGCCCGCCTCGCCCTACCGCGACTGGTTCCGCTTCCCCGCCGACCACGCCCCGGGCCGGACGGAGGCCGGCGAGACCGTGCTCTGCGCCGGCGCCGACGGCGGCACCAGCGACTACGAGAGCTGGGGCACCTACTTCCACATCCCCAAGCTGGCCGCCGACCGCCAGCCCGTGCGCGATCTCGTCTATGCCCGGCCCGACAGCGCCGCCGTGCAGTGGATCCAGGCGGGCGCCCGGGGCTGGCGCCTCGACGTGGGCGGCGAGGTCGATCCCGGCGCGGGACACGACAGCGAGAATGACTTCTGGGAGGGCTTTCTCGATGCCGTCCAGGCCGCCGACTCCGAGGCCCTGGTGGTAGGTGAGGTCTGGGGCGACGCGAGCCCCTGGCTGGTCGGCGGCGAGTGGCACGCGACCATGAACTACCGCCTGCGCAGCGCCCTGCTCGACTGGCTCTTCGACGCGTGTTCCCCGGGGAACGGCTGCCCCGACGGCAGCTGGATGGACGACAACGACTCGAACCCCTGGCGCGAGAGCGGCCGGGTGGATGCCATCGACGAAGCCACCCTGAAGCTCCGTCTGCTCAGCATCCTCGAAGACACGCCCCCGCCGCTCTGGCACGTCCAGATGAACCTGCTGGGCAGCCACGACGTGAGCCGCATCGGCTGGTTCCTGCGCCAGGGATCGGCCGGCGACGCGGCCCTGGCCCGCGACAAGCAGCGCCTCGCCGCCCTGCTGCTCTACACCTGGCCGGGCATGCCCACGGTCTACTACGGCGACGAGGTGGGGCTCGCGCCCGACAGCGTCTGGGACGGCAGCACCCACCAGGACGACCCCTGGAACCGGGCCCCCTACCCCTGGGCCGACCTCGGCGGCGCGCCCGACACGGCGCTCTGGGACTGGTACGCGGCCCTGGCCCAGCTGCGGCGGGGGGACGCGGCTCTGCAGCGGGGGGACGTCGAGGTCGTGCTGGCGGGCGAGGACGGCCAGCGGGTCTTCGGCTTCGTCCGCCACCACGAGGCGGGCGACGTGGCCGTGGCCCTCAACCGCAGCGGCGGCGCCGTGGACGTGCAGCTGCCGGTGGGGGAGCGCCTGGGCGCCCTCGGGGCGGTCGAGGATCGGCTCAGCGGCGCCTGCCACCCGGTGGTCGACGGCCAGGCCACCGTGCGCGGGCTCCCGGCCTGGGGCGGGGTGGTGCTCGGGGCCGGGGACTGCGGGGCGGGCGACACGGGCACGGCGCCCGACAGCGGGGAGGGCACCGGGGACGGCGGCGACACGGCGCGCCCCGACGGCAGCGGCGGCGGCGGCACCGGCGGGGAGGGCAGCGCAGCCGGGGACCCCACAGCGGACGCGCCTGCGGCGGCCAAGGACGACCGCACGGGCTGCGCGACGGCGGGCGCCGGCGGAGGGCTCGCGGGGATCGCGCTCGGGGGCATGCTTGGGCTGGCCCTCCGCCGCCGCCGGCAACCCAAGCCCCGATAACCCAGACACGTCACCAAGACATACCCAACCCAGTCACACACCCAAAGCCCCGGTTCCACCACCACCATCGGGTCTCCGCTCCCCTCCAAGTTTGGCTCAACCTGGGCAGGAGACATTCCGTAGCAACCAACACAATGCGACGACGGGGAGGGACCATGGCCGGCTCGGCATGGCGGGGTGTGGTGGTGGGGACGGCGATGCTCACGGCCTGTGGGGGCCCGAGCCCCGGGGAGGACGACACGGGCACCGCCCTGCGCGCCCCGGGGCCGCCCGCCCGCGCCCAGACCCGGAGCACCGGCGGGGTGGCCCTCGAGCTGGCCGGAGGGGCCGAGACCAGCGCCCGCCGCGACCTGCCCTACACCATCACGATCACCGGCGAGCTCGCGCCGGCGACCCAGTGCATCGGGCTGTCGCTCCAGGGCTGCCGCCGCTGGACGGCCCACCGCACGAAGGGCACCTGGCGCGCGCCTGTCGCTGCCGGCACCCTGGCGCCCCGGCTCTGGCTGCGCGACGCCCAGGGCACGGCCATCGGCACGGCCGCCACGACCATCACCATCGACAGCCTCGCCCCGGAGCGGGGCCAGGCCACGGCCACCCCGACCACCGGCGGCCTCACCGTCGCCTGGGCCGACTTCTCCGACGCCGACACGGGGCTGGTGGCCCACCGGATCAGCGTGGGCACGGGCACCAGCGCCCCCGCCTGCAGCAGCGAGGCCGCCCAGCGGGTGCTGCTGCCGACCGCCACCCTGCGGGTCGAGGGCCTCGCCGCCGTCCAGCACACCGTCAAGGTCTGCGGCGAGGACGCGCTCGGCAACCTCTCGTCCCCCGTGACCCTGCGGGCCGTGCCCCTGGCCGAGACCGTGCCCCCCACCGTCAGCGGCTTCACGGTCTCCGGCGGCGCCGCGGTGGTCTCCAGCCGCGACGTGACCCTGGGCGCGACGGTCGCCGATCCGGGCGCGGTCGAGATCTGCACCACCGAGCGCCCCGCGGCCACCGCCGCCGACTGCGCCGCCTGGCGCCCCTGGACCGACGGCATGGCCCACACCCTCGAGCCGGGCGCGGGCGCCCACACCCTGCGGGCCTGGTTCCGGGACGCCCAACACAACCTCTCGTCCCTCCAAGAACACAGCGTCGTGCTCGACCCCACGCCCCCGACCGGCGGCACCCTCGCGCTCACGGCCGGCGCGGGCACGGCACAGCTCGCGTGGTCGGGCTTCACCGACGACTGGTCCGACATCGCCGGCTACGTCGTCGTCGGCGACAGCCCCTGGGCCCCGCCCCGCTGCACGGAGGGCACCGAGCTGTACCGGGGCCCCGAGACCACCCTCGAGGTCGACGGCCTCGCCGGCGAGAGCTGGGCCGGCTTCCGGGTCTGTGCCGTCGACGCCATGGGCCACGTCTCCGCGGGAGTGGCCGACCGGGTGCGGGTGCGCGAGGAGTCGGATCCGCCCGTGGTCACGGCATTCACCCTGGACGGGGGCGCCGCCGAGACCCTCGACCGCCGGGTCGACGCCGCCATCGCGGCGACCGACGCCAGCGGCCTGGCCCGCATGTGTCTCTCGACCCACCCGACCGTCTGCACGGCCTGGCAGGCCCACCAGCCCACCGCCGAGGTCCAGCTCCCCGCCAGCCCCGGCCTGGCCACCGTCTACCTCTGGCTCGAGGACGCCCAGGGCATCCGCAGCCCGGCACCGGCCACGGCCCAGATCCGCTACCGGGAGCCCGTCGACCTCGACGGCGACGGCCACGACGAGCGCACCGACTGCGACGATGACGACGAGACGGTCTTTCCCGACGCGGAGGGACGCTGTGCCCTCGGCGAGAGCTGCGCCGAGATCCTGGCCACCGGCCGGGGCGACACCGACGGCACCTACATGATCGACCCGGACGGCGCCGAGGGCGCGCTGCCGCCCTTCCACGTGCACTGCGACATGCACACCGAGGGCGGCGGCTGGACCGAGGTGGCCTACGCCGCCGACCTCCCCTACCAGCAGCACCACAGCGGCGGCGACGGCTGGCGCACCACCGACGACTTCGCCTTCGCGCTGGACGAGGCCCAGATCGCCGCCATCCAGGCCGTCTCGGAGGAGGGCCGCCAGGTCTACGAGGGGCGCTGCAACGGGGTGCTCCACCACTTCTTCAACCAGCGCGGCAACCACGAGTATGCCTTCGGCTTCGTCTTCTTCGACGGCACCGAGACCGCGCGGGGCCAGGAGCAGTACCCCGACCACGACATCGCGGTGGTGGCCGACGGCTGCGCCACCAACGGCGGCGAGGGGGGCGCCCTGGAGCGGGCGACGGTCTTCTCGATCGACTCCCCCCTCGTGCCCCTGCGGGCCGTGCAGTGCCGGGACTGCGGCGACGCCAACGAGCGCTACGGTGCCCTGCTCACGGACCATCCCGCCTGGCTCCGCTGAGGGCGGGGCCCCGACGAGGGCCGGGGCTCAGGGCCGCCGGAGCACGGCCTCGGGCCCGAGCCCTGCGCGCACCTCGGCGTGGATGCCGTCGCTCAGCCCCAGCTCGACGGGCTGCTCGACCCAGTCCTCGCCCTCCTGGCGCCAGACCCGGGTGTCGTCGCGGTCGGGCAGCAGGAAGGCCTCGGAGATCGACAGCACCCCGTCCCGCCGGTCGAGCACGATGTCGGCGTTGGCGCTCATGTTGGCCCGCACGAAGCGGTCGCCCGCCGTCGACAGGTCGAGGGCCGCCCGCAGCTCGAACTGGATGGCCCCCGCCACGTCCACCCCCTTCGGCGCGATGTGCTCGAGGGAGCCCGAGAGGCGGGCGTCGGGCCAGGCGGCGAGGGTGACCGACAGGGGCATGCCCTCGCGCAGCCGCCCCACCTCGGACTCGTCGACGAAGCCCAGGTAGATGAGGTCGCCCATGTCGGCCACCTCGGCCACGGTCGTGCCCTCGTTGAAGGTGTTGGCCTCGATGACGCTGTCGCCCACCTCGACGGGCACGGCGAGCACCATGCCCGCCACGGTCGCCCGCACCGAGGTGGCCACGGCGCCGAGGGCCCGGTTCGCCCCGTCCCGCACGATGGCGAGGTCGGTCTCGGCGGCCCGCTGATCTTGCTCGGCGAGGGCCACCCGGGTCTGGGCGGCGTCCAGGTCCGACTGGCTGGCGGCCTCCTTCTTGACCAGGATCCGCAGCTCGTCGCGGTCGCGGACGGCGTCGGCCAGCCGGATCCGCGCCTCGCGCACGGCCGCCTTGGCGCTCGCGAGCTGGCCGGCGTCGGGAATGACCCGGATCTCGGCGATGAGGTCGCCCTGGGCCACGACGTCGCCGGGCTCGCGGTGGAGCTTCTGGATGACGCCGGTGACCCGGGGCTTGAGGGCCACCTCGTTGCGCGGCACCACCGAGCCCGTGGCCACGGTCTTCACGACGATGTCGCGCACGGCGGGCGCCCCGAGCACGGGCGGGGCCTCGACCGGCCGGCTGCGCAGCCACAGCAGCCCCGCGGTGGCGGGCACCCCGACCAGCAGGAACACGAGAACAACGATGGGGAGGACGTTTCGGGATCGCATGACAGTCTCGTGCAGGGCGCCCGGGGGGCGCGCGCTCAGCCGCCCCGGAGGGCGTCGACAGGGGAGATGGCCGCGGCCCGGGCGGCGGGGAGGTGGCCGGCGACGAGGCCGGCGAGGGCCATGAGCAGCGAGGCCACCAGCACCAGCGGGGCGTCGACGTGGGGCGCGCCGAGCACGGCGTCCTCGGCCTGGGCGCGGCGGGCCAGCTCGAGCACCCCCACCCCCAGCACCAGCCCGGACTGGCCGGCCACCACCGTCAGCAGCAGCGACTCGCGGAGGATCATGCGCCGCACCTGGCCCCGGGTCGCGCCCAGCGCCCGCCGCAGGCCCAGCTCGGCCGTGCGCTCGCCCACCGAGACCAGCATGACATTGGTGACCCCGAAGGCGCCGGCCAGCAGGGTCATGGCGCCCACCAACAGCACAAAGCCGCGGATGCCCTGGAAGGTGGCCTGCATGCGCCGGTAGGCCGCCTCGGCGTTGCGGGAGCCGATGGCCGGCCGGTCGTCGGGGTGGACCCGGTGGCGGGCGGCCAGCAGGGCCCGCACCTCGTCTTCGAGGGCCTCGGCCGAGACCGCCGGGTCGCCGGCGAGGGCGAACCAGCGCACCCGCTCGCCCTGGCGGAAGGACTGCTGGAAGGTCGACAGGGGCAGGTGGACCCCCTGCTCGACCCGCTCGCCGTCCTCGCCCCCGAGCCGCGAGCGGAAGACCCCCACCACCGTGAACCACGAGCCGTCGATCGACAGCATGCGCCCGACCAGCTCGGCCGGCGTGCCCCCGGGGGGCAGCAGCTCGAGGGCCACCTGGGCGCCCACCACGGCCACCCGGCGCCGCTGGTCGAGGTCGCGGCCGCTCAGGTAGCGCCCGACCTCGACGGCCATGGGCTGGATGTGGCGGTAGGCGGGCACCTCGCCGGTCACGCTGGCGCTGGTGTCGAGGCCGTCCAGCCGCACGACCGACTGGCCCCGCCAGCCGCCGAGCTGGTTGCGGGGGGCGAGGTGGGCGACGCCGTCCACATTCTCCAAGATGGCCGCTGTGTCGGCATTGTCGAACTGGACGGGCCGGCCGGGACGGGTGCCCTCGAAGGGCAGCGAGGTGGTGCGGCCCCAGAAGTAGACGGCGTTGGTGGCCCGGCGGCCCAGGCTCTTGCGCACCCCGCCCTCGAGGCCCGCGCCGAAGCCCGTGAGCAGCACCAGGAGGAACATGCCCCAGGCCACGCCGGCCGCCGTGAGGCCCGTGCGCACGGGGCTGCGCGCCAGGGTCGCGACGAGCTCCTGCCAGGCGTCGGCCCAGCGGGCGAGCACGGCAGCGGGGGTGGCCGGGGGCACGGGAGGGACCCTTGCTCAGTCGTCCTGGAGGGCGACGACGGGGGGCACGGCCGCGGCCGTCCAGGCGGGCACGAGCCCGGCGCCCACCCCGGCGACGACGATGGCGGCGATGGCCACCAGCACCGTGCCCAGGTCGACGTCCGGATCGCGTAGGAAGCCCGTGTCGGGCAGCAGCCGGCGGGCCAGCTCGACGGCCCCCACCCCGGCCACCAGCCCCGCCCAGCCCGCCACACTCGTGAGCACGAAGGCCTCGTGGAGCACCATGCCGACCAGGTCTCCCCGCCGGGCGCCGAGCGCCTTGCGCAGCCCCAGCTCGCGGGTGCGCTCGCCTACCGAGATGAGCAGGGTGTTGCCCACCCCCACCATGGCCGCGAGCACCGTGCCCAGCCCCACCATCCAGGTGAAGCGGCGCAACCAGTCGAAGACGGCCTGCACATCGGCATAGGCGTGGATGCGGTCGCGCACCCGCAGCGCCGCCCGGTCGGTGGGATCGAAGCGGTGGCGGGCCCCGAGCCCCTCCCGCACGGCGGCCACGGCCTGGTCGGCCAGCACGAGGCTCTGGGCGTCGAGCTCGGGCGGGCCCACCGTGAACATCAGCCGGTCGATGCGGTCGCGCCCGCCGAAGGCCGCCTGGGCGGTGGTCACCGGCAGGTAGACGAGCTGCTCCTCGCGGCCGCCGCCGTCGTCGGTGAACACGCCCACCACGGTGAAGGCGATGCCCCCCACCCGGATCAGCGCGCCGAGGGGGGCCGTCAGCGGGTCGCCCTCGGGGAAGAGAAAGCCCGCCACCTCGCGCCCCAGCACGGCCACCTTGCGGCGCTCGGCGAGGTCGCGGTCGTTGAGGAAGCGCCCCGTGGCCATGCGGGTGTTCTCGAGGTGGCGGTGGTCGGGGTGGGTCGCCCGGATGTCGAAGGTGGCCGTGCGGGCGCCCCGGGAGATGGGGGTGTCGGCCGGGGGCTGGAAGCGGGCCGTGACGCGCCCAGCGGCGGGCAGGGCCGCCACGAATTCGGTGTCGCCGTCGTCGAGCTGGACCCGGCGGCCGATGGGCAGCCCCTCGTGGGGCCGGGCCGTCTTGCCCCCCGACAGCCAGATGCTGTTGATGGCGTCGTCGCGGTAGTTCCAGCGCATCGCCCCCTCGAGGCCGTCGCCGGCCGCGAGCAGGATGATGAGCATGAAGACGCCCCAGGCCACCGAGAAGCCCGTGAGGCCCGTGCGCAGGGGCCGGGCCGCGAGCCGGGCGATCACGTCGATCCAGCCGTCCACCGAGAGCCAGCCGCGCACCTCAGGCCCGGCCCGTGTCGGAGACGATGCGCCCGTCGTGGAGGCGCACGGTGCGCTGCATGCGGGCGGCCACCTCGGGCTCGTGGGTGACCATCACGAGGGTGCGGCCCTCGGCCACCACCCGCTCGAGCAGATCGAGGATCTCGGCCGAGGTGGCCGAGTCGAGGGCGCCGGTGGGCTCGTCGGCCAGCAGCACCCGGGGCGCCGTGACGAGGGCCCGGGCGATGGCCACCCGCTGCTTCTGGCCGCCGGAGAGCTGGCTCGGGCGGTGGTCGAGGCGGGCCCCCAGCCCGACCTTCTCGAGCATCTCGACGGCGCGGCGGCGGCGCTCGCGGCGGGGGGTGTCGCGGTAGAAGAGCGGCAGGGCGACGTTCTCGACGGCGTCCTTGTCGCTCAGCAGGTGGAAGCTCTGGAAGACGAAGCCGAGCAGGGCGTTTCGCATGCCGGCGGCCGTGGCGTCGTCGAGGTCGCGGGCGTCGTGGCCGTCGAGGGTGTAGGTGCCGCGGTCGAAGCCGTCGAGCAGCCCCAGCACGTTGAGCAGGGTCGACTTGCCCGAGCCCGAGGAGCCGACGATGGCGACGCTCTCGCCGGCGGCGATGTCGAGGTCGAGGCCCTTGAGCACGGGCAGGGGCTCGCCGGCCGTCGGGTAGGACTTCCAGAGCTGGCGCAGGGCGATCATGGCGGGGGGCTAACCGGACCGCCCGGCCGTGCCGGCGGGGGACGGCGCCGGCACGCGGCGGAGGCCCGCGGCCGGGACGCTGGGGGGGAAGCGGCCGGGGGGCTCGCGCATTGGAGGGCCGCCGGCCGTCGCCCCTGAAAGGGCGCTGGAAGCCGGATCCGCCCGGTCGCTGCGTCCCACGGCCGAACCCCACGGGGCCCCCGCCCCGACCCACCGGAGGCACCATGCCGCTCCCCCGACTCGCCCTCGCCGCCACCCTCCTCGCCTCCGCCGGCATCGCCGCCGCGGCCCCCGCCTTCGTGTCGCCGGGCACGGCCACCCCGATCACCGCGCTGCCCGACCGGGCCGAGACCGCCGCGGCGGCCGACCGCGCGGAGCTCACGGGCGGCGACCGTCCCGAGCCCCGGGCCACCGGGCGCCCCGAGGCCCCGCTCACCGAGCCCGGCGCGTCCGCCGCCGATCCGGGCGAGGCGGGCTGCGACGGCCACCGCAAGGGCCGCGGCCACCACACGGGCAAGGGCCACCACAAGGCCCGCGGCAAGGGCCACCACAAGTCCCACCACGACGGCCACCGTGCGAAGTCCCACGGCGACGAGGACCGGGGCGGCAAGGGCGGCCACCGGGGCGGCAAGAGCCACGGCGCCAAGGGCCGCCACTGAGCGCCGGGGGGCCCACGCCCGGGCCCCCAGACGCCGCCGTGGCCGGGCATTCTCTCCGCTGACCACCCCTGCGGGCGACCGCGGGGGCCGCCGGGGAGCCACCCCGCCTGCGCCATGTCATCGCGCGGGCGGTGCCCCCACCGCCGGGCCGGCTATGGTGGCAAGACCTGGAGAGCCCCCATGTCCGGCAAGTCCCAGCGCAGCAGCGCCCAGACCACCGTCGCCCCCGCGCAGGCCACGGCCGATCAGTCCACCCTCGGCATCGCCCGCCAGGACCAGCTCGGCAACGCGGCCCTGCAGTCGGCCATGCCCGCCCCGACCCGCCTCATCGACGAGCTGCGGGCCAAGGTGGGCGACGCCCTGGCCGAGGCCATCGCCGAGCACCTCTCCGAGGACGAGCTCCAGGGCCACGTCGCCCCGCTCATCGACCAGCTGGTCGAGAAGGCCCAGGCCGCCGCGGCCACCGATCCAAGCCACGGCCTCTCCGATGCCCAGCTCGCCGAGGCCTTCGCCGAGCTCGACAGCCAGCTCGACCAGGCCGCCCGGGCCCTGCTCGACAGCCTCGACCTCGACGGCAAGCTCGGCGCCTTCGTCAAGGAGTACCCCCTGCTGGTCGGGGCCGCCGCCATCGCGGCCGCCGTGGTCTGGGCCATCAAGACCAACCCCGACCTGCCCGCCCTGTCGAAGACCAAGTCCCTCGGCGGCGGCCACAGCCTCTCGGGCACCCTCGACCTCGGCAACCTGCTCGACCTGACCCTCCAGCACATCGAGACGGGCTGGGCCTTCGACGGCGAGAAGACCGACGCCCAGCTCAAGGTCTTCGGCGGCGAGACGGACGGCGGCTGGGGCGGCGAGGGCAAGCTCTCCCACCAGCTCGACGCCGGGCTGCTCTCGGCCGACGGGCGCTACTTCCGCGGCGACGACGGGGTCCAGACCGCCAAGGGCGGCCTCGCCTTCGACGGCAAGAAAACCGACGCCAGCATCTCGGGCGACTGGCGCGACGGCGGCGACGGGCTGAGCGAGTGGGGGCTGGGCGCGGCCCTGCGCCACGACGGCGAGAAGACCGACGCCAGCCTCGACGCCGACTTCCGCCGCGAGAACGGCGCCGACCGCTGGGGCCTCGGCGGCACCCTCTCCCACGACGGCACCCACACCGACACGACGCTGAAGGGCCGCTTCGACCGGGGCCCCGACGGCGACACCGGCTTCCTCGACGGGCGCCTCGTCAACGAGCGGGACGGCCTGCGGCGCGAGCTCGGCGGCCGGGCCCAGCTCGACGGCAGCTGGTCGGCCGACGGCAAGCTCGCCCGCACCGACGGCGACCGGGCCTGGACCCTCGGCGGCCGCGCCCAGGGCGACGCCACCGGCGAGCAGAGCGCCACCCTCTTCGGCAGCCACCGCGACACCCACGCGTCCTTCTCCCACAGCCTCTCTGGCGAGGCCTCGACCGACGGCAGCTGGAAGGCCCAGGGCGCGCTGACGGGCCGCGACAGCGACAACCCCTGGAGCCTCACGGGCCAGGCCGGCCGCACCTCCCTCGACCCCGAGGTCGACTGGTCCATCACGGGCAAGTACGCCCGCCAGCTCGACGACCAGGGCAACACCGTGCTCAGCGGCCAGCAGACCCTCGGCCGCGACATGAGCGCCAGCCGCCTCCAGCTCGACCACAGCCTCGGCGGCGACCACAGCCTCTCGGCCTGGATCGAGCGCGAGCGCACCGACGCGGGCACGGTCAACGGCATCGGCGGCGACCTGCGCACCTCCATCGGCGGCGCCGAGACCTACGCCCGGGGCTGGGCCAAGGACAACAACACCTGGGAGGCCGCCGCCGGCATCAGCAAGGGCACGGCCAACGACGACCTGTCCTTCTTCGCCGAGGGCTTCACGGGCCGCAACGCCATGGGCCAGGAAGACCACGGCGCCCGGGCCGGCCTGCGCTGGCGCTTCTAGCCCCCGGCCCCCCGGCCCCCCGCCCGCGTCCCCGCCGCCCCCGCGCCCCCCCGGCCCGGGGGCGGCGGCCGTCTTGGGCCAGCTTGTGCGGCCCCGGTGGGGAGCTTCTCCCCACCCTCCCGGCGGCCACCGGGACGGTTCGTCCCACCGCGCGCGATGAACAGCGGCTTCTCGATCTGGCATGCGCCTTGCGATGGCCGGCCCTGGGCGCGTCCTGCGCCCCGCCCCCCGGCCCCGTTCCTCGGCCCCCGCGCCCCGCCCCTCTCCGGCGGCCGCCGCCCGGGCCCCCGCGTGCTTCCCTCGTGAGCCCCCCATGTTCCACCGGTTCATCAGACGACCCGTCCTGGCGATCGTGGTCTCGTTGGTCCTCGTCTTCCTCGGCCTGCTGGCCATCCAGTCCCGTCCCGTCTCCCAGTTCCCCGAGATCGCGCCGCCCCGGGTGCTCGTCACCATCGCCTACCCGGGCGCCAGCGCCGACGTCCTCGTCAAGTCGACCCTCATCCCCCTCGAGCGGTCGATCAACGGCGTGCAAGACATGAAGTACATGGTCTCGGACGCCACGAGCGCCGGCGAGGCCACCATCCAGGTCATCTTCGACCTCGGCACCGACCCCAACCGCGCGGTGGTCAACGTCAAGAACCGCGTCGACCAGGTGCTCAACCGGCTGCCGCCCCTCGTCCAGCTCGAGGGCGTCGTCGTCAGCCGGGTCCAGCCGTCGATGCTGATGTACGTCAACCTCTACAGCACGGACGAGAACGCCGACGAGAAGTTCCTCTACAACTTCGCCAACGTCCACCTCATCCCCAAGCTGCAGCGCATCAAGGGCATCGGCCAGGCCACCATCCTCGGCAGCCGCCAGTACGCCATGCGCATCTGGCTCGACACCGACCGCATGCGGGCCACCAACGTCTCGGCCGAAGAGGTGATGGAGGCCATCGACGAGCAGAGCGTCATCGGGCGCCCCGGCCGCACGGGCCGCAGCTCGGGCAAGACGGCCCAGTCGCTCGAGGTCGTGCTCACCTACGCGGGCCGCTTCTCCGAGGCCGAAGAGTACGAGAACATCGTCATCCGCGCCAGTCCCGACGGCGAGATCCTGCGGCTGGGCGACATCGCCGAGGTCGAGCTGGGCAGCGAGTTCTTCGACATCTACTCCAACCTCGACGGCCACCCCTCGGCCGCCATCGTGCTCAAGCAGAGCTACGGCAGCAACGCAAGCGACGTCATCGCCGCGGTCAAGGAGACCCTCGACGGCGCCGCGGCCGACAGCTTCCCGCCGGGCATGGAGTACGAGATCTCCTACGACGTGTCGCACTTCCTCGATGCCTCCATCGAGAAGGTGCTCCACACCCTGGGCGAGGCCTTCGTGCTCGTCGCGCTGGTCGTGTTCCTCTTCCTCGGCGACTGGCGCTCGACGCTCATCCCGACCATCGCCGTGCCCGTCTCGCTCATCGGCGCCTTCCTGGCCCTCCAGGCCTTCGGCCTGACCATCAACCTCATCACCCTCTTCGCGCTGGTCCTGGCCATCGGCATCGTCGTCGACGACGCCATTGTCGTGGTCGAAGCGGTGCACGCGAAGATGGCCGAGACCGGGCTCTCCCCCTTCGCCGCCGTCCAGGCCGTGCTGGGCGAGATCGCCGGCGCGGTCATCGCCATCACCCTGCTGATGACCGCGGTCTTCGTGCCCGTGGCCTTCATGACCGGCCCCGTCGGCATCTTCTACCGCCAGTTCTCGATCACCATGGCCTCGGCCATCGTGCTCTCCGGCGTCGTGGCGCTGACCCTCACCCCCGTGCTCTGCGCGATGATCCTCAAGCGGCACGACCCCCACCACACGGCCCGGGGGCCCGTGGCCTGGGGCCTCGCCCGCTTCGAGTCGGCCTTCGACCGGGGCACGCGCCTCTACCTGTGGGTCCTGGAGCGCACGGCCGACAAGAAGGCCCTCACTGTGGCCATTCTCGCAGCGTTCTCCCTCGGCATTGTCGGGGTCAGCGAGGTGCTCCCCGCCGGCTTCATTCCGAGCGAGGACCAGGGCATGATCTACGCGATCATCCAGACGCCACCCGGCGCCACCCTCGAGCGCACCAACGCCGTCTCGCGCCAGCTCCAGGCCGTGGCCGAGGAGGTCGACGCCATCGCCTCGGTCTCGTCCCTCGCTGGCTACGAGATCCTCACCGAGGGCCGCGGCTCGAACGCCGGCACCTGCCTCATCAACCTCAAGCCCTGGTCCGAGCGCGACCAGTCGGTGCACGAGGTCATCGAGGAGCTCGAAGAGAAGTCGCAAGACATCGGCGCGGTCATCGAGTTCTTCGAGCCCCCCGCCGTGCCCGGCTACGGCGCCGCCGGCGGCATCGCCTTCCGGCTGCTCGATACGGCCGCGACCACCGACTACCACGAGTTCGACCGGGTCAACACCGAGTTCATGGACGCGCTGCGGCAACGCAAGGAGCTCACGGGACTCTTCACCTTCTACGCCGCAAACTATCCCCAGTACGAGCTCAAGATCGACAACGACGTCGCCATGCAGAAGGGCGTCTCGATCAAGCGCGCCATGGAGAACCTCGACATCCTCATCGGCAGCACCTACGAGCAGGGCTTCATCCGCTTCGGGCGCTTCTTCAAGGTCTACACCCAGGCCGCCCCCGAGCACCGGCGGATGCCCTCCGACATCATGGATCTCTACGTCAAGAACGACCGCGACGAGCAGGTTCCCTACGCCGCCTTCATGACCATGGAGAAGACCCAGGGCCCCAACGAGATCACCCGCTACAACCTCTACAACTCGGCGGCCATCCGCGGGGCCCCGGCGAAGGGCTACACCAGCGGCGACGCCATCCAGGCCGTGCGCGAGGTGGCCGCCGCGACCCTGCCCCACGGCTACGAGGTCGCCTGGGAGGGCCTGAGCTTCGACGAGGCCGCCCGGGGCAACGAGGCCATCGCCATCTTCGCGGTCGTGCTGGTCTTCGTCTACCTCGTGCTGGCCGCCCAGTACGAGAGCTTCATCCTGCCCCTGGCCGTGCTGCTCTCGCTGCCCGCGGGCATCTTCGGCTCCTTCCTGCTGCTCAAGGGCCTCGGGCTGGCCAACGACATCTATGCCCAGGTCGGGCTGGTCATGCTGGTCGGACTGCTGGGCAAGAATGCCGTGCTCATCGTCGAGTTCGCCGTCCAGAAACACAACGCGGGCATGTCGATCCGCGACGCGGCCATCGAGGGCGCCCGGGTGCGCTTCCGGCCCATCCTCATGACCTCCTTCGCCTTCATCGCCGGCCTCGTGCCCCTCGTGGTGGCGACGGGACCGGGCGCCATCGGCAACCGCACCATCGGCGCCTCGGCGCTGGGCGGCATGTTCTTCGGCACCATCTTCGGCGTCGTGCTGGTGCCCGGCCTCTACATCATCTTCGGCACCCTCGCCGACGGCCGCCAGCTCATCCAGGACGAGAAGGACGGGCCCGTCACCGAGGACGTCTACGGCAGCGCCGCCCTGCCCCCCGCCGCCGGGTCCCCGGCCGCTCCCCCACCGGCGGCCGACGCCGGGGAGGTGGACCATGACTGAGCGTCTCGCGGGCCTCCGGCCCCGGTGCTGGCCCCGGCTGCTGCTCTGCCTCGCCGCCGCCGGCTGCGCGCCCAAGCTGCCCCCCGTGCGCGAGGCCGCCCTCGCCCTGCCCACCGACTACGTGGCGCTCGCCCAAGACGGCCGCCCCGCCGTGGGTCCCGCGGCCCCCGGCGCCGCCGCCGCCCAGCGCCCCCCCGCCGCCTTCTACCCGGACCCCCTGCTCGCGGCGCTCATCGACGAGGCCCTGGCCAACAACCAGGAGATGAACATCCTGGGCCAGGAGATCGCCGTCGCCGAGGCCGAGGTGGAGGCCCGCCGGGGCGAGCTGCTGCCGCGGCTGGGCATCGGGGCCCGGGCAGGCGCCGACAAGGTGGGGCGCCACACCAGCCGGGGGGCCGCCGAGGCCCGCTCCGAGATCGAGGACGGGGTCGAGGTGCCCGAGCCCCTGGGCGACCTCGGCGTGGGCCGCGAGGCCTCCTGGGAGGTCGACATCTGGAAGCGGCTGCGCAACGCCCCGGCCGCGGCCCGGGCCCGGGCGCGGGCGACCGCCGAGGGGCGCCGCTTCGCCACGACCGTGCTCGTCGCCGAGCTGGCCGAGGCCTATGTCGAGCTGATGGCCCTCGACAACCAGCTGCAGATCGTCGAGAACAACGTCGCCCTGCTCGAAGACTCCCTGCGGGTGGTGCGGCTCCAGAAGGAGGCCGCCCGCAGCAGCGAGCTGGCCGTGCAGCGCTTCGACGCCGAGCGGCTCCAGAGCCTGGGCCAGGCCGTCCAGCTGCGCCAGCAGATCATCGAGACCGAGGTGCGGATCAACCTGCTCTGTGGCCGGAGCCCCCAGCCGGTCGCCCGCAGCTCGGGCACCTTCGTCGACACGGCGCTGGCGCCCCCGGCCATGGGCACGGTCGCCGCGCTGCTCGACGACCGCCCCGACATCCGCGAGGCCGCCGCCGCGCTCGAGGCCGCCAAGCTCGACGTGAAGGTCGCCCGGGGCCTCTTCTACCCCTCGCTCAGCATCGACGCGGCGCTCGGGGTCGAGGCCTACGCCGCCAGCAAGCTCGCCAGCCTGCCCGCCTCGCTGGCCTACGGCGCCTCGGCTGGGGTGCTCGCCCCCCTGCTCAACCGCAAGGCCATCAAGGCCCAGTACACCGCCGCCAACGCCCAGCAGCTCCAGGCCGTGCTGGCCTACGAGCGCACGGTGCTCACGGCCCATGCCGAGGTCCTGACCCACGCCGCAGACGTCGAGAACATGGGACAGCTCGTCTCTCTCAAGGTCGCCCAGGTCGGCCGGCTCCAAGCGGCGGTCGAGACCTCCACCCAGCTCTTCCGCTCGGCCCGGGCCGACTACCTCGAGGTGCTCACCACCCGCCGCGACGCGCTCGAGGCCCGGCTGGAGCTGGTCGAGGCCCGCAAGAGCCAGCTCGCCGCCGTGATCTCCCTCTACCAGAGCCTCGGCGGCGGCTGGACGGCCCCCGCCGCCACGCCCTGACGGCCGCCCCCCGGCTCTCTCCCCCTCTTGTTTCCGTCCCTGGAACCCCCGATGAAGCGCACGAAGAACAACCACAAGAATGGCCTGTGCATCAGCATCCTCATGGGTCTGCTGGGCCTGGCCGCCCCCCTCGGCCTCGGCGGCTGCCACCACGAAGCCCACCACGAGGCCGAGGTCGGCCGCTACGAGGCCACCCGCCCCCTCCGCAAGGACACGGTCGTGGCCCGGGAGTACGTGGCCCAGATCCAGGCCAGCCAGCACATCGAGCTGCGGGCCCTCGAGCGCGGCTACCTCGACGACATCTTCGTCGACGAGGGCCGCCCGGTGAAGAAGGGCGACCGGCTCTTCCAGATCATGCCCACGATGTACCGGGCCGAGCTGGAGCGGGCCCGGGCCGAGGCCACCTTCGCCGAGATCGAGTTCGACAGCACCCGCTCGCTCAAGGACGGCGACGTGGTCTCGCCCCAGGAGCTGGCCATGGCCCAGGCCCGCCTCGACCGCGCCAACGCCGAGAAGGACCTCGCCAGCGCCCACCTCAAGCTGACCCAGCTGCGGGCGCCCTTCGACGGCATCATGGGCCGCCTCGAGGTGCGCCGGGGCAGCCTGCTCGAGGAGGGCGAGCTGCTCACGACCCTCTCCGACAACAGCGAGATGTGGGTCTACTTCAACCTCACCGAGCCCGAGTACCTCGACCAGATGATGGACAAGAGGGACGACGCCCCCCTGCCCGTCCACCTGCGCCTCGCGAACGGCCGCCGCTTCGACCAGGAGGGCGCGGTCACGGCCATCGAGGCCGACTTCAACAACGAGACGGGCAACATCGCCTTCAGGGCCACCTTCCCCAACCCCGACGGACTGCTGCGCCACGGCGAGACCGGCAAGGTCATCGTCGAGGCGCCCCTCAAGGACGCCCTGCTGCTGCCCCAGAAGGCCGTCTTCGAGGTGCTCCACAAGAGCTTCGTCTTCGTCGTGGACGAGGCCGGCACCGTGCACCAGCGCGAGATCCGCATCGACCAGGCGCTGCCCCACGTCATCGTCGTGGGCGCGGGCCTCGGCGAGGAGGACCGGGTGCTGCTCGAGGGGCTGCGCAAGGTGCGCGACGGGGACCACGTGGCCATCGCGTTCTCCGAGCCCGAGGAGGCCCTGGCCCAGCTCGAGCTGCCCGCCGAGTAGGCCGACCGGTCCGCAGGCCCCCGGGGACGCCCGGTGCACGCCCTGTCTCGCCGAGACCGCCGCACGGTGGGGCGGTGCCCGGGGGACCTGCGGATTTTTCGCGCTCCACACCACCGACCCCCGGGGCGGCCCCTATGCTCAGGGCCGAGATGGCTCCCTCCTGCCCGCGCCTGTCGGTGATCTGTCCCGGTCCGCTGCTCCTGCTGGGGCTCGGGGTGGCCTGCACGCCCGCGGCCGCTCCCAAAGGCGGGGGCCCGGTCGACACGTCCCCACCGGCGGCGGTCGACAGCGGCGGCACCGGCGGGGACGACGGAGGCGACGGCACGGACGGGGACGGCGGCACCACCGGGGACGGCGGCGCGGGCGGAGAGGGCGGCGGCACCGTCCCGGCGACCCTCGCGGCGGGCACCGTGCGGCACTGCGCGGCGCCCACGGACCGCGAGGCGGCCGGCCCCTTCGTCCATGTCGACGACGCCCTCGACGCGGCCCTGCTGCCGGAGGCCCCCGACCGCCCCGTCAGCGCGGGCCTCTCGGCCGCCGACCTCGACGGCGACGGCCACCTCGACCTGCTGCTCACCCAGCACGACGGGGTCGACCTGTTCTGGGGCGACGGCACGGGGGCCCTGGTCCACGACAACAGCGGGCGGCCCGCGCCCCGGGAGGCCTGGTCCAACCACGCGGCCTCGGTCGTGGCCGACTTTGACGAAGATGGCGACCTGGACGTCATCATCGCGAACCGCAGCGCCCCCGATGAGCTGTGGTGGAACGACGGCCACGGCGTCTTCATCCGGGACGACAGCGCCCCCTTCGCCAGCGAGGACCGGGCCACCGTGGGCGCCAGCCTCGCCGATGTCGACGGCGACGGCCACCTCGACCTCTTCCTCGCGGGCCATGCCGAGGGCGCCGTCCGGGAGGGGCCGGCCGATCCGAGCGCGCTCTACCTCTGGACCCCGGCGGGCTTCGTGGCCCAGCCCGACGCCCTGCCCGCCGACACCGCCGCCGGCTTCACCTTCAACGGCACCTGGCTCGACGCCGACGGCGACGGCGAC
>CAXQUZ010000164.1:0-18410 GCA_964226865.1 Myxococcota bacterium | reverse complement strand
CCCCTCGGCAGCGACACCCCCGCCGAGGTCGGCGCGCCGATGTGGAAGCTCTACGGCAAGTCGGGCGACCTCGACCGCTACAGCGGCCAGGCCAGCGAGACGACCATCGGGGTCGGCAACCTGACCGAAGACACCTTCGCCAGCTGGGACGCCTTCCTGGCCAACATCCAGGGCGAGAGCGAGGTCAAGCGCCGCTTCGCCGTCGGCGGCCCCATGGGCAAGCGCTTCTGGCGCATCGCCGACCGCCAGGGCGCCTTCACCACCATGGTGCCGAGCGACTACCGCAAGTACGGCTTCCGGGTCGAGGGCTACATGGACCTCGAGGCCAAGCTCACGGCCGACGACGTGCGCTTCATCTTCAAGGAGATCGGCGAGGCCTCCGACCGCTACCTCGACGGCGGCGACGGCCTCCAGACCCTCTACACCGACGTGCTCGGCTTCTTCTCGACCGGCCAGGCGCCGGCCGACGTGGTCGCCCACCTCGAGACCATCGCCGACTGCATCCTGGCGGGCCTCGACAAGCTCCACTTCCACGGCCTCGTGGGCCTCAGCCTCGCGGCGGGCGGCAAGCTGGCCGCCGAGGCCAAGGTGCGCCTCGACGGCAGCGTCGGCGCCCAGGTCACCCTCGACAAGAACCTGCTCGACTATGTCGACGGCGAGCTCGACCTCCAAGACATCAAGGACATCCTCAAGGGCGCCGGCGGGGCCCTGAGCGATGCGCTCGAGATCGACGGCACCGAGGGCTGAGTCTTGGCGACGGTCGCCCTGTTCTGCCTCTCGCGCAGCCTCGCCCACGCCGGCCGCACCCTGGCGGCGGCGCGGGTGCTGGCGGACGCGGGCCACCGGGCCGTGCTCCACGGGGCCCCCGGCCAGCTCGAGGCCCTCGTGGAGGACGACGAGCCCGTCGTGGTCGTCGACGAGCCCAGCCTCGACGCGGTGCTCGCCTCGGCCCGGGGCCGCCGGGTGCCCGTGCCGCCCGCCCAGGCCCTGCCCGCCCTCATCGCCGCCGACCGGGCCGCCCTGCGCGCCTGCCAGGCCGAGCTCGTCGTCGTCGACAACCGCCGCAGCGCCGGCCTCGCCGCCGAGTCCCTGGGCCTGCCCTGGATCTCGCTCACGGGCGGGCTGCTCCTCGGCCCCCACAGCGCCGTGGCGCCGCCGGCCGCCGCGGTGGCCCGGGTGGTGGGGCCGGTGGTGGGGGTGCCCGCCGACCACATGCGGCGCACCGGCCGCCTCGCCCAGCTCGCCGACACCGATCCGGTCGCCCCCCAGGCCCGCCCCCTGCCGCCGGCCCTCGCCCAGGCCCTCGCCGCTGCGGGCGCCCGCCCCCGCCGCCACGTCCACGAGCTCTGCCTCGGCGACCGCACCCTCGTGCTCGACGCCCCGGCCCTGCTCCCGACCCGCGACCTGCCCCCGGGCGTGGTCCAGCCGGGCCCGTGGCTCGTGGGCATGGGCACCGCACCGCCCCTCGCGGCGCCCCGGGGCCCCCGGGTGTGGCTGACCGCCGGGGCCACGGGCGACCCCAGCCTTGTGCCCCGCCTCGCCCAGGGCCTCGTGCGCTGGGGGGTCGAGGTGGTGGTCTCGGGCGCCGGAGCCGCCGCCGCGGCGGGACCGGGGGTGCGCGTGCTGCCCCTGATCCAGCTCGACACCCTGCTCCCGACCGTCGATCTCGTCATCTGCCACGGCGGCGCCGGCACGGTCCACCACGCCCGGGCCCACGGCTGCCGGGTGCTGGCCCTGCCGACCCACCTCGAGCAGGCCATGGTCGGGCTCGCCCTCGAGGCCACCGGCACCGGCCGCACCATCGCCGCCCCCACGGCCCGCCTGCTGCCGGCGGCCGCCCTGGGCATGGCCACGGCGCTGCTCTCGTCCCCGGCGCCGCCGCCCCTCGCCGTCGACCGCATGGCCGCCCCCCGGGCCCTCACCGCGGCGGTCGACGCGCTGCTCTCTCCGTCCCCCCGGGCCCTGCCCGCCTCCCCGTCCCCCCGGACCGCCCCATGACCCTCCGCTTCCTGCTCTCCGACGGCCAGACCCGCCTCACCCTGCGCGACGGGCGTCCGGCCCCGAGCCTCACGGTCGAGGGCCCCCAGGGCGAAGACAAGGTCGTGACCTACGGCATCCTCGAGGGCCAGTGCTTCGTCTACCCCCAGGGCGCCCGTTTCCACTGGGACGAGACCCGGGGCTGGTGGACGGGCAACGCCCTGAGCGCCGGCGAGACCGCCACCCGGGTGGACGGTGCCGCCGGCTGAGCCACCGGGCGCCGGGGCCCGGGCCCGCCTGCCTCAGATGTTGATGCTCTCGGGGATCTGCGAGGGCAGCAGGTAGGGGTAGGCCAGGGGCCGCTCCTTGCTGTCGCGGTCGATGGCCGCCTCGACCTCGCGCAGGGCGTTGCGGAAGCGCTCGAGGGGGCCGCCGTCCCGGACGATGGCCGGATCGGCGAACCAGTCGTCATAGGGAAAGCCCGCAGCCTTGTAGTCGCCGAGCTTCGTGAAGTAGACCCCGCCCAGGGCGAAGAGGGTGTTGAGCTGCTGCATCGCGAGGTCGAGGGGCGGCATCATGCCCACGAAGTCGTCCTCGCTGGCGGCGGCCCCGGGCGCCGCGACCTCGGCCCAGGCGGCGCCGGTCACGGCCGGGGCGTAGCTCATGATGCTGCGCTGGGGGAAGTTGACCGCGGCGTGCTGGGCGCTGCCGGTGAAGATCATCATGGTCAGCGCATCGACGAGGGCATCCACCGTCTCGATGGGGGCCAGGTCGGCGAGCTTGCCGCTGCCCCGGAGCTCGGCCACGAAGGCCGCCAGCTCGGTGTCGCCGACCACGTCGCCGTCCCCCGTGTAGTAGGCCCCGACGTAGTCCCCCACCCAGCCCCGGATGGCGCCCCAGACCCGCTGGGCGTCGTCCCGGTAGGGGTAGCGGGGCAGCACCTCGGTGTCGGTCACGCCCCGGCGGGCGAGGTCGTGGGGCAGCATGCGGGCGGTGAAGGCGAAGCCGAGGCGGTCGTGCACGGCGGCGAGCTGGGTGGTCTCGATGGTGCCGGCGAAGATGCGGTCGATGGGCCCGTCGGCGGCGATGAGGCCCCCGGCGGCGGCGTTGTTGATGAACAGGGTGCCCTGGACGTGGGGCACGAGCAGCAGGTAGAGCGGGTGGGTGGGGGCCAGGGCCCGGTGGGTGGCGATGGCCACGGCCTCCATGACCAGGTGGGTGCGGGCGAGGTGGACGAAGAGCTCGTGGTGGTTGCCGTCGGCGACCTGGACGGCGAACTTGGCCATCTCCCACGACCAGTCGGGGCCGCTGTCGGCGGCGGGCCGGAGGTGGAGGGTGCCGGGGGCCGGGGCCTGGTCGAGCTGGATGGCGACCGGCTCGAGGGGACCGCCGCCCGCGGGCACGGCAAAGACGGCGACCGGGCACCACAGGAACTTCTGGCGTCCCTCGCTGGTGCCGGGGACGAGGCTGGCCAGCTCGGCATAGTCGAGCAGGAAGAGCCGGCCCTCGTCGAGGGCGGCCGCGAGGCTGTCGTCGCTGCCCATGACCGCCTGGTAGTCTTCGGCCGTGAAGCCGAGCTTCTCGGGAATGGCGTCGCAGCGGGCAATCAGGACGGCGTTGGGCCCGGCCAGGCGCAGATCGGCAAAGACCCGATCCCGCATGAAGACGTCGGCGATGCGGGGCAGCGGCTCGGTGCGGAAGAGCGCCCGGTAGTCGCCGAGGGCCGCCGCGCTGCTGCGCGCGAGCTCGTGCTCGTCGACCAGGGCCATCAGGGCGTCGAGGTGGCCGTCGACCTCGTCTTCGTGGGCCCCGAGGGCCACCCCGACACTGCCGCGCAGCCGCTCGAAGATGCCCTCGAGGCCCCCCTCGGCCAGCGAGCGGGTGGAGTGGGCGGCCTCGTGGCGGGCCTCGACCTCTTGCAGCTCGTCGCGCAGCTTCTGGAGCTTCTGGACGGCCGGGTGGTCCTCGCCGAACTGCTCGCCCCGCTCGTGGAGCTTGACCGCAACGGCGTTCTCCGCAACCCCCAGCGCCACCTTGGCCGTGGCCAGCAGCCAGGGCACGCTCGGCTCATCGGCGACGTGGACCTTGGTGGCCAGCGGCACCCCGGGCAGGGTCTCGACCTGGGTGGTCCAGACATAGCGCTCCCGGGCCTTGCCCAGGGCGCGGGCCCGGGCGGGCCAGTCGTCGGCGGGGGTGTGCTGGGGAAGGCAAGGCGAACGTCGCCCGTCGCGGTCTTGGCTCATGGGGTGCTCCTGCTCGAGTCTGGCCCGAGTATGGCAGAGCGCAGGCCCCGATTGTGGCGGATCCCCCCCCAGCAGCAGCCCCCGCCCCGGCGGCCGCCACCGCGCCGTGCCCAGCGACCAGCCCGGGGTAGGCTCTCGTCCGTGCCCGGGGCTGGCGATCGGCCCGGGGCGGCGCGCGCGCCCTCCCCTCCCCCGGCAGGTCCCCATGACGCCCTACCGCTCTGTGTTCCGTCCCGATCTCTTCGCCGACCGCGTGGTCGTCGTCACCGGCGGAGGCTCGGGCATCGGCCGCTGCACCGCCCACGAGCTCGCCGCCCTGGGGGCCACGGTCGTGCTCACGGGCCGCAGCACCGAGAAGCTGGACGCGGTCGCCGCCGAGCTCCAGGCGGACGGGGTGGCCCCCGAGCGGACGGGCACCCGCGCCTTCGACATCCGGGACGAAGACAGCGTGAAGACCGCAGTGGCGAGCATTCTCGAAGAGTTCGGCCGGGTGGATGGGCTGGTCAACAACGCCGGGGGCCAGTTTGCCGCGCCCGCCGTGATGATCTCGGCCAAGGGCTTCGACAGCGTGGTGCGCACGAACCTGCTCGGGGGCTTCCTCGTCGCCCGCGAGCTGATGCTCCAGCACTGGACCCGCAACCCCGGCGGCGCGGTGGTCAACATGCTCGCCGACATGTGGCGGGGCATGCCGGGCATGGCCCACAGCGGCGCGGCGCGCATGGGCATGCTCAACCTGACCCAGACCCTCGCTGTCGAGTGGGCCCCCCAGGGGGTGCGGGTCAACGCCGTGGCGCCCGGCTGGGTGGCCTCGTCGGGCATGGACACCTACCCCGACCACGTCCAGGCCATGATCCCCCACCTCAAGGCCAGCGTGCCCCTCAAGCGGCTGGCCAGCGAGGCCGAGGTCAGCGCGGCCATCGTGTTCCTGCTGAGCCCGGCCAGCGCGTTCACGACCGGGGCCTGCCTGCGCATCGACGGGGCCGCGAGCATGGCGCCGCTGCACTGGCCCATGCCCGACCACGACCACAGCGAGATGTTCGACGGCTTCCACCGGGCCGTGCTGCCCCGCGCGCTGCGGGAGGACTGAGTGGCCGCGGCCTCCTCCGGGGCAGGCTCCGCCGAGACCCGCGTGCTGGACGCGGTTGTCATCGGCGCGGGCATCGCCGGGCTCCTCGTGGCCCACAGGCTCGAGGCGGCCGGCCGGCGCTGCGTGCTGCTGGAGGCCCAAGACAGGCCGGGGGGCCGGACCCGGGCCGTCGCCGTCGGGGGCACGGCCCTGGGCCTCGGGGCGAGCTGGGTCTGGGACAGCGAGCCGCATGTGCACGCCCTGCTCGACGAGCTCGGCATCGCCACCTTCCCCCACCACCGCGCGGGCGACGACCTCTACGAACAAGCGCCGGGCACCGTGCTCCGGGGCCGGCTGCCCCGCAGCGCCGTGCCCGAGCGGCGGGTGGTGGGCAGCCCGGCGGCCATCGCCCAGGCCCTGGCCCGGGGCCTGCGCGGGCTGCACTGCGCGGCCCCGGTCGATCGCATCACGGCACCGCCGCGCGCCCCCGGCACCGCCGTTCCCGGCCCCCTGGCGGTCGGGTCGGGCGACCGCTGCTGGCGCGCCCACCACGTCGTCGCCGCCCTGCCGCCAGCCCTGCTCGCGACCCGCATCGCCTGTGCCGGCCCGGGGGCGCCCGGGCCCGAGACCGTCGCCCGCTGGGCCCGCACGGGGGTCTGGATGGCCGAGGTCGCCAAGATCCTCTTCGTCTACGAGCGCCGCTGGTGGCGCAGCTTGGGCCTGAGCGGACGGGCCGCCAGCACGGTGGGCCCCATCTCCGAGCTCCACGACCTCTCGGGGCCCGGGGGCCAGCCCCCCGCCCTCTTCGGCTTCGTCCACCGCAGCCAGGCCCAGGGCGACTGGCGGGCCCGCGCCCAGGCCCAGCTCGCCCGCCTCTTCGGCCCCGCCGCCCCCGCACCGGTGGCGGTGCACGCCGCCGCCTGGTGGACCGCCCCCACGACGGCCCCGCCGCCCGGCGCCGGCCAGGAGCTCGCCGCCATGGGCCACCCCGCGCTGCGCGCCGCCCACTGGGACGGCCGGCTCCACCTCTGCAGCACCGAGACCGCCGCCGGCAGCCCGGGCCACCTCGACGGCGCCGTGGAGCGGGCCGAGGCGGTCGCGGCCGTCATCCTCGCTCGACCGGCGGCCCCCGTGGGCTAGTCCCCCGTCTTGCCCCCGCCCCTGTGCCCCCGATGCTGCCCCTCCTCCGCGGTGCTGCCCTCGCCGGCCCGCCCGGCCCCGAGCTGCTCGGCCCCGCCCTGGCCTGGACCACCGTCGACGACGCCGTCATGGGGGGCCGCTCCGCGAGCACGGCCACCCCCACCGCCGACGGGGGCCTGCGCTTCGCCGGCACCCTCTCCCTCGAGAACAACGGGGGCTTCGCGTCGTGCCGGACCGTGCCCCAGCCGCTCGGCCTCGACGACGCAGACGCCCTCGAGGTCACCGTTCTCGGCGACGGCCGCACCTATGCCCTGACCCTGCGCCGCGCCGATGTGCCCCTGCGCGCCGGCAGCTACCGGGCGCCGCTGCCCACCACCGCCGGCACCCCCGTGACCCTGACCCTGGCCCTCTCCGACTTCTCGGCCCGCTCCTTCGGCCAGCCCGTGCCCGGGGCGCCCCCGCTCGACGGGGCCCCCGACCGCATCGACCAGCTCGGGCTGCTCCTCGCCGACGGCCGCCCCGGCCCCTTCGCGCTCACCCTGCTCTCAGTGCGCCCCCTGCGCCAGGGCGCGGCGCCCCCAGCTCCCGCCGCCCCCGCCCTCGCCGGGGCCGTCCGCGAGATCTTCGCCGCCGCGGTGGCCCGGGGGGTGCCCGCCTACAACCGGGGCCGGGCCGATCTCTGCCGCGCCCACTACGCCACGGCGGTCGAGAGCGCGCTGCTGCTGGGCACGGAGGCCCTCGCCCCGGCCGACCGCGAGCGCCTGGGCCTGGCCCTCTCCGCCGCCGCGCGCGCACCGGACGCCGAGGCGGCCTGGATCCTGCGGCGGGCCATGGACACCGTGCTCGTGCCCGCCGCCGCCCGGCCTTAGCGCCGCCGCCAGCGCCCGTCCCGGGGCCGCTCGGGAAAGGGCGCCAGCACCATGGCCACGGCATCCCCCGCGCAGAGCACCACCACCAGCGCCGCCAGGCCGACCAGGGCGCCCACGGCCAGGGCCCCCCAGGCCGCCGTCGCCGTCCCCAGGGCCCCGGCGCCGCCGCGGACCCGCCCGGCGCCGCCGCCCAGCAGCACGTGGGCCGCCCCCGCCGCCACCGCGAGGCGCTTGAGGCGCGCCCGGTCGAGCCAGCCCGCAGGCCCCCGCTTCACCAGCGCGACCAGCGCCCCCGTCGCCCCGGTGGCCATGCCGGCCAGCACGGGCACGAGGCCGATCCCGCCGAAGGCCGCGTCCCAGCCGGCCGCGAGAAGGGCCTCGGGCACAACCATGCCGCCCACCAAGACGGCCAGCTCGGCCCCGCGCAGGGGGGGCACAGCCGGGCGCGGGTCTTCGGGCCAGTCCCACATGCTCCGGGCCTATCCCCGGGGCGCCGCCGTGCACCCCAGATGCCCCCGGCCACGCCGGAAGGGCCCACTGCGAAGCCCTTTTCGCACCTCGCCAGTTTGCATGCATGTCGCACGCTGGCCGTGGCCGGCCCCCGGCTCGCCTTGTTAGCCGCCCGCTTCCGCTGCCCGGCCCCTGCCCGGCCAGCCCCCCTCAGCGCAGGAGTCCCCCGTGCCCCACGGCGAGACCGCCCCCTCCCCCGGCCGCGGCACCAGCGCCGCCTACTTCGACGTCGACGGCACCCTCGTCGACGGCAACCTGCTGCTGCCCGCGCTGTACTTCATGGCCAACCAGGCCCGGCCCAAGAAGGCCATGATGCGCGTCGGGCGCGCCCTGCTCAACGGCCCGGCCATGGCCCTGGCCGAGCTGCGCGACCGCCGCCTCTTCAACGAGATGCTCTACGCCCAGCTCAAGGGCATCTCGGAAGACCGCATGATCGTCGTCGGCGAAGACGTCTTCGAGCACATCGTCAAGCCGCGGCTCGTCCCCGGAGCCAAGGACCTCATCGACAAGTGCAAGGCCGCCGGCCAGCGCGTCATCCTCGTCACCGGCTCCCTCGACGTCGTCATGGTCCACCTCGCCGCCTACCTCGGCGCCGACCACGTCATCGCCAACCGGCTCGAGTTCAAGAACCGCTACGCCACGGGCAAGCTGCTGCGCCCGGTGGTCGCCGGCCCCGAGAAGTCCGGCATCATCGTCGAAGACGCGCGCCTCCACGGCCACGACCTCGCCCGCTGCCACGGCTACTCGGACTCCTACTCCGACGTGCCCATGCTCTCGGTGATCGGCCACCCGGCCTGCATCAACCCCGACAGCCGGCTGCGCCGTCTCGCCCACGCCTACGACTGGCCGATCCTCGACATCTCCCGCCCAGCCCGCGAAGACCGCCGCGACGCGGCCCGCAGCTGAGCCCCCGCCTCTCCCCGCATCCCCCGACTCGGACACCCAGATGGACCATCCCTGCGTCGTCACCATCGATCACCGCTCCCGCCCCCGCGTGCTCTTCAGCGGCACCAAGCTGGTCGAGGTCGACTTTCCCGTCGGCACCCGTGTCATGTACCCCAAGCCCCCCATCCAGGGGCTCCAGAACCCCGATGCGGCGGTGCGCTACGCCCTGAACCACCCCCTGGGCACCGACCCCCTCTTCGCGCAGCTCAAGCCGGGCATGAAGGTCACCATCGCCATCGATGACCTCAGCATGCCGCTGCCCCCGATGAAGGGCCCCGACAACCGCCAGCGCATCATCGACCCCATCATCCAGATGCTCGATGACTACGGCGTGGACGACGTCGAGCTCATCATCGCCACGGCCTTCCACCGGCCGATGACCGCCGCCGAGATCAAGCACATCGTCGGCAAGAAGACCTTCGACCGCTACTGGCCCGACCGGCTCTACAACCACGACGCCGAGAAGCCCGGCGGCCTCAAGTACCTCGGCACCACCGAGGACGGCATCGAGGTCGAGATCAACCGGCGCGCCGCCGAGAGCGACCTGGTCATCTACGTCAACCTGACCTTCGTGACCATGAACGGCGGCTACAAGTCCATGGGCACGGGCCTCGTCGGCTACCGCACCCTGCGCGGCCACCACAACCCGAGCTCCATCCGGAAGACCGGCTCCTACATGGAGCCCAAGCGCTCCGAGCTGAACCGCCTGATGGTCAACGTGGGCAAGCTCATCGAAGAGAAGATCAACGTCTTCCACATCGAGAGCACGGTCAACAACCGCATGTTCGACCGCCCCCTCGACATCCTCGGCAAGAACGAGGACGACCTCAGCGACACCGAGTGGAAGGCCCTCAAGGGCCTCGTGAAGACCCTCGACTTCCTGCCCCAGAAGGCGCGCCAGGCCATCTTCGAGAAGGTGCCGGCCCCCTATGAGCTCATCGGCATCTACGCCGGGGCCTGCGAGCCGGTGCACGAGGCCATCATGCACAAGGTGCGCCAGCAGCTCCTCGTGCCCATCGAGGGCCAAGCCGACATCGTCGTCTACCCCATCCCCTACATCAGTCCCTACAACGTCGACGCCTTCCTGAACCCGGTGCTCGTCAGCGTCATGGCCGAGGGCTACCTCCACAACCTCCACCAGGGCGCGCCGCTGCTCAAGAAGGGCGGCACCATCATCCTGCTGCACCCCTGCACCGACCGCTTCGACCGCGAGCAGCACCCCGCCTACGCCGAGTTCTTCCACAAGCTCCTGCCGCGCACCCGCGACGCCATGGAGCTCCACAAGAACTACGAGCGCGAGTTCGCCAAGCACCCCGGCTACATCCAGCAGTACCGCACGGGCAAGGCCTACCACCCCGTCCACCCCTTCTACATGTGGTACTGGGGCGAGAACGGCCGCCAGCACCGCGGTCGGGTCATCGTGGTCGGCGCCGACAACGAGTACGTGCCCGGCATCCTCGGCTACGAGACCGCCGACACCATGCAGGAGGCCATCCGCATGGCCAAGGAGACCGGCCCGGCCGACCCCTCCATCACCTGCTTCCGCATCTCGCCCGTGCTCATGGCCGACGTGAAGGCCGACCCGGCGCCCCCCGCCATCGCCGACACCAGCGCCGACGACGGGGAGTCCGACGCCGACGGGGCCTCCGCATGAGCACCGCGACCCCCACCCCGCCCGCCGCCGCGGCGCCGCTCGCTCCCGTGGGCCCCCGCGCCCCCGAGGGCCCCCTCGACCTGCCCGGCCTGCTCGACGGCGCCCGCCTCCTCGCGGTCGGCTGCACGGGCTTCCTGGGCAAGGTCTGGCTGAGCATGCTGCTCACCAACTTCCCCAACATCGAGCACGTCTGGATGGTCGTCCGCGCCCGCAAGCGCAAGGACGGCAGCGTGCGCCAGAGCTCGGAGGACCGCTTCTGGGCCGAGGTCGTGCCCTCGCCGGTCTTCGACCCCCTGCGCGAGCGCTACCCCGGCGCGGCCTTCGAGAGCTTCATCCGGGCCAAGCTCACCCCCATCGACGGCGACATCACCCACGAGTACGCCGGCGTCAGCCAGGCGGTGCGGGATGAGCTGCGCGGCAGCCTGACCGCCCTGGTGAACGCCAGCGGTGTGGTCGACTTCAACCCGCCCCTCGACTACGCCCTGAACACCAATGCCTTCGGCATGCAGAACCTCGTCGCGCTCTGCCGCGACCTGGGCGCCCCGGGCACCCCCGGCCTCCACATGCTCCACACGAGCACCTGCTACGTGGCCGGCGACCGCACGGGCCAGGTGGACGAGGTCAACCCCCTCTCCCACCTCTTCCCCAAGGCCGGCGAGCTCGACCCCAAGCACTGGGACGCCGAGCGCGAGATCGCCGAGTGCCTCGACCTTGTCGACAATGTGCGCCACCGCGCCAACGACGCCTTCCGCCAGAACCACTTCCTCGATCAGGCGAAGAAGAACCTGCGGGAGCGCAGCGAGCCCCAGCGGGGCACGGCCCTCGAGGCAGAGCTGGCCAAGGTCAAGCGCAAGTTCGTCGACCAGCAGCTCGTCGACGACGGCACCGAGCGCGCCAAGTACTGGGGCTGGCACAACATCTACACCTACACCAAGTCCATCGGTGAGCAGATCCTGGCCCGCTCGGGCCTGCGCTTCACCATCGGGCGGCCGGCGGTCATCGAGTCGGCGGTGGAGTTCCCCCGGGTCGGCTGGAACGAGGGCATCAACACGAGCGCCCCGCTCATCTTCCTGGGCATGACGGGCCCCTACGAGGTGCCGGCCACCAAGGACAGCGTGCTCGACGTCATTCCCGTCGACCACGTCGCCGCCGGCATGATGGTGAGCCTCGGCGAGCTGCTCGAGAACACCCACAAGCCGGTCTACCAGTACGGCTCCAGCGAGCAGAACCCGCTGCCCATGTACCGGCTCATCGAGCTGGTGGGCCTCTTCAAGCGGCGCCACTTCGCCGAGAACGGCAAGAACCCGCTCGTCGACTTCTTCCAACGCCACCACGAGATCTCGCCCACCACCACCGAGAGCTACTTCGCCACGGGCCCGACCTGGCGCAGCCAGAAGGTGGGCGAGCTGGCCAAGGTGGTCGACAAGGCCGCCAAGGGCACCTTCCGCGACCTCCTCAAGCCCGTGGCCAGCCAGCTCACGGGGCTGAGCAAGAACCTGGCCATCCAGGCGCGCATCACCGACCAGTTCGTGCCCTTCACGGCGACCCACAACTACCGCTTCTCGACGGCCAACACCCGCGCTGCCTGGGAGCGGCTGCCCGCCGACCTGCAAGACAAGCTCGTCTTCGCGCCCCAGCGCATCGACTGGCGGCACTACCTGCTCGAGGTCCACTGCCCGGGCCTCGAGGAGAACGTCTCTCCCCTCATCCGGGAGAAGATGAAGAAGACCAAGAAGCCGCTGGCCCACCACGACGACCTGCTGGCCTTCCTCGACGAGATCGTCGAGCGCCACGACCTCGCCCCCGCTCTGCTGCGCACCCACGAGGCCGGCTTCGCCAAGCTGAGCTTCCGCCAGCTGCGCGCCCGGGCCGAGGCGGTGGCGCTGCGCCTCGCCAGCGTCGGCGTGAAGCCCGGTGACCGCGTCGTTCTCAGCGGCAAGAACCACCCCCACTGGGTGGTCTCCTACTTCGGCATCCTGCGCGCCGGCGCGGTCGCCGTGCCGCTGGACGTGGGCACCGCCGGCCCGAAGGCCGAGATCATCTTCGCCAGCGCCGAGCCCACCGCGGCCATCGTCGACAGCGAGGCCCTCGAGAACTTCGGCAGCGCCACCGACCGCATGCTCGTGCTCGACCTGCACGACGTCTGTGCCCGGGGCGCCGTGGGCCACCTGCCCGTGCGCGGGGTCGACTTCGAGGTCACCCCCGACACCCTCGCCAGCGTGCTCTACACCTCGGGCACCACCGGCGACCCGAAGGGCGTGATGCTCACCCACGGCAACTTCTGCGCCATGCTCGCCAGCATCGCGCGGCTGTTCCCGCTGGGCCCCGAGGACCGGCTGCTCAGCGTGCTGCCGCTCCACCACGCCTTCGAGTTCACCTGCGGCATGCTGATGCCCCTGTCCCAGGGCGCCCGCATCATCTACCTCGACGAGGTCACCGGCGACCGCCTCAGCTACGGCCTCCAGGAGGGCCGGGTCACGGCCATGGTGGGCGTGCCGGCGCTCTGGCAGCTGCTCGAGCGGCGCATCCGCGGCCAGGTCCAGGACCGGGGCCAGCTCTTCGAGCTGTTCTTCGACCGCACGCTGACCTGGAACCGCAGCCTCGGCAAGGCCGTGGGCGTCGACGTCGGCCGGCTGCTCTTCGGCTCGGTCCACTCGCGCTTCGGCGGCAACATCCGGCTGCTCATCAGCGGCGGGGCCGCCCTGCCCAAGGAGACCCAGAAGCTGTTCAGCGGCCTCGGCCTCCACCTCAGCGAGGGCTACGGCCTGACCGAGGCCAGCCCCGTGCTCACGGTGGCCCTGCCCGGTCCGGGCGCGAAGACCGGCACGGTGGGCAAGCCCGTCCCGGGCGTCACGGTCAAGATCCACGAGCCCGACGACAAGGGCATCGGCGAGGTCTGGGCCAAGGGCCCGAACGTCATGACCGGCTACTTCGGCAACCCCTCCGCCACGAAGGGCTCGCTGACCGAGGACGGCTGGCTGCGCACCGGCGACATGGGCAAGGTCGACCACCGCGGCCGCCTCACCCTCGTGGGCCGGGCCAAGGAGGTCGTCGTCACCTCCGCCGGCGAGAACATCTACCTCGACGATGTCGAGCATGTTCTCGGCCCCATCCGCCACGTCGCCGAGTACTCCCTCGTGGGCCTCGACGACCCCCGCGGCGGAGAGCGCCTGGGCCTGCTCGCCCAGCCCGATCCCGAGAGCAAGCTCGACCACGCCGAGCTCCACAGCAAGGCCGAGCTGGCCATCAAGGACGCCATCGAGGCCCTGCCGGCCTTCCAGCGCCCGACGGTCATCCACCTGGTCGACGCCGAGCTGCCGCGCACGGCGACCCGCAAGATCCAGCGCAAGGAGGTGCGCCGCATCCTCGAGCGCATCGTCGCCGCCACCCCCACGGTGGCCCGGCGGGGGGCGGGCGTGCGGGGCCCGGTCATCGACGCCATCGCCGCCGTCGCCGGTGCCAAGCCCGACCAGGTCGGCATGGACACCGACCTGCGCGCCACCTTCGGCTACGACTCGCTGATGTGGGTCGAGCTGGCCAGCGCCCTCGAGCACGTCGGTGAGGCCCGCGTCGACGCGGACGCCCTGTCGAAGTGCACGACCACCGCAGACGTGGTGGCCGTGGTCGGCGCGCCCCCGGCCATCGTCGACAAGGAAGACGACAAGAACACCGGCCCCTACGCCGTTCCCGAGTTCATCGGCGAGGCCTTCAAGGACACCTTCGCCAGCGTCCAGGCCGCCTTCAACGGCAAGGGCCTCGGCACCCGGGTCTACGGCCGGGCCTTCATCCCCCAGCACCGCCAGACCATCGTGGTCTGCAACCACACGAGCCACCTCGACATGGGCCTCGTGAAGTTCGCCCTCGGCGACTACGGCCGGCGTCTCGCCGCCCTGGGCGCCCAGGACTACTTCTTCGAGGGCAACCGGCTCAAGACCACCTTCTTCAAGCACCTCACCAACGTCGAGCCCATCGACCGCAAGTCGGGCTTCCGGGCCAGCCTGCGCATGGCCCGCCAGGTGCTCTCCGAAGGCCAGGTCGTGCTGCTCTTCCCCGAGGGCACCCGCCAGACCGAGGGCGAGCTGGTCGAGTTCAAGCCGCTGGTGGGCAAGCTGGCCCTCGACTGCGAGGTCGACATCCTGCCCCTCCACATCGAGGGGGCCTACAAGGCCATGCCCAAGGGCAGCGTCTTCCCGACCCGCCGCGGCATCACCGTGCGCATCGGCCCGCCCCTGGGCATCGCCGATCTGCGGCGCCTCACGGGCGGTCTCAAGCCCTCGGCCGCCAGCCGCAAGGTCAGCGAGATCACCCGCGAGGCCGTGGCCCGGCTCCGGGACGGCGAGGTGCTCGACCTCAGCCTGCTGCCCGACGACGCCTTCGCCGGCGCGCCCAAGAAGGTGCTGACGGCCGAAGACATCGTCACCCGCTGCATGCAGGGTCTGCCCGCCCGCTTCTCGGCCGACCGCTACGAGCGCGACATCACCTGGTACTTCTCGCTCGGCGGCAAGGACGGCCCCCGCGCCGCCCTCTACCTCACCGCCGAGGGCGCCACCTGGCACATGGGCCGCCCGAACGGCGACGTGGACTGTGTGGTGAAGACCAGCGTCGAGAGCTTCCGCAAGCTGGTCGAGGACGGCTGGGTGCCCGAGCCCACCGAGTTCTTCAACGGCAACATCAAGACCAGCGACCTGGGCCTGCTGGTCGCCTTCAGCCAGGTCTTCCACCTGTCCCAGGTCGAGCTGTGAGCGCCCCCATGACCCACGAGACCCCCCTGGTGGTCGCCGTCACCGGCGCCACCGGCTTCCTCGGCCGCCACACGGTCGCCGCCCTGCTCGCGGCCGGCCACACCGTGCGCTGCCTCAGCCGCCGGGGCACGGTGCCCGCCGACCCCGCCACCGGTGCGCCCCACGCCACCGACCGGGTCAGCGGCCAGTCCTGCGACGTGCTCGACCTCGACGCGCTCACCGCGGCCGTGGCGGGCGCCGACGTCGTCGTCCACGGCGCGGGCATGGTCAGCAACCGGAGCCGGGACGCCCGCATGGTCTTCGACCTGCACGTCACGGGCACCGAGAACGCCATCGCCGCCTGCCGGGCCGCGGGTGTGGGCCGGCTGGTCCACATCAGCACCTCCGGCACGGTCGCCGTGGGCACCGACCCCGACAAGGTCTTCACCGAGACCGACGAAGACGCCGTCCAGACCACGGCCCGGTGGCCTTACTACCGCACGAAGCTGTTCAGCGAACAGGTGGCCCTGGCCGCCGACGGCGAGGGCCTCACGGTGCTCGCGCTGAACCCGAGCCTGCTGCTCGGCCCGGGCGACGACGAGGGCGGCGAGAGCACCGCCAGCGTGCGCACCTTCCTCGAGGACGGCCTGCCTGCGAGCCCCCCGGGAGGCGTGGCCTTCGTCGACGTGCGCGACGTGGCCCTGGCCGTGCGGGCCGCCCTGACCGCCGGCCGCGGCGGCGAGCGCTACCTGCTGAACGGCGCGAACCAGACCTTCCACGACTACTTCTGCAAGCTGGCCCGCCTCACGGGCAAGCCGGCCCCGCTCGTCCGGCTGCCCCAGGTCGCCCGCAGCCTCGTGGGCTTCCTCGCCCCGGGCAGCGTGCTGCGCACCGGCATCGGTCCGAGCCTGTCGAAGCAGCAGCTCGACCTCTCGAGCCACTTCTGGTACTGCGACGCCAGCAAGGCCGCCGAGGAGCTGGGCTTCGTGGCCCGCGACCCGACGGCCACCCTCGCCGACACGGTCGCCGACCTCGAGGCCAAGGCCGTCTGGTAGGCCCCGCGCTCAGCCCGCCCCGTCGAGCCGCCGGCCCAGCCGGAGCTGGCGGGGCGCGTAGCCGATGCCCGCGTAGAAGGCGCGGGCTTCGTCGTTGTCGGCCCGCACGTCGAGCTCGAGGGCCGCGCAGCCCCGGTCGCGCCCGAGGGCCTCGGCGGCGGCCATCCGGGCCCGGCCCACCCCGCGCCGGCGGGCCTCCTGGGCGACCGCGAGCTGGTCGACCCGCAGGCTGCGCCGGGGGTGGGTGAAGGGCGTCGCAGGCTGGTCGACGACCATGCACAGGGCGTAGCCCCAGGCCCGTCCCTCCGGCCCCACCGCGAGCAGGGCCGTCGTGTTCGGCCGGTCGAGGGCCGCCGCCAGCCAGGCCGCGACCGCCGGCGCCGCCGTCGGGGCATAGCGGTGGGGCTCCCGGGCGACATGGGGGGCGTGCACGACGTCTTGGAGGCGCACCAGCGCGCCGAGATCGGCGGCGGTGGCGGCCCGCACGGTGACGGGGGCGGGGGACACGGGCACGGCAGCGCTCCCGGTGGGTCAGTCCGCAGGGTAGCTGAAGGCGGCGACAAAGGGGGCCAGCACGGGCTGGACCGCCGCGAGGGGCCCCGCGTAGCGCCGCCACCGGCCCCGGGCGCGCCGGAAGATGGGCTTCTGCACGTCCTGGTGGGAGGGCGTGTTGATGTGGCGGCCGCGGGCCCGGGCCTGCCAGTCGAGCACCTCGGGCCGCCAGTCCAGCCCCAGGAAGCCGAGCACCGGCCGCACCGCCGCCTCGACATCGTCGACCACGTCCTCGTAGCGCAGGGTCGTCCAGGCGAGGCCGGGCAGGGCCGCGGGCTGCCAGAGCGAGAGCACATCGCGGTAGAGGGCCGCCGTCGTGTCGAGGGCCGCGCAGTGCACCATGGCCACGGTGGGCTCGAAGCTCTGCATGAATGCCGAGAGCACACAGTCCCGGGGGTCGCGCAGGGCCAGCACCACCCGGCTCTCCGGGAAGAGGGCCTGGACGAGGGGCAGGTGGACCAGGTTGAGGGGCATCTTGTCGAAGATGACGCCATCATCGGCATCTTGCCCCAGGATGCGCCGGGCTCCGTCGAGGTAGTGGCGGGCGAGCTGGCGGCGCTCGTCGTCGGTGAGGGCGTCGATGCCGGCCGGGTAGGCGAGGCCGCCCGGCCGCAGGCGGGTGAGGGCCCGGGCGGTGTCGGCCAGCACCTCGCGCTCGTCGATGGGCCGCAGGGCGGGGTGGGCGCCGAGCAGCTGGAGGGCGAGGGTCGTGCCCGAGCGCGGAAAGCCCACGAGGAAGGCGGGGGCCCGGTCGCTCACGGGGCTGAAGCGGCGCGGCTGGCGGCCCGCGAGCCAGGCGGCGCTGCGGCGGAGCAGGGCCGGAAAGTGGGCGGCGTCGACGGCCCGGGCCGCGGGCTGGCGGGCGAGCAGGGCCTGGCCGGCGCTGAAGTCGGCGAAGGCCCCGGCGGCGTCGCCCGTGCGGTCGCGCAGCTTGCCCCGGGCGCAGTGGGCCGCACCGCGCAGGGCCGCCGGTGCCGGGCCGGCGAGGACCCGGTCGAGCAGGGGGGCCGCGCCGGCGTGGTCCTTCCGGGCCAGCAGCAGCTGGGCGAGGGTCACGGTGGCGAGGGGGTGGGCCGGGGCCAGGGCCAGGGCCGCCCGGGCGGCGCGCTCGGCCGCGGCGTTCGCGTTGGTGGACTCGAGACAGGCCGCAAGATTGGCGTGGGCATCGGCGTTCTTGGGCATCTGGGCCACCGCCTCGCGCAGGGGCGGGAGGGCCCCGGTGGCGTCACCCTGCTGGCGGCGACCGAGCCCCAGCAGCAGCAGCGCCCGGCCGTGGGCGGGCTGGCGCGCCAGCACCCGACCAGCCAGCGCCACCGCCGTGTCGCCGTCGCCGGCGGCCGCCCGGAGCATGCCCAGATCGAGGGCCGCGTCGGCGTGGCCCGGGTCGAGCTGGAGGGTGCGGGCCAGGGCCGCCGCCCCCGCCTCGGGCTGGCACTGTGGGGAGCGCTTCGCCAGGTGTGTGATGCCCAGCCCCCTTGCTCTCATCCCTCGCTCTGGGCCTGAGGAGACCACCAGGTGGGTGAACAGACCTGCCTCAGGGTTTCTCTCTGGCTGCATCTTCAGTGACGGTTCAGCGATGTGGCCATCCCTGCCAGGAGTGTGCAGGGCTGGCTGGGCTCTCGTGCAGGTGGATCCTCTGGGAAACCAGATCGGAAGAGCGTCGTGTAGGGAAAGAGTG
>CAXQUZ010000163.1:0-9202 GCA_964226865.1 Myxococcota bacterium | reverse complement strand
GGCCACCGGCCCGGAGACCGCGGGGGGGGGGCTCAGCCGCGGGGCGCGACCTGGAGCCCGTGGTCCTCTTCGATGAGCCGGGCCGTCATCTTCGCCGACATCATCACGCTCGGGGTGCCCGCACCGGGCTGGGCGCTGGCGCCCACCAGGTAGAGGTTCGTGATGTCTTCCGAGCGGTTGTGGGGGCGGAAGAAGGCGGACTGGGTGAGCACCGGCTCGACGCCGAAGGCGTTGCCCAGGAAGGACTGGAGCGGGCCCTCGAAGTGGTCGGGCGTGATGAAGGAGGTGTGGGTCAGGCGATCCATGAGGCCGGGGATGTGGCCGCGCTCGTCGAGGAAGCGCAGGATGGTCTGGACGAAGTCCTCGCCGATGGCCGACCAGTCCAGCCCGCTGCCGTTGTGGGGCACGGGGATGAGGGTGTAGGCGGCGTGGTGGCCCTCGGGCGCGAGGCTCGGGTCGGTGAGCGTCGGCACGTGGAGGTACTGGGAGAAGTCGGGCGCGAGGGTCAGCTTGTCGAAGATCTCGGTGAGCAGGCCTTCGTAGCGGGGGCCGAGGATGATATTGTGGTGGCAGAGGTCGACGGGCTGGTCGGGGTCCTTGCGGAAGCCGAAGTAGATGACCACCAGCGACATCGACCACTTCATCGCCTTGACCCGCAGGTCGCTGTTCCAGAAGCGGTGGCGGGCGGGGATGAGCTTGCTGTAGGTCGTGCCGTAGTCGGCGTTCGAGGCCACGACCTCGGCCTCGATGCGCTCGCCGCTCTCGAGGATGACGCCCCGGGCGAGCTTCTTGCCGAAGCGGGTCGGGGCGCGGCCGTCCGGTCCCGTGACGATGATCTCGCGGACCCCGGCGTCGAGGCGCAGGGTGCCGCCCAGGTCTTGGAACTTGCGGACGAAGCCGTCGACCAGCGAGCCCGTGCCGCCCATGGCGTAGTGGATGCCCCAGGTCTTCTCGACGAAGTGGATCATCGCGTAGATGGCCGGCACCTTGAGCGGGTTGCCGCCCACGAGCAGGGTCTCGAAGGAGAAGACCTGGCGCAGCTTGTCGCTCTCGAAGTAGCGGCTCGCGAAGCTGAACAGGGTGCGCACGGCGTCGAGCTTGAACAGGTCGGGCACGACCTTGATCATGGTCGCGACGTCGGTGAAGCAGGTGTAGCCGAGCTCGAGGAAGCCGCGCTCGAAGATGGCCTTGGCGTCGGCGTGGAAGCGCTCGTAGCCGGCGAGGTCGGGCGGGTGGATGGCCGCGACCTGGGCGCGGGTGCTCTCGGGATCGCCGTCGTAGTCGAAGAAGGTGCCGTCATCGAAGGTGATGCGGTAGAAGGGCAGGATGGGCCGCAGGGTCAGGTACTCGCCCGTGCGGGGGCCGTGGCTCGTGCCTGTGCGCACCCGGGGCGCCTCCCGCACCGCGGCCGGGAAGTCCGGGGCGTCGAGCTGGGGCGCGCCCACCTCGAGCGAGAAGAGCTCCTCGATGAAGCTCGGCACGGTGATGACCGTGGGGCCCATGTCGAAGGTGTAGCCGTCGACCTTGCGGACCATGGCCCGGCCGCCGGGGCGATCGAGGGCCTCGACGATGGTGGTCTGGAAGCCGAGGCTCTGGAGGCGGATGCCGAGGGAGAGGCCACCGAAGCCGGCGCCGATGATGACGGCGCGCTTGGGCTGGGCTGCATGCGACATGGAGCAGGAGTCCGGGTCAGGGGAGGCCACTCCTCTAACCTGACGCAAACTGTGTGCAACGGGTGCGGCGGGTGCCTCAGGCTGCGCCGGCCGCCACCCGCACGAGGAGCCGCGCGCCGGCCCCCGTGCTCACGAACTCCACCGTGCCATCGCCCTCGGTGCGGGCCTCGAAGCGGGGGGTGTGCACACCCGTGGACGAGAGCTGGGGCAGCGGGTCCCAGTCCCGGGGCGCCGGGGCGAGGCGGGCGTCACAGCCCGGGTGGGGGCAGGGTGCGCCGGTCAGCTCGCGGGCGAGGTGGGCGGGAACGTCGACCCGGCGGTGGTTGTGGGTGCAGGCCAGGGCCGAGGCGTCCCGGGTGCAGCGCAGGGCGCCCGGCTCGAGCACGATGCCCTCGTCCCCCGGCAGGGCCCGGCCGACCCGGGAGCTGACGAGGGCGGCCCTGAAGGCGTCGAGGGGCGGCACCCGGCTGGGGCCGAGCGACGAGAGGCTGCGGTGGATCAGGTCGGCACAGCGCCGGGCGAGGGGCCCGGTGGCCTGGAGGGTGTCGGGGGAGCGGCCGCCGGCGCCGAAGGGCCGGGGCAGCATCAACCCGTTGCGGCCGCCGCGGAGCCAGCGCTGGAGGCCGCGGCTGGCGATGGCGCCGGCGTGGCGCAGGAGGCGGGCGGCGCCGCGCACGGCGACCGTGTGGGCGGGGGCGGGGGCGTGGCCGAGGGCCTCGGCGAAGGCGCGGGCCAGCAGGGCCACGGCCCGGGGGGCGAGGTGGACGGCGGCGAGGCCCAGCCGCTCGGCGCTCAGGGCGTGGCCCGAGTGGACGCCGAGCTCGTCGAGAATGGCCCACTCGACGTGGTCTTCGGACCAGTCTTGGGTGATGTGGGGGTGGGAGCTGGGCAGCGTCTCGATGAGCTGGAGCAGCGAGGGGCCCGGCACGGCCTCGCCGACGAGGTCGACCAGGGCCCGGCGCAGGGCGAAGCGGCGGGCGACCGGCAGCACGGCGGCGGGCAGGGGCGGGCAGGCGGCGCCCGTGGCGGCCGGGAAGAGATCGGCGAGCAGCCCAGCGATGGCGGGGCCCGGCACGGCGAGCAGCCCGACGGCGCGGCTGTGGCAGACGGGGCACTGGCCCTGGGACAGGCCGGCGCCCTGGACGAGGAAGCGGCGGTGGTCGCCCATGGCGCCCCAGACCCGGCGCACCTTGCGCGGGTCGGCCGACAGCCCGTCGTCGGCCTGGACCAGGGCGGCCCCGAGGCTGCCGCAGCCCGCACAGCGCGCCATGGGCACCTGCTCGCCCTCGGGCCGCGCCGGGTCGAGGGGGCGCCGCAGCATGCCGATCGGGCCGAGGTGGAGCTGGAGGTCGATGCGGAAGGCCGGGGCTCCGGTGGCGTCCGTGCTCAGGGCAGCGAGCTCGAGAACGGCCCCGAGCAGGCGATCCAGACCGTCCGCCGAGCAGCGACCGAGGCCCGCGACCCGCCCGGTGAGGGCGGCGATGGCCGTGGGCCAGGCCACCGGGTGGCGGGCGGCGTTGCAGAGCACCTGGACGATCGGGTGGCGCAGCAGCTGGTCGCCGGTCTCGGCGGGATCGGTGAGGAAGGCGCCGAGCAGGTGGCGGGCGAGCACCCCCCGCCGCACCTCGGCCAGGGGCAGATCGCTGGCCTCGAGGTCGGCGGCCGGGTCGGGGTCGTCCGGATCGGGCACCGGCAGGCGGGGATCGACCCCGGGCAGCACGTCGCGCGCCCGGGGCTGGAGCTGGATCCGCAGCGTGCCCAGGGCGCCCTGGGGCCCGCGCAGCCACCGGCCGAGGGTGGCCGCATCGGCGGCGCTGGCGGGATCGACCGCGCGCACCAGGGCTTCCTGGAGGGCGGCGTGCAGGCGGGGTCCGGCGACCGCAGGGGTGGTCCACATGGCGGGCTCCTCTGGTCCCCCATCGGACGGCGCCGCGCGGGGTGGAGCCTTTCCCGCCGCGCGCCGCCCGCCGGGGGCCCCCGCGGAACGGAGGTGCAAGGGGGCGGCCGGTGCGCCGGGACCGGGATGGAGTAGGCTGGAGGCCCACACGCCCGCGGGGCACAGGAGGCAGCGTTGTCGGCTTGGCGAAACACAGTGCTCGGACTGGTGGTCCTCGGGGCGACCGGGGTGGCCACCGCCGCGGGCGAAGATCCGCTGGTGAAGGCCACCCGGCTGCCGGTCAAGGCGACCGAGCTGCGGGACCGCGGCGTGGCGAACGACGAGGTGGTGGCGGCCGTGCGGGCCGCCCGCGATCACGGGCTGGCGGCAGGCGAGGCCGAAGAGGTCCTCGAGGCGGCCGACGACGGGGTCCGCGAGAACGGCAACATCGACAACTTCGGCAGCTTCGTGAACGCCAAGCTGGACGAGGGCCTGCGCGGCCGCGAGCTGTCGGCGGCGATCCGGGCCGAGCACGAGGCCCGCGGCAAGGGCAAGGGCCACGGCAAGGGCAAGGGCCACGACAAGGGCAAGGGCCACGACAAGGCCAAGGGCCCGCCCGAGGGCAAGGGCAAGGGCGGCGACAAGGGCCCGCCCGAGGGCAAGGGCCAGGGCGGGCGCCAGGGGGACGGTGGCGGCCACGGCCAGGGCAACGGCCAGGGCGAGGGCAAGGCCCACGGCGGCGACGAGGCCAAGGGCCACGGCCAGGGCGGCGGCAACGGCCAGGGCGGCGGCAAGGGCAACGGCAAGGGCGGCGGCAAGGGCGGTGGCGGCGGCAAGGGCGGCGGCAAGGGCAAGGGCAAGGGACGATGAGGAGCACCGACATGCACAGCACGATCACGACCCCCGCCGGGCGCCTGCGCCGCGCGGGCAGCGCCCTCCTGCTCGGCCTCGGCCTCGCCCTGCCCCTCGGGCTCGTCGCCTGCACGGGCGGCGGCGGTGCGACCTCCGCGGCGGTCTCGGCCAGTGCCGCCCAGGACGCGGCGGCCCTCGCCAAGAAGATCCAGGCCCGCCCGGCGGCCGCCGACCAGATCCTCCAGGAGGCCGGCACCGACCGGGCCGCCTTCGAGGCGCTGCTCTACGACATCGCCCAGGATCCCGCGGCCTCGGCGGCCTACACCGCGGCCCTCGGGCGCTGAGCCCCGTGCCCCCCGCCCGTCGGGGGGCGCGCCGGGGGGCCGCGGCCGGCATGTGATGAGAAGGTGGATGGTTCCGCGGCGATGGCCCGGTCAGGCTACAGCTCCCGCGCCGCCCCGGAGCCGACCATGACCGCCCCCGATCCCGTGCCCGCCCCCCCGCCCGCTGCGCCCCCCTGGCGCGACTGGCACCACATGACCGGCGCGGAGATCGACGCCTGTGATCGCGACAAGACGGTCATTCTCGTCACGAGCTCCCCCATCGAGGTCCACGGCCCCCACCTCCCCACCATCACCGATGTGTGCGAGGCCGAGGGCATCACCGAGGCCGTGGCGCGCAAGGTCAAGGCGGCCCACCCCGAGATCCAGTTCCTGCGGCTGCCGCCCATCTACGTGGCCGCCGACGTGCTGCCCCACGTGGGCTCGCTGATGTTCCGCCAGAGCACGATCCAGCGGGTCTTCGAGGATCTCGGCCAGTCCCTCGCCCGCCAGGGCTTCCGCCACGTCTGGGTCGGCGGCTTCCACGGCGGCCCCCGCCACTTCGTGCCCGTCGAGATGGCCCTCGACCGGGTGAACCGGCGCTTCGACACCCGCATGATCAGCGTCTTCGCCCTCATGATGAAGGAGCTGACCGGCGGCGGCACGGATCTGGCCGAGGTGCTCAGCGTGGTGGACGGGGTCGAGGCCGACCAGCTCCGGGGCGATGCCCACGGCGGCATGGTCGAGACCAGCCTGATGCTCCACCTCCTCGGCGAGCACGTGCGCCCGGTCTACCGCGAGGTCGACCGCAACACCGTGCACATCGCCCGCGAGAAGGCCGGCAAGCCCAGCGTCGCCTTCACGGGCAAGCCCACCCTGCCCGAGCTCATCCGGGCCCTCATCGCGAAGCTCCACTACTACGAGGAGCACACCTGGTCGGGCACCCCGCGGCTGGCCTCGGCCGACCACGGCGCCGCCTTCCTCGACATCCTCGCGGGCCACGGGGCCACCGCCCTGGGCCGGGTCTGGACGGGCGAGCTGGCCCTCGCCGACGCCCACTCGCCGGTCTGGAAGCTGCGCTGGGTGTTCCGCTCCGAGCTGCTCACCCGCGCCGTCCAGCGGGCCATCGGCTACCAGGCCCGGGTGTTCTGAGGGCCGGCGGCGCTGCGGCCCGGGGGCTGCGCGGGGCGGCGGCTCAGGGCGCGGGCGCGACCTGGTTCAGCCGCCAGTCGTAGTCGAGGGTGCGGATGCGGGTCGTCGGGCCCTGCTCCGCGACGAGGGCCGCGACCTCGGGGGGGCCGTAGCGCGCCAGCCACTCCGGCAGGCTGTCGGCCCGGGGGGACCAGTCCGGCGCGGTCATGTCGGCGCCGTACCAGTCGAGCAGCTGGGTGGCCTTGAGGCCCTGGCCGTCGAGCTGGAGGTGGCGCGGCTGGGCGAGGGCCTCGCGCACCGCTGTGGTGAGCTGGGCGTCGAGGCCCGGGCCCTCCCAGGGGGCGGCGCGCAGGGGGGGGCAGCCGATGCTGGCGCAGTTCAGGGCGAAGTGGAGCCGCGGATCCCGGTAGATCGGCCGCAGCAGCCCGTGCTCGATGTCGTCGAGGCTGACGGCGGTGCCCGCGAGGGTCCAGCGGGCCGCGCCCCAGGGATCGTCGAGGTCGCGGATGCTGGCGGGGCGCGGCGTGGCGGCGACGATCAGCTTCACGGTGAAGGCGTTGTAGGCGTTGATGAGCAGCGCCTCGCGGGCGCCCGCCGTGAGGGGCGCCAGCTCGGCCTGGGCCAGCGCGGCGAGGTAGCGGTCGAGAGCGTCGACGGGCACGGCATCGTAGTCGACGCGGCCCGCGCCCTGGTCGACGCTGGCGGCGAGCACCGTGGCCCAGTCGCTGTGGTCGAAGGTGGCCGTGCCCGCCGGCGCCGTCAGGGCCCCCTCGAGGGGCAGCCCCCGGAGGGCGGCCTTCGGGGCGCAGGAGCCCGAGCAGGCCGCCGTGGCCAGGGCGAGCAGGGCCGGCACCAGGCGCCGCATCAGCGCTTGTAGGGCTGGAGCTTCTCGACGAGGGCGTCCACCGTGCCCTGGAGCAGGCTGCGCATGGCCGTCACCCCGGCCTCGCCCTTGCCGATGTAGTCGTCGATCTCGATGACCTTGGTGGTGGTGGCGAAGACCGAGTTCAGCTCGTGGTTGAGCTTGATGCCGCCGAGCACGGGCATCTTGAACAGGTTGGCCAGGTCGGTGCGGTACATCTCGAGCAGGTCGTCCGGGTCGCTCATGCGGTTCTTCACCTCGCCGGTGATGGCGAGGGTGGCCTTCGAGCCGAAGACGGCCTGCGACAGCGCCCCGGTGCCCGTGCGGCGGTCGAGCACGACGGCGACCGTGTGGAGCACGGGGTGGCCGACGGCGCGGAACTGGATGAGCTGGCGGTCGTTGCCGGCCCGAAAGGCGACCGTGGGCCAGCCGATGCGCGCCATGGCCCGCACGAGCTCGCCGACGAGGATCTCGTCCTTGCTCTCGCGCAGCTCGGCCTTGTAGTTGAAGTTCGCGATGAGGTCGAACATGGGGGTCTTCTCGGGAAGCAGGGGCGCGGAGGGGGACGCTCAGGCGAAGCGGCCGCGGAGGTACTTGCGCAGGGCGTGGCGGCAGGCGCCGAGGTGCTCGGCGAGCAGGCCGGCGTTGACCTGCCAGTCGCGGGCCACGTACTGGTCGACGTCGAGGATCAGCCGCACCTGGACGTAGACGTACTTGCTGGCCGCGTCGCCGTCGACGCTGATGGCCCCGGGCTCGTCCCGGTTGACCAGGCCCGACTTCATCTCGGCCTTGAGCGCCGACCAGACGGTCGAGAAGTTCGCGACCCGCTCGCCGTAGCCCACCACCACGGCGGCCCGGTGGCCCTGGACCCGGGCGGTGGTGAGGTCGCCGGTGAGGTGGTGGAGCCGCACGGCCATGCGGGACTGGTCGGCCGTGTTCTCGAAGCGGAGGAAGTGGCGGCTGCCGTCGGACTCGAGGTCGATGAGCACATGGTCGAGGTCGAGCACGGCCGTGATGGTGGCCCCGAGCAGCACCTCGTCGATGCTGCGGGCGAAGACATGGTCGCTGTGCCACTCCCAGGAGGCGGCCACGAGCTGGCCGAAGACGGCGTCGAGGTGGTCGTCTTGGGCGGACGCCGGGGCCGGGGCGGGCGCGGGCGCCGGGGCGGGTGCGGGCGCCGGGGCGGGGGCCGGGGCCGGGGCCGAGCGGGCGGCGGGCATGCGCTCGGTCTCGGGCTCGCCCGTGGGCGACTCGACGGCGCGGCCCCGGGCGATGCCGGCACCGGCCCGGGCCGAGAGCGTCGGCATGGGCGCCATCTCGGGCACGGGCTCGGGCACCACCGGCAGCGGGGCCGGGGCCGGGGCGGGCTGGAGGTCGCCGAAGAGCTCGGGGTGGTCGCCCACCTTGCCCCAGGTGTCCATGCCCACGCACCAGAAGAGGTCGCCGTCGGCGATGTCGCCGGCCTGGCGGCGATCCCAGAGCTGCTGGCGGGACATGGCCCCGAGCGCGCCGTGCTGCTCGGAGTGGACGTGGACCCCCTCCGGCTCGGCGGCGGGCGGCAGGCTGGACAGTGGCGGCATCGGACCTCCTGGCCCAGCCGCCTATCCGACGGGGCCCGTCCGGGGGGTCGGGGGATCGTCCTCGCCGAGAAGGGCCGTGAGCAGGCTCTCGCGGCGGTCGATGCGCCGGTCCCCGTCCTCGACGAGGGTCGTGAGGGTGTCGGCGAGCGCGCGGTGCACGGCCGCGGCCGTGGGGGAGGGGGCCGGGAAGGCCGAGAGCAGCGCGAGGGCCCCGGCCGCCTCGTCGCGGGCCGCCGCCTGGGCCTGGCGGGCGGCGCGCTGGTCGTCCCGCAGTGCCTCTACGAGGCGGGCCGGGGGACGCTCGGGGGGCGGCGGCACCAGGAGGGTGCGGCTCGTCCGCTGGAGCGCGGCGCTGTCGGCGAGGAGGTCGGCGCTGCGGTGGGCGAGATCCCGGTGTTCGGCGAGCAGGCGGGCACTCTGGGCGCGCAGGGTCTGGTGATCGGTCTGGAGCCGGGCGTGGTCGGACTGGAGCCGGCGGTGGCTGTGGCGCAGGGCCTCGTGGGCGGCCTGGAGGCGCTTCCGGTCGGCCTGGGCGGCGCGCAGGGCCCGCAGCGCCCGGTCGAGGTGGGCCTCGGCCTCGCGCCGGGCCCGCCAGGCGTCCTGGAGGGCGGCGATGGTCTCGTGGGTGAGCTGGTGGTCGGCCACCGTCTCGCCGAGGCGGCTGGCCTCGCGGCGCAGGGCGCCGAGGGTCTCGCGGGCCTCGGCGATCTCGTGGCGCAGGCTCTCGTGCTCGGCGTGGGCCTGGTGGCGCGCCGAGAGGGCCGCGGCCGCTGCCCGGTGGGCGGGGTCGGGCGCGGGGGTGTTGTCACCCAGGGCGGCAGGGGCGGGCGCGGCGACCCGGAGGCCGGTGCGGGCACGCAGGCGGGCGGGGGCCGGGTCGGGGGGGG
>CAXQUZ010000162.1:0-3182 GCA_964226865.1 Myxococcota bacterium | reverse complement strand
GCGAGGGCTCCGCCTGGGACCAAGCCAACCGTGCCAACCCGGACGCGCTCGCGACGGCCCGCAGCTACATCGAGCGCTCGCTGGGCGCGGTCGCCGTGGGCTACCACTCGGCCGCCATCGACAGCGGCAGCGCGGCCGACTTCCAGACCGCCGCCGACACCTACCAGCGCTACCTCAAGCAGTTCCCCTTCGCCGACGACTACTACGAGATGCAGTGGTACTTCGCGAGCACCCTCGCGAACGCCGGCAAGCTCGGCGCGTCCGAGAACGAGTTCGCGCGGCTCTCGGAGGCGGGCAAGCACCCCTTCCACGAGGCGGCCCTCTGGCCGCTGCGGGGGCTGCGCCTCCAGCGCCTGGTGAACCTCTACGGCTCCCACGACGCCCTGCCCCCCGACGCGAAGGTCGAGAGCGAGATCGACCTGGGCGAGGGCAAGGTGCGGAAGGTCTACGCCCTCTCCGAGGCCCACACGACCTTCATCGACACCGTCGACGCCCTCGTGTCGGCGGACTTCTCGCCTGTGCTCGCCGACTTCGAGCGCCGCGAGGCCGAGGTCGCGGCCATCACCGACGCCGACAAGGCGCGGGTGGCCGCCCAGACCCTCGAAAACGAGATGAACATCGTCGTGCCCATCGCCAACGGTGTCGAAGAGAACCGACCGGCGCTGATGTACGAGGTCGCCCAGGCCCTCTACAAGCACAACCGCTACGACGAGGCCCGGCCGCGGCTCGAAGAGATCATCGCGCGCTTCCCGGATGCCATCGAGGCGGCCTACGCCGCCCGCCTCGACGTCGACACCTACCTCGAGGAAGACCTGCTCGCGTACCGCCGCAAGGTCGCCTACTACGCAGCCAACCCGCCGGGCCCGCCCACGGCCGACGGCGGCGCGGGTGCGGGGGTCTTCCAGGACTCCCTCGAGAAGACCGACTTCCAGCTCGCCGAGCGCCTCGTGAAGGCGAAGTCCTATGGCGAGGCGGCCGACGCCTTCGTCGACTTCTACAACACCTACCCGGATTCGCAGTACCGCAAGGTCGCGCTCCGCAACGCGGCCAACAACTACGAGCGGTCGGGCAACCTCGACCAGTCCATCAAGCTGCTCGAGAAGTACGTCGTCGACTACCCGGACGACGAGCTCAGCCGTCCCTTCTACTTCCGGCTGGCCGGCGTCTACGCCCAGGCCCTCGATCTCGATCGGGCGATCAACTACTACCAGACCCTCTACGACAAGACGCGTGGTGCGGGCATTCCCTACATCGACGCGTCCAGCGCCCTCTACAACGCCGGCTTCCTGCGGGTGGGTGTGGGCGACTTCGAGGGGGCTGCCCGGAACTTCGAGCTCTACGGCAAGGCCTTCCCCGACGAGGCGGACTCCGAGCAGATCGCCTTCCTGGCGGGGGAGCAGTACGAGCGGGTCAGCGACGCCGCGGCCATGGGCTTCTACCAGCGCTACCTCCGCGACTTCGGCGACAAGAACCCCGACCACGTGATGGAGGCGCTCCACAGCATCGCCGAGCTCACGGAGAAGTCGGGCAACGCCCGCGCCGTGGACGCGGCCTGGGACGAGGTGGCCCGCGCCTTTGCCCGGCTCGCCCCCTCCGGGAACCTCGGCTCGGCCGGCCGTCACTACGCCGCCCACGCTGCCTTCCGCTCTGTCGTGGACCAGTTCGAGGCCTTCAAGGAGATCAAGTACTCCCGGAACGACCAGGCCAACGCGGACCTGCTCATCAACCAGAAGCAGGCCGAGCTGGTCCAGGTCGTCCAGTCGGCCACGTCGATCATCGAGACCTACCGCGACTTCGAGTACAACTCGGCGGCGCTGATGATCTCCGGCCAGGCCTACTTCACCTACGCCGACATGCTCTACAACGCGCCGGTGCCCGAGGCGATCGCCAACGACGACGACCTCATGCTGGCCTACCAGGAGCGCATCGACGAGCTGCGCCTGCCCGTCGAGGACAAGGGCAAGGCCCGCCTCGCCGAGGTCCTCAAGCAGGCCAAGAACCAGAAGCGGTGGACCAAGTACCAGACCGAGACCCTGGCCATCCTCGCGAAGCGCTTCCCGGGCGAGTACGCCGAGGAGAAGGAGCAGTTCCGCGGAGAAGGCGAGAGCAGCTACGTGCCCTTCGCCGGGCCCCAGAGTCTGGAGAAGGCCGAGGCTCCGCCGCCGCCGCCGCCGCCGCCCGCGCCCCAGCCCGCCGCCCCGACGGGAGGTGCCCAGTGAGGCTGCTTGTCTCCACGCTCACGGTCGCCGCGCTGATCTCGTGTGGTCCCAAGGCGCCCCCCGAGCCCGCCGCCCAGGCCGCCCCCGTGCCGGCTGCCGAGCAGCAGCCCGCCTGGTCGAAGGAGCTTGCCGAGGAGAAGGTCGACGCGGCCGTGTCTCTGCTGCTCTCGGGCACCCCCGAGTCCGCCAGCAAGGCCCTGGCCCTGCTCGACGAGGTCGTGGCCAAAGAGCCCGACATGGTGGTGGCCATCTACAACCAGGGGATCGCCCACCAGCAGCTCGGCGAGCTCACCAAGGCCGAGCGCCGCTTCCTTCGGGCGACCGATCTCGACCCTGCCTACGCCCCGGCGTGGCAGAACCTGGGTGCCCTCGCAGAGCGCACCGGTGACCTTCAGCGGGCCCTGGCCCACTACCGCTCGGGTCTGCGCGACGCGCCGGACGCGGGCGAGCTGCTGGTCGGCGAGATCCGTGTCCTGCGCAAGCTCGGGCGCCTGGACGAGGCGATCCAGCAGGCCCGCAGCGCGATCCGGACGAACGGTGACAACATCGGTGCCTACAACAACCTGGGCCTGATCTACCTCTCGCAGGGCTAGCTCGAGCTGGCCCAGTTCGTCTACGAGCGCGCGGAACAGACGGTCATCGGCGCCAAGGAAGACCCCCTCATCGAGGCCAACCTCGGCCGGGTCTACCTGGCCCAGGGCAAGCGGCTGCCGGCGCGCGAGAAGTTCCAGAAGGCCATCGAGCTGGACGAGGCGCTCATCGCGCCCCGCATGGGCCTCGCCTCACTCTACATGGACGATCGGGACTGGGACTCGACCATCGAGACCCTCACCCCGGCGGCCGAGCTCGACCCCAAGAACGCCGCCATCCAGGTCAACCTGGGCATCGCCTACCGGGGAGATCGGAAGAGCGTCGTGTGGGCCAGAGTGTCTTAAGACGTGTAGATCTCGGTGGTCGCCGTAT
>CAXQUZ010000161.1:0-21370 GCA_964226865.1 Myxococcota bacterium | reverse complement strand
GGCCTGGACTGCGACGACAGCGACGCCACCGTCTACACGGGCGCCCCCGAGCTGGCCGACGGCCTCGACAACGACTGCGACGGGGTGGACGAGACCGTCGACAGCGACGGCGACGGCATCACCGACGAGGACGAGCAGGACCTGGGCACCGACCCCGACCTCGCCGACACCGACGGCGACGGGCTGGACGACGGGGACGAGGCCGGCCTGGGCACGGACCCCCTCGACGACGACACCGACGACGACGGCGCCCTCGACGGGGACGAGGCCGACCTGGGCACGGATCCCCTCGACGACGACACCGACGACGACGGCCTCAGCGACGGCGACGAGCTCGACCTGGGCACGGACCCCCTCGACGCCGACACCGACGACGACGGCCTCAGCGACGGCGACGAGGAAGACATCCACGGCACGGATCCCCTCGACGACGACACCGACAGCGACGGGCTGCTCGACGGCGACGAGGTCGACGTCCACGGCACCGACCCGACCCTCGCCGACACCGACGGCGGCGGCACCTCGGACGGCCTCGAGGTGCTGGTCGACGGCACGGATCCCCTCGATCCCAGCGACGACATCACCGACGGCACCGACACCGACGGCGACGGGCTGCCCGACCGCGAAGAGGATCTCCAGGGCACCGACCCGACCAACCCCGACAGCGACGGCGACGGGCTGCTCGACGGCGAAGAGGTCTACGAGCACAGCACCGAGCCCCTCACCGCCGACACCGACGGCGACGGCCTCTCGGACGGCGAAGAGGTGCGGGAAGAGGGCTCGGATCCGACCGATGCCGACACCGACGACGACGGTCTCTCGGACGGCGCCGAGGTCGACGAGCACGGCACGAGCCCGGTCGATGCCGACACGGACGGCGACGGGCTGGACGACCGCGCAGAGCTCGAAGACACGGGCACCGACCCGCTCTCGTCCGACACGGACGGCGACGGGCTCTCGGACGGCGCCGAGGTCGACGAGCACGGCACGGATCCGCTCGATGCCGACACGGACGGCGGCGGGGTGGACGACGGCGCCGAGCTCGAGGCGGGCACGGATCCCCTCGATCCCGCCGACGACACGGCCGACGACGGGCTGGACGGCGACGACGACAGCGGCACGGGCAGCGACAGCAGCATCGACCAGGAGGGCGAGGGCCTCGACATCGACGAGACGGTCGACGGCAAGCTGCTCGGTGGCGCCTGCGGTGGCTGCGCCTCGGGTGGCCTCGGCAGCGGCATGCTGGCGGTGCTCGTTGGCTTCGTGGGCGCCCTGCGCCGGCGCCGCGACTGAGGCTGGCCCTGCCGGGGGGCGTCCTTAGCGTGGGGCGCCCCCCACAGCGCCGGCCTGGGCCCGCTCGGTCTCGGCCCAGGCCACCACGGCGGCGACGAAGGCCCGCACCCGGGCCGGCTGGAGGCTGCGCCGGGCCGTGACCACGTGCAGGTCGAGGGCCGTGCCCACAGCGGCGGGCAGCACGGGCACGAGGCGGCCGTCGGCGAGGCCCGCCCGGGCGTTGCGGGCGCTGAGCAGGGCGATGCCCGCCCCGTCCAGGGCCGCTGCCAGCAGGGCATGCTGGTCGTTGGCGACGAAGCGACCGCCGACCGCGAGGCTGCCCCGGGGGCGCAGGGGCCACCGCTGGCGGGGCTGGCCGTCGCCCTGGATGCCGCGCAGCAGGGCATGCTGGGCGAGGTCGGCCGGGGTCTGGGGCTCGCCGTGGGCGGAGAGGTAGGCGGGCGCAGCGACGGCCCCCACGGCCTCGGTGAACAGGCGCCGCTGGACCAGCTCGGGGTCGTCGAGGCGACCGGCCCGCACGGCCACCTCGACCTGGTCCTGGCGCAGGTCGACCGGGGCGATGCCCGTGTGGAGGCGGGCCTCGAGGGCGGGGTGGGCGCGCATGAGCGCCGTGAGGATGCGGGTGATGGGGCCGGCCAGCAGGGGCGGGGCCGTGACCCGGAGGCGCCCGGCGACGGCGCTGGCCTGGTGGCGCAGGGCAGCGCCGGCGGCGTCGACCGCGTCGAGGGCCGGGGCGACCCGGTCGAAGAGCCAGGCGCCGGCGGGGGTGGGGCGCACGGCCCGGGTGCTGCGGTGGAGCAGGGCCACCCCCAGCTCGGCCTCGAGGGCGGCGAGGCGGCGGCTCAGGGTGGGCCGGGCGAGGCCGAGGGCCTGGGCGGCGGCGGTGATGCTGCCCGCGCGCACGGTGGTCACGAAGTCGCGGCAGGCGACGGGGTCCATCGGGGCTCCCGGGCTGACTTGTGCCGCAGACGGCACGAGTGGTGTCCACCTGCATCTCTACCAGCACGGCCGGTGGCATGTGAAGGGAGCGCCGTCCCGGTGCTGCCGCGCCACCGCCCAGGAGCCCGCCGTGTCCCGCTTCCCCGCGTCCCCGTCCCCTGTGTCCCCTGCGTCCCCGTCCCCCGCTGTCGGGCGCCGCGGGCGTGCCCTCGGTCTCGGCCTCGTGCTCGCCGCTGCCCTGCCTGCCGCCGCCTGGGCCGACGACGACGGCCCCCAGTGGACCGTGACCGTCGATCCCCTGACCGTGGCCCTCGGCTACCCCCACCTCCAGGTCGAGCGCGCCCTGGGCGACGCCTTCAGCCTCTACGCCGGCCCCCACGCCCGGCTCTTCGACGGGCTGCTCACCGAGACGCCCGAGCCCTTCGTCGGCTTCGGCGTCGAGACGGGGCTGCGCTGGTTCCCCTGGGGCGAGGCCCCCGAGGGCGCCTGGCTCATGGGCCGCACCGTCGTCGCCCACCTCCACACCACCGAGGGGCCCGCGGCCGCCGAGCTCGGGGGCTACGCCAGCCTGCTCGCCGGCTACACGGGCATCATCGGCGACGTCTTCGTGCTCAGCGGCGGCCTCGGCTACAACCAGCTCTACTACGACATCAACGGCATGGGCGCCTCGGGCCCCTTCATCGCCGCCCACACCAACCTCGGCGTGGCCTTCTGAGGCGCTCCGGGGCGGCCGTCGCTCAGGCCGGCCCCCGGCGGGCCCCCAGCGCCACGAGGGGCATGCTCACGAGAAAGCCCACGGCCCCCTCGTACATGGCGTCGCCCAGGCCCCAGAGGTCGCGCCAGAGCAGCATGGCCCCGAGCCCGAGCGCGGCGGCCCCGAGCGCCCAGGGCGTCGACAGCCGCCAGCCCCGCACCCGGGCGATCATCAGGGGCGCGAAGGCCGTCATCATCAGCCCCCAGGCGAGGGTCACGAGGGTGAAGACGCTGTCGGGCCCGACCAGGGCCACCCCCGTGGCCACGGCCACCACGCTCAGGGTGGCCACCTTGGCCGCGAGGTAGCTCTCGCGGTGGCGGGGGGCGATGTCTTGGGTCAGGCTCGCCGACGAGGCCAGCACCTGGGAGTCGGCGGTCGACATGCTCGCCGCGAAGAGGGCCGCGAGGATCATGCCCACCCAGAAGGGCGCGAGGTGGGCCGTGGCGAGCAGCGGCAGGGCGGTCTCTTTGTCGAAGGCGGCGGCCCCCGTGGACGAGAAGTGGACCCGGGCGTAGAGCCCCACGAGCATCGTCAGCGCGCTGAAGGCCAGGTACCACGAGAAGTAGACCCGGCGCATGGTCGTGACCGCTTCGGGGCTCGACACGGTCATGGCCCGCACGATCATGTGGGGCTGGCCCACGCCGCCGAAGCCCGCGAGGAACCACCCGAGCGCGTAGGGCAGCAGCCCGAGGCGGGCGTCGGCGGGGGTCCACTGCACCAGGGCCGGGTCGAGGGCGGCGAGGGCGTCGACGAGGCCCGCCAGCGGCGCCACCTCGGCGTGGCAGACCGCCGTGAGGCCCAGCATCGCGCAGACCATGACCATGGCCTGGGCCACGTCGGTCCACAGCGAGGCCCGGATGCCGCCGGCGAAGCTGTAGACGGCCACCATGACGGCGCCGATGGCGACGCCGCTCTGGGGGGCCCAGCCGAGGGTGCTCTCGAGGGCCTTGCCCCCGGCCTTGAGCTGGGCGGCGGCGTAGAGGGTGAGGAACACGACCGTCAGCGCGCCCAGGACGAGCTGGAGGCCCCGGTCGGTGGTGGTGCCGTCGTGGGCGAGAAAGCCCGTCACGCTGTCGTTGTCTTGCGCCTCGGACCGCGCGCGCAGCTGGCGGTGGACGAGGAACCACGAGGCGTAGTCGCCCGCGAGCCAGGCGAAGAAGAGCCAGAAGGCCGCGAGGCCGTAGTGGTAGGTGAAGCCGATGGCGCCGATGAACATGAAGCCCGAGTTGTTCGAGGCCACGGCCGAGAGCCCGGCGACCCAGGGCGAGACCGCGCGACCGGCGACGAGGTAGTCCGAGACCTCGGCCCGGGCGACGCGGGTCGAGGCGGTGCCGATCACCACAAAGACGACCATCGTGAGCACGAAGCCCACGGAGATTCCAAGCATGCCGCTCCTCTGGCTGGGGACGGCACCATAGCGCCCCCCCGCTGGCGGCAAGGGGGCCCCCCGGGCCGGGAGCGCGCTGCCGATGGGCCGATTCGTGCGGTGTTCCACGCGGAACGGCCGCGGGGCGGGCCGGGACTCAGCGCCCGAGGCGGCGGGCGAGCTGGTCTTCGTAGAGGGAGCGCGGCTGGAGCGTCGCGGCCTGATCGAGGCCCTCGACGAGGTCTTCGGGGCTCGTGCCCTCGCTGTCGTAGGCCTCGACCACCGTGCTGCGGACGGTCAGCCCCTCCGTGCCGATGACATAGCCGCGGCCGTAGGAGAAGGCGTTGACCATGCCCGTGCCGCGCAGGTTCCACACCACCGCCTCGGTGGCCGTGTGGCCGGCGCCCGAGCTGTAGCTGCGCCGGTTCACGAAGGCCCAGCAGTCGGTCATGGTGGAGTCGTCGACGAGAACGCCGATGGCGAGGGCATGGTGGGTCTCGGAACACACGGGCAGGCCCGCCGGATCCGTGGGGCTGGTGAAGGCCGCGCTGCCCTGGCTGTCGGTGCGCAGGAACACGAGGTCGCTGGCGCCGAAGTCCCAGTTCTGGATGAAGTTGTGGCGGCCGTCGACGGCGCTGCAGTCCCGCACGAGCACCTGGTTCGAGACCCGGATCTCGAAGAGGTAGCCGTTGCCGCCCTCGCCGCGGTGCTGGCTGTGGCCGAGGTGGCTGTCGGCCACGGTCACCCGGCGGCTGTTCTTCACGAGCAGGCCGCTCGACTGGAGGTGGTGCTCGGAGGGGGCGCCGTCCTGTCCCGTGCCGTCGCCGGGCACGCTGCGCAGGTCGGAGACCCAGCTGTCCCAGACCCCCTCGAGGGCCACGGCGTGCACCTGGTTGCCGGCCCAGGCCGCCTCCCAGGTGGTCGCGTTGGTGACCGAGAGGCCGGCGAGGCCGACCTCGTGCAGCATGCCCGTGACCCGCTCGATGCGCAGGCCGTCGCGGGTGCGCAGGGTGTAGGGAAGCGACACGTCCAGCTCGAGGGCGGTGGGGCCCTCCGTGCCCGCGGCGGGGGGCGTGACGGCCGTGACCGTCCGGCGGAAGAAGGGCTTCCAGCGGCCGGCCGAGAAGCCCCAGAAGCCCTCCATGCCGTGCTCGGCGATGAAGTCCTCGGTGATCTCGATGCCGATCCAGACCTCGTCGCCGGCTTCGAAGCCGGGGTTCTCGGCGAGCTCGACCCGGGTGGCGAAGGGGGCCGTGTCGGCGAGCAGGGGGGTCGCCAGGCTGCCGACGGGGTTGCCGAAGAAGGTGATGTGGGCGCTGTTGTCGAGGCCCCCGACCTGGGTCAGGCGCAGGGTGGTGGCGCCGCTGCCGGCCCCGAAGAGCACGGTGTCGCTGCGGGTGATGCGCAGGGTGCCGTCGATCCGGTAGGTGCCGGCGGGCAGGTGGACCCGGTGGGGGCCCTCGGCGGGGGCCGCGTCGATGGCGGCCTGGACGGCGGCCGTGCTGTCGGTGGCGCCGGTGGGGTCGGCGCCGTGGTCGAGCACCGAGACCGCCCCCGCGGCGCTGGGCAGGGGCAGGGCCACGCCGCCGCCCCGGTAGCCCGCGTGGGAGAAGTCGCGCAGGGCGCCGTTCTCGGTCGAGAAGCCCGGGCTCCAGTCCTCGGGGTAGAGCGACGAGCGCCAGGTCGCCGGGGCGCCGCTGTCGCCGCTGTCGCCGTCGTGTCCGCCGTGTGGGTCGTCTCCGTCAGCGCCGCCGGTGCCCGCCGGGAGGGCCGTGTCGGCGACGCCGGCTCCCGCCGCGGACTTGGGGCCCCCGGCGCCGGACGTGCAGGCCGCGAGCCCCAGCAGGGCCACCAGTGCGACGGTCGCGGAGGGGCGGCGGGCCCTCACGAGAAGAAGGGCCCGACCAGGGCCTCGCTGGCGTCGAAGAGGCGGGCCGCCACCGCGGCGTCCTGGGCGTGGCGGGCCACCGTCGAGCGGCCCACGGCCCCGCGGGTGTCGAAGGTCTCGGTGGGGCCGTAGTAGGCGCCAGGCTCGGCCGCCGGATCGGCCGCGGCGAGCACGAGGGGCCAGGCGCCCCGCTCGGCGCTCTGGGCCAGCAGGGCGTTGCTCAGCCGGTAGCCCCAGCGCAGCAGGCGGCTGCCGCCCGCCATGCCCACCCCCGCGGACTGGAGGTTGGTGTCGGCGTAGCCCGGGTGGCAGGCCAGGGCGGTCACGGCGCTCGACCGGGCCGCGAGGCGCCGCTGGAGCTCGACGGCGTAGAGCAGGTTGGCCAGCTTGCTCTGGGCATAGGCCTTGGTGGGGCCGTAGCCCCGGTCGAGCTGGAGGTCGTCGAGGTGGATGCGGCCGAGGCGGTGGGCCACGCTCGAGACGGCCACGATGCGCCCGGCCGACTTCTCCAAGATGCCCATCAGCAGGCTGTTCAGACGGAAGTGGCCCAGGTGGTTGGTGCCCAGCTGCAGCTCGAAGCCGTCGGCCGTGCGGCGGGGCGGGGTCTGCATCACGCCGGCGTTGTTGATGACCGCGTCGAGGCGATCGAGCGTCGTGGACAGCGCGGCGGCGGCGGCGGCCACGCTCTCGAGGCGGGCGAGATCGAGCGGCTGCCACGAGACCGAGGCGCCGGGGGCCGCCGCCCGGATCTGGCGCAGGGCGTCGTCGGCCTTGGCCGCGCTGCGGGCGGTGATCACCACCCGGGCGCCCCGGGCGGCGAGCAGGGTGGCGGCAGCCCGGCCGAGGCCGCCGTTGCCGCCGGTGATGAGGAAGGTGCGGCCCTCGAGCGAGGGCAGGCGGGCGGGGGTCCAGGCCACGGGCTTCTCCGGTCGGGGGCGGCGCGCCACATGCCCCCCTCCTACTCGCTTCTCGGGCCGCCCGACAGGGATTCCCCGGCGCCCGGGCGCGGCCGACCGTCCCGCCGGTGCAGTGGCTCCCCCCCGGCTCCCAGGCTACCCGCCCGCTCGGTGTCACTCCTCCTGCTGCTCGCTGCCCTCCTCGCCCCCGCCCACGCGTCCATGGTCGCGCGCCTCGGGGACCTGGTCTTCATCGACCCGCTCACCTTCGACGCAGGCCTGCTCCAGCACAGCGCGAGCGTCGGCGGCGGCGCCGGCAGCGAGGGCGCCCTGCTCGAGACAGCCGGCGAGGCGCCCTTCTACCGCGAGCTCTCGGTGCGGGTCGGCCACGTGCACGACTTCGCCTACGGCCCGGCCCCCGCGGGCGAAGACGGCGACCGCATCTCGTGGCGGCTGCGGCTGCCGGTCATCCAGAGCCTGCGCTACGGCCGCGCCAACACCTGGGGCTTCCAGTACCGGGGCGAGGCCCACCTGCGCGCGGTCGACCGCCTCTCGCCGCGGCACGACGTCGACGTGGCCTTCTCTTGGGGCCGGGGCGCCCGGGGCCCGAACCACACCCACCACCTCCAGGTCGGCGTCATCACCCGCGACCCTCTCCAGGCCGGCGTGGTCGGCACGGCGGCCGGGCCCCGGACGGGCGCCCGGGCGGGCGGGGTCTTCCGCTACGCCGTGGGGGTCGAGCTGGGCGGCGGCGTGGGCCCGGTGGCGCCCGTGCTCTCGCCCGTCGAGCTGGTGGTGATGCACTACGGCCTCGTGGGCCGGGGCGACGGCCGGGCCGACCTCTCCGTCCTCAGCCCCCAGCTGCTCTGGAGCCGCCGGCGGGTGACCTGGCGCGCGGGCATCGCCCCCCGCATGCGCATGGCCTGGCAGCCCGGCGCCCCGGTGGGCATCGAGTGGGCCGGCCTCGCCCAGCTCCAGGGCTCGTGGGTGCCCCGGGTGGAATGATGCACCGACTGCGAGTCCCCGTCCTCTTCCGGCTGGTCCTGTTGCTCGGGCTGGTCGGCCTGGTCGGCTGTGCCTCCGACCGGCGCGGTCCGGCCCCGCTCCCGGGCGCCGCAGCCCTCGACCCCGACACCGTGGTCGTGCTGCTCCACGGCTACATCTCGAGCGCCGACCAGTTCACCGACCTCCAAGAACCCCTCCAGCAGGGCATGGACGGCAAGCCCCCCCTCCATGTCCACAGCTTCGACTACTCCGCCTTCAGCCGGGTCGGCTTCGACCACAACCTCGGCGTCGAGCGGCTCGGCGAGGTGCTGGCCGACACGGTGCACGGGCTGCCCGACCACTGCGAGATCTGCGCCGGACGGGCGGCGGCCCTGGCCTCGGGCGAGCGCGAGACGCCCCCCCAGGTCGTGTTCATCGCCCGCAGCTTCGGCGGCCTGATCCTGCGCGAGGCCCTGCTCGGAGAGGCGCCCGTGCTGCCCGCCGGCTGGGAGCTCAAGGGCGCGATGACCCTGGGCACCCCCTTCTTCGGCTCCGAGCTCACCCGCTACTCCTACGGCTTCCTCAGCGTCATCATCAACGGCGGCGTGCGCACGGCCCTCTTCGGCTTCGTGAACCCCCGCCGCGGCGGCACCTTCGGCAATGTCATCGACGCCCAGGTGCGGGCCAGGCGGCTGGGCAGCCCCTACCAGGTCCACGCCCACGAGCGCTGGAAGGCCCACACCGACGCCGGCAAGGCGCCCCCCTGGGCGGCCGTGCTCTCGGTCGGCTCGCGGGATCCGGTCAACGAGGGCGACCGGGTGGTGCGCTTCTCGGCCGCCAACGCCGCCGAGCTCTACCCGGGCTGGGATGTCGAGAACCTCGTCATCGATGTGCGCCACTCCCGGCTCTTCAACGCGCCCCCCCGGCGCAACGAGGCCCGCGAGCTCGACCGGCTGCTGCCCCTCATCCGCGACTGGATCGACCGCCCCACCCTCGCCGGCCGCGCCGACCTCGTCCCGCGCACCCCCGTGCCCGGCGGCCCGGCGATGTACGTGTTCCCCGAGAGCGCCGCCCAGTCCAAGCTCGCCCACCTCGCCCGGGCCGACCGGGGCGACGTCTGGCTGCGGCTCTGGCGGGGCCGTCCCGACGACGCCGTGCCCCTCCACCCGGCCCGCGACCTCGGCCCCTTCCAGGTGGGCGAGGAGTGGTCGCGCCGCTGGCAGGAGCTGCGCACCGAGACCCGGCCCACGGTCGACGGCCAGCAGGTGCCCACGGTGCTCGCCGCGGGCCCCCTGTCGAGCCACATGGTCTTCCTGCCCGACCTCACCCCCTCGGGCCGCTGGTCGGTCGAGGTCGAGCTCGACGATGTCTGGGCCGAGGACGCGCGCCTGGTCATCGGCCGAGACGGGGATGCCATCGACGTGAAGCCCCTGCGGAACAACATCTTCGACGTCTACCTGGACGTGCCCGCCACCGCGGCGCTCACCGATCTGCGCCTCGTGCCCGAGCAGGGCCAGGACCGGCGCTGAGGGCGGCCGGCGGGGCTCAGCTCCGGCCGAAGACCCGCGCCAGCAGCCCGCGCTCGAGCTGGCCCTGGACGATCGTGGGGCCGGGGCCCGCGAGGGCGGCGAGGAAGTCGAAGAGGGCGGCGTCGGCGACGCGGCCGGCGAGGTAGCCCTCGGCGCCGATGCGCGCGAGCACGGCCCCGGCGGCCGCGGCGTCTCCGAGGCGCCCCCAGCGGTCGGTGAGGCCGAGGCGGGGCGGCCGGCGGTCGGTCTTGAGCACCCGGGCCGTGCGCAGGGCCGCCTCCATGGCCGCCGTGCCCCGGGGCAGGGCCAGGAGCACGAGGTCGACGCGATCCCGGCGCACCCGCCGCACGGGCTCTTCGCCGGGGGCGAGGGTGTGGACGGTGAAGCGGGCGCCGAGCCGGGCGACCCGATCCAGCCGGGTGTGGGGGTGGGGCTCGACGAGCAGCAGCGAGGGGCGGCTCACGGGGCGAAGCCGGGGACGAGGGCCCGGGCCGTGGCCGCCGGGACGGTGTGGCCCGTCCACAGGGCGAAGGCCCGCAGCCCCTGGTGGAGCAGCATGGCCGCGCCGGTCTGGGACCGGGGGCCGGGGGGCACGGGGGCCGGGCGGAAGTAGTTGGTGTCGATCCACAGGGCGCCGGGCGCGAGGCCCCGGGCGTCGAGGGCGCCCACCACCGGATCTGCGGCGGGGGTGCAGCAGTTGACCACGAGGGAGGCCCCGGCGGCGTGGGCGGCGAAGGCGGAGAGGGGCCCGGCGGAGATGCCGAGGGCGTCGGCGAGGGCCGCGGCCCGGGCGGGGCTGCGGTTGAGCACGGTCACGGCACAGCCCGCCGCCGCCAGCGCTGCGGCCACGGCCCGTCCGGCCCCGCCCGCGCCGAGCACCACGGCCCGTCCGCCCGGCGTCCAGCCCGCCTCGCGGGCGCCGTCCATCAGACCGGCGCCATCGGTGTTGTGGCCGATGATTGCGCCATTCTCGACGACGAGGGTGTTCACGGCACCGGCGGCCCGGGCGCTCGGGGCCTGGCCGTCGAGGTGGGGCAGCACCCGCTCCTTGAAGGGCACGGTCAGGTTGGCGCCCGCGAGGCCCAGGGTGCGCACGGCGGCGACCAGCGCCGCCCCGGTCGTGTCGGGGGCGACCGGCAGGGCGACATAGGCCGCGTCGAGGCCACAGTGGGCGAAGAGCGCGTTGTGGAGGGCGGGCGAGCGGCTGTGGGCGACCGGGGCGCCGATGAGGGCGTGGACCCGGGTGGTGCCGGCGATGGCCCGGGCGGCGCTCACCCCCGCAGCCCGGCGAGGCGGGCCCGGGCCTGCTGGACGTCCTCGCGGATCCGCGCCACGAGGGCATCGGGGCCCGAGAAGCGCTGCTCGCCGCGGATGCGATCCCGGAAGCGCACCTCGAGCTCGGCGCCGTAGAGGTCGCCCTTGAAGTCGAGCAGGTGGACCTCGACCAGGAAGGGGCCGTCGCCGCCGAAGGTCGGGCGCACCCCGAGGTTGGCCACGGCGTCGCGCCAGGGGCCGCCGTTGACGCGGGCCTCGACGACGTAGACGCCCGCGGCCGGCAGCAGCTCGGCGTCGGTCTCGACGTTGGCGGTCGGGAAGCCGATGGTGCGGCCCCGGGCGTCGCCGGGCACGACCACCCCGCGCACGAAGTGGGGGCGGCCGAGCAGGGTCGCGGCCCGGGCCACGGCGCCCTCGCCGATCAGCGCGCGCACCAGCGAGGACGACAGGGTCTCGCCGTCCTCGACCAGGGCCTCGACCTGGGCCACGGGAATCGACAGCCGGGCCTGCAGGGTCTCGACCGTGCCGGCCCGGGCGCGCCCGAAGCGGAAGTCGTAGCCGACAATCATCGCCACCGGTGCAATGCGCTGGGCGAGCACCTCGTCGGCGAACCATGCGGGCGGGTGCTGGGCGAAGGCCCGGCTGAAGCGCTCGATGATGACGTGGTCGATGCCCAGCTCGCCGAGCAGCCGCACCCGGTCGGGCCAGGCGGTGATGCGGGGCTGGCGCAGCGAGGGCGCGAGCACGGCCCGCGGGGGCGGGTCGAAGGTGTAGACAGCTGCGGGAACGCCCCGCTGGCGGGCTTCTTCGACGACCTGGGCGAGCAGGTGGCGGTGGCCGCGGTGGACCCCGTCGAAGTTGCCGATGCTGAGCACCGGGCCGGGCGCCGCGGACGATGCGCGGTGGCGGGCGTAGGCAGCGCTGCCCGCGAACACGCGGGGGCCGGCGTCGGTGGTGGGGGGAGTCGGTTGCACGGCCGGGGGCTATCGCGCCGGGGCGTGCTCTTGCATCTTCTGCAGCGCGGCCGTGGCCGAGGCGAGGGCCCCGGGGTGGCCGATGTGGTAGCCCTGGAGGTACTTCACGCCGAGGCTGCGCAGCTCGTTGGCCTCGGCCTCGCGCTCGACGCCCTCGGCCACGACCTCGGCCCCGGAGGCGGCGGCGAAGGCGCAGACCATCTCCATGAGGCGGCGGCGCCCGGGCTGGCGGTCGATGTCGCGCACGATGCTGTGGTGGGCCTTGATGAAGCGGGGGGCCACCTCGGCCAGCAGCACGAGGGCGCCCTGGCCGGCGCCGAGGTCGTCCAGGGCGAAGTCGAAGCCCAGCTCGCGCAGCCGCGCCACCTTCTGGCCGAGGGTGCGGGGCCAGCGCTCGTGGGCCCGGCCCGTGATCTCGAGACAGACCCGGTGGGCCGCCGGCGCGAGGGGCGCGAGCTGGTCCTCGAGGGCGTCCTGGTCGGCGAGCTCTTCGGGGTGGAGGTTGAGGAAGAGGCAGGACTCGCCGGGCAGCTGGGAGAGGGCGGGGGTGGCCTGGCCGACCACCGCGCGGCCGACGTGGCGCAGCATGCCCAGCTTCTCGGCCAGCGAGAGGATCTGGCTGGGGCCCGAGAGCTCGGGATCCCGCGAGCGGATCAGCCCCTCGACCCCGAGCAGGGTCCCGCCGTCGGCGCCGACGATGGGCTGCCAGTCGAGGCGGAAGTCCTGGCCGGCGAGCAGCCGCGAGAGGTTGCCCCGGGCGTCTTCGGCCTGGCGGGCCCGGCGGGCGGCGGCGAGCTGGCTCTGGACCCGGTCGCCCGCCAGCCGCAGCGCGTCGTGCAGCTCGGTGGGCAGGAAGGGCTTGAGCAGGAATTGATGGAGCTCGCCGGCGTTGACGGCCTTGATGACGCTCTGGAGCTCGGCGCCGCCGGTCACGAGGATGCGGGCGCAGGCCGGCTGGAGCCGCCAGAGCTCGCGCAGCAGGTCGGAGCCGAGGCCGTCGGGCAGGTTCTGGTCGACCACGGCCACGTCGAAGCGACACTTGCCGAGCAGATCGCGGGCCGTGCCCAGGTTCGGTGCCGCGTGGACGGTGTAGCCGCTGCGGCGCAGCCGGCGGGCGAGGGATCGCAGGACGCTGGGCTCGTCGTCGACGACGAGGGCCGTCTCGGGACTGTTGCGTGGCCCGTGCACCACAGACACCTCCGGCCGTCTCGTGCGGCGCCTCCGGATGGGGGTCGGGCACGGTCGGTGGCAGAGGCACCGGTCGGCCCCAGTGCGCGCAGTCTTGAGGCGGCTGGGCCAGATTCGAGGTCACGGCTTGTCTCGTCCGGGGAATGCGGCGCGAGACACAGTCGAGAATGGCCTATTTTGCAGCGTTCTCGTAGCCGTTGTAGCGGGCGAGCTGGGCCTCGGGGTTCGCCGAGGGCTTGCCGTAGAGGTAGCCCTGGAGGAGGTGCGCGCCGATCTCCTTGAGCACGGCCGACTCCTCCTCGGTCTCGACGCCCTCGGCGACCAGCTGGGCGTCGGTGGCCTCGGCGAAGCGGGCCAGCAGCTCGACGAGGCGGCGCTTCCGGGGGGTCGTGTCGACGTCGCGCACGATGCTCATGTCGACCTTGATGATCGAGGGCTGGAGCTCGGCGAGGACCTTGAGGCTGCTGTAGCCGGCGCCCAGGTCGTCGACGGCGATCTTGAAGCCCATCTCGGTGAGGACGTTGATGGAGCGCTCCCACTCGTCCACGCCGTCGAGGCTCGAGCGCTCGGTGATCTCGAGGATGATCCGGTCGGCCCAGGGGGCGAGGGCGTCGAGGCGCAGGGCCACGGCCTTCGAGTTGGCCAGCTCGTCGGGGTGGAGGTTCATGAAGAGCTTGACGTCGGCGGGCAGCCGCTCCATCCAGCCCTTCGCCCGGTCGACCACGACCTCGGCGAGGTCGGCGATCATGTCGAGCTCTTCGGCGGCCTTGAGCAGGTCGAGGGGCCCCCGGAAGACCGGGTGGCGGCTGCGGAGCAGGGCCTCGAAGGCGAAGATGCGCTGGTCGGTCGAGCGGAGGATGGGCTGGACGTCGAGGCGCACGTCGTCGCCGGCGAGGCACTCGGTGAAGAGCTTGCGGCGCTCGGTGCGCAGGGCGTTGTCTTGGCCCTTGATGATGTCGACCATCTGCTCGCGGCGCTGGACCAGCTCTTCGACAGCGCGGATGAGGCCGCGGGTCTCGAAGGGCTTCTCGATCACCCGGGTGACCTCGCCGCGGTTGACGGCGCCGACGACCATGGGCAGGTCGAGCTGGCCGGTGACCAGCACCCGGAGGCAGCCGGGCTGCTTCTCGCGCAGCCGCTGGAGCACCTCGATGCCGTCCATCATGGGCAGGTTGTAGTCGACCAGGGCGATGTCGAATTCCTGCTCGTCGGCGATGCGCAGGCCCTCGGGGCCGTGGCCCGACGGAAAGACCGTGTGGCCCTCGCGCTTGAGGATGCGCTGGATGCAGCGCCGGACGAGGGCGTCGTCCTCGACAATCAGGATTCGGGCAGGAGAGCGGGTGCGGGCCATGGAAATCCTCCGCGAGGCGCACGTGACCGGATGGACCGGTGCGCCGCTTGCTCCCCCTGGATCGGAACCGGGCTGGCAAACCATGATGGGGGTGGCCGTCATGGGAGCAGCAGTCGCCAGAGGGGTCCTACCCCAGCGCCCCCGAACGGGTACACCCCGCCTCGAGTGGCTGCGGTAGGCTTCGCGCCCGGTCGGCCCGCAGGCCCCGGAGCTTGAGGGGCTTGTGCAAGACGGGCCCGGCTCCGGGGATGTCGGCGGCCCCCAAGGCCCTGTGGAGGGAAGATGCGAGTGTTGATTGCCGACAAGCTGGCGCCGACGGTGCCCGACCGCCTCGAGGCCGCGGGCTGCGCGGTGGTCGTCGAGCCCCTGCTCAAGGACGGCGCGCTGGCCGAGGCCCTGGCGCTGCACGATCCCGAGGTGTTGGTGGTCCGATCGACGAAGGTGCGCGCCGAGCACCTCGCGGCGGCCCGCTCGCTCGGGCTGATCGTGCGGGCCGGGGCCGGCGTGAACACGATCGCCGTCGACGTCGCCTCGACCCAGGGCGTCTGTGTCTGCAACTGCCCGGGCAAGAACGCCGTCGCCGTGGCCGAGCTGGTCTTTGGCCACCTCATCAACCTCGATCGCCGGATCTCCGAGAACGTCGCGATGCTGCGCGAGGGCGGCTGGGCCAAGAAGGAGTTCGGCCGGGCCCGGGGCATCCACGGCCGCACGATGGCCGTGCTCGGCACGGGCATGATCGGCGCCGAGGTGATCCGCCGGGCCCACGCCTTCGGCATCTCGGTGCGGGCCTGGTCCCGCTCGCTCAGCCCCGAGAAGGCCGCGGCCCTCGGGGTCGAGTACGCGGCCACCCCCCTCGATGCCTGCCGGGGGGCCGACGTGCTGACGATCCACCTCGCCCAGTGCGAGGCCACGGCCCAGCTCGTCGACGAGCGGCTGCTCGAGGCCCTCGCCCCGGGCGCCCTGGTGATCAACACCAGCCGGGCCGGCCTCGTCGACCACGACGCCCTCGAGCGGGTGATCGCCCGGCGGGGCCTCCGGGCGGGCCTCGACGTCTTCCCCGATGAGCCGGCCGCCAGCGACACGGTCTTCTCCCACCCGATCGCCCAGAACCCCGCCGTCTTCGGCACCCACCACATCGGCGCCTCGACCGCCCAGGCCACCGCGGCCGTGGGCGACGAGGTGGTCCGCATCATCGAGCACTGGCTGCGAGAGGGCGAGGCCCTCAACTGCGTGAACCTCGCCGAGCGCTCGGCCGCGACCCACGTGCTGGTGGTGCGCCACCGCGACAAGGTCGGCGTGCTGGCCAGTGTTCTCGCCGAGCTCCGCGAGGACGGCTGCAATGTCCAAGAGATGGAGAACACCATCTTCCGGGGACCGGGCGCCGCCGCCTGTGCCCGCATCCAGCTCAGCTCGCCCCCGAGCGCCGCGGCCCTCGCCCGTCTCGACGGCCTCGCCGACATCTTCGCCACCAACCTCGTCGCCCTGGAGGCCTGAGATGGCCCGCATGCACAACTTCTCCGCCGGCCCCGCCGTGCTCCCCCTCCCGGTGATCGCGTCCCTGCAGGAGGTGCTGCCCGAGCTGGGCACGGCCCGCGCCGGCATCATGGAGATCTCCCACCGCAGCGCCGACTTCGCCGCCGTCATCGACAGCGCCGAGCGCCGGCTGCGGGCCCTCCTCGCCGTCCCCGACGACCACGCCGTGCTCTTCCTCCAGGGCGGCGCGAGCATGCAGTTCTACATGAGCGCCCTCAACCTCGCGGGACCGGGCGATCGCATCGACTACCTCGAGACGGGCACCTGGTCGGTCAAGGCCGTCAAGGAGGCCCGCCGGGTCTGCGATGCGGACGTCATCTGGTCGAGCAAGGACAGCGGCTTCGACCACGTGCCCGCCCCCGACGAGGCCCTGGCCACCCGCGAGGGCGCGCTGGCCCTGCACTACACGAGCAACAACACCGTCGCCGGCACCCAGCACGCCGGCCTGCCGGCGACCGAGCTCCCCCTCATCGGCGACCTGTCGAGCGACATCTGCTCGCGGCCCGTCGACGTGGCCCGCCACGCCCTGATCTACGCCGGCGCCCAGAAGAACCTGGGCCCGAGCGGCGTGACCGCGCTGATCCTCAGCCCCTGGGCCGTCGAGCGCAGCCGCGGCCGGGATGCCGAGCGCCCGGGCGGCCTGCCCTCGATGCTCAACTATGCCCTGATGGTCGACAAGGGCAGCATGTTCAACACGCCGAACACCTTCGGCATCTACGCCCTCGAGCGGGTGCTGGCCTGGATGCAGGATCGCGGTGGGGTGCCCTTCTTCGCCCAGCGCAACCAGGCCCGGGCCGACCGCCTCTACGCCGTGCTCGACGGCTCCGACTTCTGGCGCCCCCGGGCCCGGCCGGGCAGCCGCTCGGCCATGAACATCACCTGGCGCATCGCCGATGCCGCCCTCGAGCCGGTCTTCGTCAAGGAGGCCGACGCCGCCGGGCTGCTCGCGCTCAAGGGCCACCGCAGCATGGGCGGCATCCGGGCCAGCCTCTACAACGCCCTGCCCGACGCGGCGGTCGAGGCGCTCATCGACTTCATGGGCGAGTTCGAGCGCACCCGGGGCTGAGGCGCCCGGGCCCTACTCCTCGGTGAGGTCGCGATCCAGCGGCATGGCGTCCATGACGACGACCGTGCCCTGGTGCTCGTCGGCGAGGAGCTGGGCCAGGCGCAGGGCCTGGGGGCCGTCGGTCTGGAGGGGGGCGATGCCGAGGCGGGTGCTGGTCACGAGCCGGCGGTCCTCGGAGGCGGCGGGCAGCACGTAGATGAGGGGCAGGGCCAGCAGCAGGGCGGGCTTGCGGGCCACGGCACGCAGGGTGGCGGACCAGGCGCTGCGGCGGGCCGAGAGCTCGTCGCGGATGTCGTGCCAGACGCCGACGAGGTGGAGGGCACGGAGCTGGAACCAGGCGCGGACACGCTTCATGGTCGACCTCGGGGGCGGGGAGGGGGGACGGCGCCCGGGGCCCCGTCGGTGACGGCGCGAGCTTGCGCACGGGGGGCCGCCGGGAGAAGGGCCCCCACACGCATGGCCCCATGAGCAGAGCGCGGGGCCCGGAGGCGGCATGACGCGATCTCTCCCCGCCCCGATGGGGGCGCCGGCCGTGACCACCGGCGCCCGGGCCCTGCCCCTGCTGCTGCTGGCGAGCGCTGCCCAGGCCGCCCCGCGCGCGGCCCTGCCCGCCCCCCACCAGGCCTTCCTGCACTTTGTCGACACCCTCGAAGAGGGCGCGCCAGCCGACCATCCCGAGCCGGCCTACCGCTACCGCCACGAGCTCTATGGCGAGATCGCCGACTGGGTGGCGGAGCGGCCCGGGGTCATCACGCCCCTGCTCGTGGGGCGCAGCGCCGGGGGGGCGCCCATCTGGGGCTTCCGGGTGCACGATCCGCGGCCCGTGTCCAGCGCCGGGGCGGCCGGGGCGCCCCAGAAGGTGTTGGTGATGGGGGGCATCCACGCCCTCGAGTGGGTGGGCACCGAGGTGGTGGTCGAGCTGATGGACAGCGTCGTGCACCGGCCGCCGCCGGGCCTCGAGCTGGTCTTCATCCCGCTCTACAACATGGACGGGCGCCAGCGGGTCGAAGACGACCTGCTGGCCGGGCGCAACGTCTACCGCCGCGGCAACGCCAACAACGTCGACCTCAACCGGGACTTCGCCCACAACCGCAGCTCGGAGGCCATCTGGAAGGCCATCATCCCGGATCGCTACACGGTCTCTCCGGGGCCCCTCTCCCAGCCCGAGACCCGGGCCCTCGACGCCCTCGCCCGGGCCGAACAGTTCGACTATGCCGTCAGCATGCATGCCTTCGGGGGCTTCCACTACTTCCCCTGGGCCGGCCGCTGGGAGCGTCCTCCCGACTGGCAGGCCCACCTGCGCCTGGGCCGGGTGATGGAGTGGGGCGAGGTCGAGCACGCCTACAAGTCGCGCCAGCTCTCGCGCTGGGGCTTCTTCTTCCGCGGCCTGGGCATGGAGGTCGACCACTTCTACGCCGAGTACGGCGCCCGCTCCTTCCTCATCGAGATGACCCGCTCCGGGCTCCACCCGCTGCGGCCGGGCGAGTGGTCGAGCAACTTCCGGCTCTACAACCCGCCCGATCCGGCCCCCCACGCCGAGCGGGGCATGCGGGGGCTGCGCCAGCTGCTCTGGTTCGTGGCCCGGCCCGGGGTCGCCGACCGCTGGGACTGGTCGGAGGCCGACGCCGAGCGGGCGGGCCCGGGGTGACGGTGGTCGACGATCGTCACCTGGAGCGGTCCGCAAGCCTCTGATCTACCGTGGGCACGGCCCTTGCTCGGGCACGGGACGAGGTGTCCCAATGTCCCAGTCCCAGTCCCAGCAGCGCAGCCCGTCCCCCTCCGCACCGGCCCAGGCCGGCCCCTCCTCCGCCGGCCCGGCCCCGGTGGTCGCGAGCAACACGGCCCTCCAGCAGCGACTCGCCGACTGGCTGCAGGAGGCCGCGGTCGCCGCCGAGACGGCGGTGGCCGAGACCGAGGCGGCGGTCTCCGAGGCCGGCGCGGCCGTGGGCGAGGCCGTGGGCCCGCTGCCCCGGCCGAACATCGACGGCGGCGTGGTCGACAGCCTCCTGCGGGTGCTCGGCCCCGACCAGCTCTCGCGCCTCGTGCTCGACGAGCTCGTCGTCTACCTCGACCGCTGCCTCGGCCACTACGCCGACGGCATGGCCCCGGATCCCGCGCCCGCCGGGGGGGCCGAGGCCGAGGCGGAGCGCGCGGACGCCACCGGGGCCCCCGACCCGGGCGGCCCCGAGAGCGGGGCGCGCGAGACCGCCGAGGATGGCGCGCCCGTCGGCTATGCCAACCAGCGCGACAACCCCCCGGTCACGGTCGGCGGCGCCACGCTCCCGTCCGATTCCCAGTGCAGCGCCACCGCGGTCACGATGGGGCTGCTCAAGCTGGCGGGCGGCGAGGCTGCCTTCCGGGACGAGACCCTGGCGCTCATCGAGGAGCGGGGCGGCCCGACGCCGAAGGAGGGCACGCCGCCTGAAGAGCTCTTCATCGCGCTCATGCTCTGCATCGACTGGGACGCGGCCACCCGAGAAGAGGAGGGCCGCGCGGCCGAGGGCGGCGCGCCCAGCGTCTTCGAACGACACGACTGGCGCCGGGCCTGGGACGCCGCCGGGCCCCGGGTCGCCAAGATGCCCCAGGCCCAGACCTATGCGGCCCGGCTCTACACCTTCTGCGGCGGCACGGGGACGGCGGCCTATGGCGACAAGCTCAGCTTTGAGGTGATCTGGGAGCGCATGCTGGCCGACGCCGAGGCCGGCATGCAGCTCACCTTCCAGGCCGGGGTCACGAGCTCCGGCCACGTGCTCCACGTGGTCTCGATCTCCGAGACAGACGTGGTGGTGCACGATCCCTACGGCGTCCACCTCGGCCGCGGCCACCTCCGCAACGGCGAGAAGCCGCGCCCGGGGACCCCTCGCGGGACGGTCGCCCGGCGCTGGGACAACGACAGCGCCCGGCTGGCCCTCTTCGACGCGGGGGAGGCCTGCGGCCACTGGGGGGCCGACAACCACTTCACCCGCAAGGAGCTCAAGGATGTGGGCATCACGTGGGCGCTGCCGCTCGGGGCGTGAGAGCATGGGCGCCCCTCTCCCCCGGAGCGCCCCGTGTGTTGCTTCTCGCCGGTGGGTGGGCTGCTGGCCCGCCTGCGTCCCCTGCGCGTCTCGGCCACCCGCATCCTCGCGACCCCGCTCGCCGACGGCTGGCAGGGCCTGGTCTACGCGATGCAGCTCTCGACCCCGGCCGAGGTGGCGATGCTGCTGCCCCTGCCGACCCGGGCCGCGCTCGGTGACGAGGCCCTCCACTTCGTCAACCTCGAGGGCTACGGCGAGCTCTTCGACGACCTCGAGGCGGCCTTTCCCCGGCCGCTGCCCCGCGGGGGCCCGGTCGCCCTCGGGGCGCCCCGGGCGCCCCTCCCCGTCCACCGGGTCGGGGCCTTCGACGCCTCCTTCGTGCCGGGCCTCGCCGACATGGACCGCCTCGACCCGCGCTTCCGCATCCCGGCGGCCACCTGGGCCGCGCTGCCCGGGGTGGCCGCCCGGGGCTTCGCCGTCTTCCAGCTGCGCAAGGGCGCCGGCGCCGTCCACCCGATGGCCCTGCGCTTCGCCTCGGCCCGGCCGGACCAGCTCTTCTTCCCGACGGTCCACATCCACGACGGGGCCGTCCACCCGACCGCCCGCTTCGACCACACCCTCTTCGCCCAGGGCGTGGCGCCGGGCGCCGGCTGGCGGAGCACGGGACGGGCGGCCCGCATCGACCTCGACATCGACCGCTGCAAGGGCCTCGTCGACGGCAGCGCCCCCCTGTCTCGCCGGGCCTTGACCGGGGTGCTGCCCAACGCCGACACCTGGGTCGACCGGGGCTGAAGGCTCAGCTCCGGGGGGCCGGCACGGCGTCGAGGATGGCGGCGGCCACGACCTCGGCGGCGGCGTGGCCGAGCGCACCGAGGGCGAGGGGGCCGAGGCCCGGGCCCGGGCGGGTGCTGGCGACGAAGACGGTGTCGCCGTCGAGGGGGGTGAAGGCCGGCACGAGGGTGCGGGCGAGGCCGGCGGTGGCCATCCAGGCGATGTTGGTGCACTGGGGCTTGCTGAGGGGCGCGTCGGTGGCGACCACGACCAGGGTGGTGTTGCCGCCCAGCTCGGCGCGGCCGCCGGCGAAGGGCCCCCCCGCCCGCCAGCGCCCGGCGCCCGGGTCCCAGACCGAGCCGTAGGCGTTGACCGCGGCCCCGGCGGCGACGACGTGGCCCTCCCAGCGTGCGGCGGCCGTGCCGAAGCCCCCGGCGACGGCCGTGCCCGCGGCCTTGCCCACCCGGGCCCCGGCCCCGGCCCCCACCCGCCCCCGGGGGAGGGGGGCGGTCGAGGCGGCGGCGGCGGCGGCCCGGCCGCTCTCGG
>CAXQUZ010000160.1:0-57499 GCA_964226865.1 Myxococcota bacterium | reverse complement strand
ATTAAGCAGGAAACTACTTCAGCTACTTTGCTTATGACTTCTGTAGCTGCTGCTAGCACAAATTCAAAAGCTCACGTACAAACTAACAACAACCGATAACAACGTCAGGACGGATATCTTCAGCAAGAAGGGCCTCGTCGTCCCGCACGTCGAGGTGGGTCAGGGCGAGCACCAGATCGTGGGCCGGCCGCAGCTCGGCCACCCGGGCGCGGCTGTGGGCCACCGGGTCGGGATCGATGGTCGCCCAGGGGGGCCCGTCCTTGTCGATGGTGAGGCTGTAGAGCCCCACCCGCAGCCCGTGCAGGGTCAGGCTGGCCGTCTCGCGCAGGTCGCCCTGGGTCACCACGTCGGGGTGCCAGGCGATGTTGGACTGGAGCCAGGCGAAGCCGCTCTGGTCGACCAGGGCCATGAGGTCGTCGGCCTCGTCGAGGTCGCCCCGATCGAACTCGTGGTTGCCGAAGGTGGCAAAGAACAGCGGATCGTCGTCGGTGCTGCCGTCGAGGCGGTTGAGCACATCGATCATGTGGCGCCCCTCGAAGGCCTTGCCCGAGTGGATGGAGGGGCTGAGGGCGTCGCCGGCGTGGGTGAGCAGCACGGGCCCGCCACAGGCCGCCTCGAGCGCCGCCCGCTGGGTGCGCACCCGGGCGAGCCCGCCCGTGCCGTCCATGAGGCCCTCGATGCGGTAGACATCGTTGAGGTGGAGCACGGCGATGGTGCGGGCGCCGTCGGGGTGGAGGCCACAGCGGCCGGTGCCCGCCTCGGCCGGGGTCGGCACGGGGCCCGCGGGCGGCACGGGACGCACACAGCCCGCGAGGACGGCGAGGCCCAGCAGGGCCGACCGCCCGGCGGCGGAGCGGGGACGGGCCGGAGACAGGAACGGCAAGCACGGGCGCATCGAGACCTCCCAACAAGGGGGGCGAGCATAGGTGACGGGGCGCAGCCGCGGGGCACGGGGCGGGCCGGGGGCACTTTCCGGGGCGGCCGGGGTGCCTAGGCTTGCGGCCTTCCGGAGGACCCCCATGCACGGCGCCGCCCCCCACGTCATCGATGTCACCGAGGCCACCTTCGACGAGCTGGTCATCGCCCGCTCCCACCAGCACCCCGTCGTGGTCGACTTCTGGGCCGCGTGGTGCGGGCCCTGCCGCATGCTCGGCCCCGTGCTGGAGCGCCTCGCCGCCGAGGGGGGCGGCGCCTGGACCCTCGCCAAGATCGACACCGACGCCAACCAGGGCCTCGGCGGCCGCTTCGACATCCGGGGCATTCCGGCCGTCAAGGCCTTCGTGGACGGCGAGGTGGTCGCCGAGTTCACGGGGGTCCAGGGCGAGGGCTGGCTGCGGGAGTGGCTGGCGGGCCTCGGCCCCTCCCCGGCCGACACGGCGGCCAAGGCGGGCTGGGCGGCCCTGCGCCAGGGCGACCACGCGGCCGCCCGCGACCAGGCCAACGCCGCCCTCGCCGCCGCCCCCGACCACGGCAGCGCGCTCGTGCTCGCCGCCGAGCTGGCCCTCGCCGCGGGAGATCCCGACACCGCCCGGGCCGCCATCGGCCGCCTCGGCCAGCGCCAGCGCACCGCCCAGGCCCACGCCCTCGGCCCCCTGCTGGCCCGCCTCGAGTCGGGCGGCCTCGACGCCGCCACCGCCGCGGCCCAGCTCGCCCAGGCCCCCGACGACCTCGAGCGCCGCTGGGCCGCCGCCCACGCCCAGGCCGCTGCGGGCGACTTCGCCGCGGCCCTCGCCCACCTCATGGCCATCGTGCGCCGCGACCGCCGCTTCCGGGACGACGGCGCCCGCAAGGCCATGCTCGAGCTCTTCGCCCAGCTCGGCCGCACCGAGCTGACCCGGCGCTACGAGCGCAAGCTGCAGATGCTGTTGTTCTGAGGCCCGCCCCCAAGACGGCGCAGGCCCCCGCCCGGCACACGGCCAGGCGGGGGCCCCGGGGCCCAGCGGCGGGCGCTCAGCAGCTGCACTCGGAGCCGTCGCCGTCGGCGCACATGGCGTGGCAGTCGGAGTCGGGCACACACTCGACGCTGCTCTCGCCGTCCTCGACGCCGCCGAGGTCCTCGAGCTCCATGTCGAGGCAGTAGGGCTCGCCGTCGGCCACACAGGTGGTGCAGCTGGCGCCGAAGGCCGCGAGGGTCGAGCAGGCCACGCCCGGGTCGGAGCTGCCCGTGATGCCCTCGAGCAGCGAGCTGAGGTCGCGCACGTCGATCTGGCCCTCGAGGTGGGAGTCGTTGATGTCGCTGCAGTCGCGCGAGAACCAGCCCGTCAGCTCGAGGTTGCGGATGGTGACCTCGGTGCCGGCCACGGCGATGGTGGTGTCGGCGGGGCCGACGGCGAAGGCCGGGTCGCCCGAGAAGTCGGCGGGCGGGAAGGGAATGGTCGGCAGGCAGTAGTTCTGGGGGCCGCCGGCGCCGTCCGAGCGGGCCCTCTCGAGGTTCAGCGTGGTGCCGCTGGCGGCCACGACGCCGACCATCAGGTCGTCTTCGAGGAAGCTGCCGAGCAGACCGCCGACGCCCGCGGGCTCGATCCAGGTCGCACCGGCGAGGTCGAGGCGGTAGCCGTGGCCCGTGAGGTCGCACTCGACCGGCTCGTCGGGCACGGTGCCGTCGTCGCCGCCGTCGTCGCTGCCGCTGTCGCCGCCGTCACCGCCGTCGCCACCGTCCGTGCCGTCCGTGCCGTCGCCGCCGTCCGTGCCGTCGGTGCCGTCGGCGCCGTCCGTGCCGTCCGTCCCATCGGTGCCGTCGCTCGCGCCGTCCTCACCGACCCCGCCGCCGTCGGTGGTGTCGACATCGCCCTCGGCGGCGGACTCCTCCCCCTTGCCGGTGGCGCAGCCGACGAGGCTCAGGGACAGGGCGAGGGCGAGGATGCTGGTCGTGCGCATGGATGGTCTCCGCGGAGGCGAGGGCGGGGGGCAAGGAGGCCGACCCCTGGGGGGAAGCGGGCCGCAGGGTACCGCCAATCGCAGCGACCGGGGCCGGCAATCGCGTCAGGAAGGGGTCACGAGCCCGCCCCGGCCTCGGGGCGCGGCCCTGCAGGGGCCCCGATCGACCGCCGCAGCCCCGGCAGCCCCAGACCCAGCGCCAGAGCACGCAGCAGGTACATGGCCACGAAGGCCCCCCAGAGCCCCGCCATGCCCAGGGGGCGCAGGGCGAGGTCGAGGCCAATGTAGGCGAGGGTCGCCACCACGGCGGCGTTGCGGAGGGCGCGGCCCCGGGTCGCCCCCAGGAAGAGCCCGTCGAGCTGCCAGGCGGGCACCCCGAGCAGGGGCACCGCGGCGCAGGCGGGCAGGTGGGCCAGGGCCAGCCCGCGGGCGGCGGGATCGGCGACCATGGCCCGGATGATCGCCGGGCCGAGGCCGAGGGTGGCGAGGGCGAAGAGCGCGCCGGCGCCGAGGGCCAGGCCCGTCGTGACCCGGGCGGCCCGGTCGAAGCGCGCCCGGTCCCCGGCGCCCACCGCCTCGCCCGCCTCCTTCTCGGCGATGAAGGCGAAGGCGTCGAGCACGAAGGCCGACACGGCGATGAACTGCATCAGCACCTGGTTGGCCGCCGCCTCGGCGTCGCCCAGGGCGGCCCCGCCGTCGACGAACCAGGCGAAGGCCGAGAGCAGGGCGAGGGTGCGCACCAGCACGTCGGCATTGGCCCCGAAGACCCGCCGCAGCCGGTCCCGGTCCCAGAGCCCCGGCGGCCGCCCCAGCGACCGGGCCACGAGCCCCAGTCCCACCGCCAGGGCCGCCCACTCCGCGATGGCCGTGCCGGCGCCGATGCCCGCGGCCCCCCAGCCGAGCACACCGACGAAGACCGCGTCCAGAAGGGCATTCCCGAGGTTGAGCACGAGCTGGACGGCCAGCAGGGCACGGGTGCGCCCGACCCCGAGCAGCCAGCCCTGGACGGCGAAGCCCACGAGCGCCGCCGGCGCCCCCCAGATGCGCGCCCCCATGTAGGCCGCGGCCTCCTGCTCGACCCCCGCGCTCGCCGAGAAGGCCCACAGGGCCCCCGCACGCAGCACCGGAAAGGCCAGCTGGAGCCCGAGGCCCAGGGCCGCGCCGAGGGCCAGCCCGCGCACGAGCAGGGCCTGGACCTCGCCCGTGTCGCCGGCCCCCCGGGCCTGGGCCGTGAGCCCCGTGGTCGACATGCGCAGGAAGCCGAAGCCCCAGTAGAGAAAGGAGAAGGTGACGGCGGCGACGCCCACAGCGGCGAGGCCCGTGGCCGTGCCGGCGCGCCCCATGACGGCCGTGTCGACCACCCCGGGCAGCGCCGTGGCGGCCTGGGCGAGCATCACGGGCCAGGCGAGCACGAGCACCCGGCGGGCCCCGAGGGGCGGCGCCGGGGCGGTCGGGGGCGGGGCGGCAGGCATGGCCGGCCCCTATCGCGGCCCCGGCGGGGGTCAGCCCGGGAGCTGGTCTTCGAGCGGCGCCTCGCCCTGGAGCGCGAGCCAGAGCAGGGGCGCCGGCAGCCCGCAGCAGCCGAGCAGCAGCGAGAGCGCCCCCGGCGCGAAGACCAGCCAGCCGATGAGCGCGCCGAGGGGCGCCGGCGGCTCGGGCTCGCGGGCCAGCATGCCCAGGGCCGCCATGATGTGGTGGACCTTGGGGGTGTAGGCCATGCCGAAGAAGGGCTTGGGCGCGATCATCTCGCCCGTGGGCAGCACGAGCAGGCTGTGGCCGACCTGGCCGAAGCCCGGCACCACGCGCCCCCGGGCCCGGGCGATGGCCGCCGGATCTGCGCTCTCGGCCAGCACGATGTCGATGAGCACGCGGCCATAGAGGAAGCCCCGGGGCAGCCGGCTCGGGTCGTGCCGGGCCACCACCGCCGCGAGGCCCGCCTGGCCCCGCTCCAGCTCGGCCACCGTGCAGTGGGCCACCCGGCGCACCCCCACCAGGGCGAAGAGCCGCACGAAGCAGTCCCAGTGCCAGCGCATGCGGGCCGCGAGAAAGTGGTCCTCGCCGGCCTCGACGACCGCGAAGCCCTCCTTCTGGGCCGCCCGGGCGCGCATCAACAGGTCGGGGTGCAGCGCCATGCTCAGGCCTCGATGGCCGAGATGCCCGTGGTCACGTAGCCGGCGTCGGCGCCGAAGGAGGCCGCCTCCACGCCCGCGCCCCGCAGGGCCGAGAGCACCGCGTGCGACGTGTTCTCCGCGCTCGTCGACCGGTAGTGCACGCCCCCCCGCAGCCGCCCGCCGCCCCGGCCCGCGACCAGGATGGGGAAGTCGGCGTTGCTGTGGGTGTAGCCGTCGGTGAGCTCGGTGGTGCAGAGGATGCTGCACTGGTCGAGCAGGTTGCCGTCGCCGGCGGGCACGTCGCGCAGGGCCACGAGGAAGTCGCGCAGGTGGCCCATGGTCAGGGTCGTGGCGGCGTGCACGGTGGGCTGGGGCAGGGCCTCGGTGTGGCAGGTGCCGTGGAGGCCCTCGGTGGCGCCGGCCTCGGAGAAGACCACGCCGCTGCCCGCCGTGCTGAACTGCACGCTGAACACCCGGGTGAGGTCACAGGCGAGGGCCAGGGCGACGAGCTCGCTCATCACCGCGTTCTTCTCGGCGATCTGTTCGCGCCCGTCCACGTCGGGCACGGGGGCGGGGGCCGTGCCGAAGCCGCAGGCGCTGCGGTCGGCGGCGAGGCGGGCCTCGAGGGTGCGGATGCTGTCGAGGTGTTGCTCCAGGCGGGCCTTGTCGGCGGCGCCGAGGCGGCGCTCGAGCCGGGCGGACTGGTCGAGAACGGCGTCGAGCACGCTGCCCCGGACGAGGTCGCGCTGGGCATCGGTGGGCACCCCGAAGAGCCGGTCGAAGAGCACCCCCGGGTCGTAGGCGCAGGGGTTGGGGTTGTTCGGCCCGTTGTGGCTGAGGTGCTGGAAGGTGGTGCCCTCGTCCGTGCCGTGGAACCGGGTGACCCCCACCTCGAGCGAGCGGAAGGCCGTCGTGCCCGCGAAGGCGTCGGCGGCGAGCTGGTCGACCGAGGCGCTGGCGAAGGTCGAGACGATGGTGTCGCGGGTGGTGCCGTTCTGGTGGTACTTCCGGCCCGTGAAGATGCCCGCCATGCCCGAGTGGTGGGGGTGGGTGGCGGTCTTGATCTCGCAGCCCGAGACGACGCTGACGTGGTCGCGCACCTCGAGCAGCGGCGCCGTCTCGCTGTTGGGGGTCCAGCCGGCGCCCGTCGTGGTGGGCACCCACTGGTCGCGGCGCACCCCGTTGCCCCAGAACCAGATGCCGAAGGGGGTGGGCAGGGCCGTGCCGTCGGCCAGGGCGTCGCCGTTGACCCCGAGCATGGCCTCGAGGGGCGGCAGGGCGAGGCTGAGGGCCGTGCCGCCGAGCAGGCCCCGGAGCACGGTGCGGCGGTCGAGGACGAAGCGGCTCACGCGCCACCTCCGGGGATGCAGGCCACCGTGGCCGTGTTGTCGCTGTTCTCGAGCGGGCCGAAGCCCGTGCGGTGGCCGCCGGCGGCGCACCACTGGTGGATGGCCAGGTTGCAGGCGTCCGAGTGGCGGGCCTCGGGCCAGGTGCAGCCGGGCTGGAGGCCCGCGAGCACGTCGTAGCTGACGGTGAAGGTCTCGGCCGTGGGCACACAGGCGACCGCGGCGCCGTCGCCGCTGTGCTCGAGGGGGCCGAAGCCGGTCACGAGGCCCTGGGCGCGGCAGTAGCGGTGGATGCTGGCGTTGCAGTCGGCGCTGACCGGGTCGTCGGCCCGGCACGCCCAGTGGTGGCTGGCGAGCTCGGTGAAGGTGGTCGAGCGGCGCACGGCGTTGGCGCTGTCGAGACAGGCGATGGCCACGGTGTCGTCGACGAGGTCCAGGGCCAGCAGGCCGAGGCCCGTCTGGTGGTCGCAGCCCCGGGCCGCGCAGGTGCGGTTGGTGGCGGCGTTGCAGGGGCCCGAGACGCCCGTGGTGTCGGGATCACAGCCGCTGTGGGCCGCCTGGAGGGTGGCGACGGGCAGGGCCACGAGCTCGACGCCCAGGCCCTCGTCCACCGCACCGTCGCCGTCGTCGTCCTCGCCGTTGCAGACCTCGGGGGCCGGCGCGGCGAGGGCGCAGTCTCCCCAGTCGCCCGCCGTGCAGCTGCGGGCCCCGACCCGGCCCTCGGCGGCGCAGGCCTCGAGGGGGGTCTCGTCGGCGACGCCATCGCAGTCGTTGTCGACGGCATCGCAGACCTCGGCGGCGACCGGATCGGCCACGCAGCCCTGCCAGAGGCCGTCCACACAGTGCTCGACCCCCGTGCCACAGCCGGTCTCGCAGGGACGCGCCGCCCCCTCGGTGGTGCAGCTGTCGCCCGCGAGCGGACCGGCGACCCCGCGGAAGCCGGGGCTGGTCACCACCGCCAGCACGAGGGCCCGGAAGCGGTGACCGCTGTCGGCGAAGTCGGCGGCCAGTCCGTCGATGATGGGCTGCTGGGCCGTGCCCTCGAGGGCGCCGGTGGCGTGGCGGTAGAGCTGGGCGGTCATGCACCAGCCGAAGCGCTCGTGGTCGGCCACGGCGGCCCCCAGCGCCGCCGCGCCGTCGATGGCCACGCCGTCCACACTGCCGGAGGCATCGATGGGCAGGCCGTTGTCGGCGATGCGCCAGGCGCCGAGGGCGTCGAAGTCCTCGAGGGCGAAGCCGAGCGGATCCATGAGCACGTGGCAGCTGTTGCAGGCCGGATCGGTCATGTGCTGCTCGAGGGTGTAGCGCAGGGTGCCCGTGCTGTCGATGCCCTCGAGCGAGGCCACCACCCCCTCGGGGGGCGGCAGGATGTCTTGGCAGAGCAGCCGGGTGCGGACGAACTTGCCCCGGTGGGTGGGTGAGGTGCGGGCCGGCGCCGCGTTCAGGGCGAGGAAGCCCGCCCGGCCGAGCAGTCCGCCGCGGCCCTGATCGGCGGGCAGGGCCACCCAGCCGGCCTCGCTGCGGTCGTCGAGGCCGTAGAGCCGGGCCAGCTCGGGGCCCACCCAGGCCATCTCGGTGGTCAGCATGCCGCGCAGGTCGGCGTCGCTGTCGAGGGCCAGCTCTTGGAAGAGCCGGGCCAGCTCTTCGCGCATCTCGGCCCGCAGCGCGGGGCTGTCGTCGGGGAAGAGGGCCGGATCCTTGTCGACGGTCTCGATGCGGTCGAGGTCGAGGGTCTCGACGAAGAAGCCCGTGAGCGCCGTGCGGGCCCGGGGGGTCGCCAGCAGCCGCTCGGCCTCGGCGCGGATGCCCTCGGCGGTGGCGAGGCGGCCCTCGGCGGCGGCGGCGCGCAGGGCCGGATCGGGGGGCGCGTCGGTCAGGAAGAAGGCGAGGCGGCTGGCCAGCTCCCAGTCGCCCAGGGTGTGGGCCCCGGCGCCCCAGCGGTCGTCCGGATCGGGCACCCCGAGCTCGACCCGGAACAGGAAGTCGGGGCTCACGAGCACGGTGGCGACCACGGCCTGGCCGGCGAGGCGGGCCCCCGCGAGGCCGTGGACCTCGCCGAAGAGCGCGACGAGGGGGTCGACCTCGGTCGAGACGGCAGGCCGGCGCCAGGCCTCGGCCACGAGCCCCGTGACCCAGCTGCGCAGGCAGTCCTCGTCCAGGCCCACCGCCGAGGCCCCGGTGTCGCCGCCCGCCGCGGCGAGCATGCGGTCGACCGCCGGGCCCTCGACCGAACACCCGAAGACACCGTCCAGATCGGCATCTTCGGAGAAGACGGCCTCGGCGGTCTCCCAGGCGGCGGCCTCGTAGAGCTCGAGGTCGTAGGGCGCGATGGACAGGGCGCCCGCGCCGACGCTGGTGTAGCCGTGGAGGTCGTAGTCGACGGGCAGGGGGCCCGCGAGGCTGTGGCCCGTGAGGTCGAAGACGGCATGGCGGAGCTGGGCTGCCGTCAGGCGCGCGAGGCGGGCCGCCCCCGGGGCCGGGTCGACCGGAGCGGGCGCCTCCGGAGCGGGCACGGCCGTGTCGTCGACCGCCGCCGCGGCCGAGGGGCCGTCGGCCACCTTGAGGGGGGTGCCGCTGCAGCTGGCCAGCCCGAGGGCGAGCAGCAGCCCGGCGGGGGCGCGGCGGGGGAGACCGAGGGACGAGAGGGGTCGCATGGCGCCACCCTACCGCGGGCGAGAGCGGGCCCGGCGGGCACGCAACCGCGCTGACACCCACCGCTTCAGCCCGGCGGCTCGCCCTCCGGGGGCCCGCCCAGCCCCGCGAGCCCCTGGCCGAGCACCCCGGTCGCCGCCCAGGCCAGCCGGGCGGCCGCCTCGGGGTCGATCGGGCCGAGGTGGCCCCCGACGACCATCTGGGCGAGGCCGTGCACGAGGGCCCGGGCCGTGAGGTGGGCCGCGCCCGCGGCGTCCGCGTCGCTGGCCGCGAGGGCCGCCGTGAGCCGCTCGCGCGAGACCGAGGTGGCGGCGCGGATCGCCGGCGAGTCGGCCAGCAGCTCGGGCCGGGTGAGCAGCCGGTACCAGCCCGGGTGGGCCGCAGCCCAGCGCACGTGGGCGACGGCCTCGGCCCGGCTGCGCGCGAGCGCGGGGGCGTCCTCGCCGAGCGCCGCAATGGCCCCGGCGACGGCGCGCTCGCGGCGCCGCAGCCCCTCCTCGGCGGCCGCCACGAGCAGGGCCTGGCGGTTCGGGAAGTGGCGGAAGGGCGCGCCGGCGCTGACGCCGAGGGCCTGGCCCAGCCGGCGCACCTGCACGGCGTGCACCCCCTCGGTGGCCGCCACCCGGGCCGCCTCGTCGAGCAGGGCCGCGCGCAGGTCGCCGTGGTGGTAGCGCCCGGCGGGCTTGCGCGGGCTCACGGCGCACAGCCGGGGGTGGGGCCCGGGTGGTGGTGGCGCAGCTCGGCGCCGGCCAGGCCCTCGGCCACGGCCGCCGGATCGACCGCCGCGTCGCAGCGCAGGTGGCGGTCGACGGCCGCCGCGACCAGCAGCGTGCTCGCCACCAGGGGCACGGCGGGGTCGTCGGCCGTGCTGGCCCCGGGCCCGAGGATGCGGCCCACCACGCTCGGGGGCAGCAGCAGGGGCAGATCGGTGAGGTCGAGGTGGCCCGCGGCGGGCAGGTGGACGAGCAGGCTCGGGCCGTCGATCAGCGCCGCCTGGGCGTCGATGGCGGCCCAGCCCGCCTCGGCCCCGGGCACCACGCCCAGGTAGCCGCCGGTCGTGACCTGGAGGGCCGGCCGCGAGAGGCCCGCCGGCACGAAGTCGGCCCGGCCGTCGGCCCCCACCTCGACGTCGGTGAGCGGCGGCCCGTCGAGGTTCAGCCACAGCGCACACTCTGGCCGCGCACGGCAGCGGGCCAGGGCCACCGTCGCCCCCAGCGAGTGGCCCCCGAGCGCCACCCGGTCGAGGCCCACCCCGGCCAGCGGCCCGTCCAGACCCGCGAGAATGGCGTCGACATCGGACTCCATGAGCGCGACCACCTCGCCATAGCGCGGGTCGGCCGCGGCCAGCTCCAGGTCGCCGTGGGCCATCAGCTCGGCGAAGACCGGGTGGAGGCCGACCGGCCGCCGGTCCGGGAAGCGGGCCTTGCGCGCCACCCCGGTGTGGTCGGCCGCCACCACGACCACCCCCCGGCTGGCCAGGTGGAGGGCGAGGGCCGCGTGGTAGCGCCGCTCGGAGCCGCTGCCGTGGACGAAGACCACGACGGGCAGGTCGTCGGTGAGGGGGGCCGCCCCGGGCCGGCCGCGGCGGGGGCTGTCGACCGTGCCCGGCTCGACGGCCGCGCTCGGGTACCAGGCCTGGACGGGCACGGCCCGCTCTCCGGCGGCGGGCAGGGGATCCACCGCCGGCGCCGGCCGGACCACCCAGCTGTGGGTCGCGACGCCGTGGGGCCCCGCCGGCTTGAGGGGCGCGGGCACACAGGCCGCAGCAGCGAGGCCCAGGGCCGCGAACAGGACGGGGGTGCGCATGACCAGCTCTCCAGACTCGGAATGTGAGCCTGACTTACATTGGCGGGCGGCGCAGCGCAAGCCGGTTCTCGGCAGGGACCGAGCTCCGGCGCGGGCGGTCGGGGGCTTCAGTCGACGGCGCAGACCGTCGAGCGGGTCAGGAAGCGCAGCCCCCGGGGGGCCTCGAGGCTGAAGCCGCTGCCCCGGCCGGGCACCACGTCGATGGTCAGCCGGGTGTGGGACCAGGTCGCCCACTGGGTCTTGTCGATGTAGACCGGGCAGTCGGCGATGTGGCCCAGGAGCACGTCGCGGGGGCTCGTGAGGAACTCGCCGGCCGGGTAGCACATCGGCGCGCTGCCGTCGCAGCAGCCCCCGGACTGGTGGAACATGAGGGGGCCGTGCTCCGCCTTGAGGGCGGCGATCAGCTCCAGGGCGGCGGGGGTGGCGTCGACGCGATCCATCTCGCTCCAGGGGCAGGGGGGGCCCGCCCCGCGCCCCCGACCGGGGCAGTGCCGGAGGGCGACGGGGGGGCGAAGAAGAGGGTGGGCGTGCCGGGGCCAGACCATCCGGGGAACAAACCTACCGGCCCCGGCACGACCACGGGCCCCGCACCGGGCGCCCGCCAGGGGGCACACGGCGCAGGGAGGCACAGACACCAGCGCCCCGGGCCCCCCGTGGGGAGCGCTGTCGGGCCCGGCCAGCGACCCGAGCGGGGGCCGCCCCCGCCAGGGCGCGCCCGCATCCAGCGGCGCCGGTGTCTGCGCGGGGGGGCGCGGCCTAGAAGAAGCCGAGGGCGTTCTCGTCGTAGCTGGCCAGCACGTTCTTGGTCTGCTGGTAGTGCTTGAGCATCATCAGGTGGGTCTCACGGCCGATGCCGGACTGCTTGTAGCCACCGAAGGACGCGTGGGCCGGGTAGAGGTGGTAGCAGTTCTGCCAGACGCGGCCGGCCTGGATGGTGCGGGCGGCCTTGTAGGCGGTGTTGACGTTGCGGGTCCAGACGCCGGCGCCGAGGCCGTAGAGGGTGTCGTTGGCGATCTCCATGCCCTCGGCGTAGTCCGAGAAGCGGGTGACGCTGACGACGGGGCCGAAGATCTCCTCCTGGAAGATGCGCATCTTGTTGTGGCCCGTGAAGATGGTCGGCTTGACGTAGTAGCCGCCGGAGTGGCGCCCACCGAGGTCGACGCGGGTGCCGCCGGTGAGGCACTCGGCCCCCTCCTGCTTGCCGATGTCGATGTAGCTGAGGATCTTCTCGAGCTGGTCGCTGCTGGCCTGGGCGCCCATCATCGTGTTGGGGTCGAGGGGGTTGCCCATCTGGATGGCCTCGGTGCGCGCCACGGCGGCCTCGAGGAACTCGCTGTAGATGCCGTCCTGGATGAGCGCGCGGCTCGGGCAGGTGCAGACCTCGCCCTGGTTGAGCGCGAAGAGGGTGAAGCCCTCGAGGGCCTTGTTGCGGAAGGCGTCGTCCTGGGCCCAGACGTCGTCGAAGAAGACGTTGGGGGACTTGCCGCCCAGCTCGAGGGTGACCGGGATGAGGTTGGCGCTGGCGTACTGCATGATGAGGCGGCCGGTCGTGGTCTCGCCCGTGAAGGCCACCTTGGCCACCCGGTCGGACTGGGCCAGGGGCTTGCCCGCCTCGATGCCGAAGCCGTTGACCACGTTGAGCACGCCGTCGGGGATCAGGTCACCGATCAGCTCCATCAGCACGAGGATGCTGGCGGGGGTCTGCTCGGCGGGCTTGAGCACGACGCAGCAGCCCGCGGCCAGGGCCGGGGCGACCTTCCAGGTGGCCATCAGCAGGGGGAAGTTCCAGGGGATGATCTGGCCGACGACGCCGATGGGCTCATGGAAGTGGTAGGCGACGGTGTTCTCGTCGAGCACGCCCGTCTGGGACTGCTGGGCCCGGATGGCGCTGGCGAAGTAGCGGAAGTGGTCGATGGCCAGCGGCAGGTCGGCCGCCAGGGTCTCGCGCACGGCCTTGCCGTTGTCCCAGGTCTCGGCCACCGCGAGCATCTCGAGGTTCTGCTCCATGCGGTCGGCGATCTTGTTGAGCACGGCGGCGCGCTCGGCCACCGAGGTCTTCGACCAGGTGGCGAAGGCGGCATGGGCCGCGTCGAGGGCCTTGTCGATGTCTTCGTGGGTGGAGCGCGGGATCTCGCAGAAGGGCTTTCCGGTCACCGGGGTGATGGCGTCGAAGTACTGGCCGCGGGCGGGGGCCACCCAGGCGCCGCCAATGTAGTTCTCGTAGCGGGCCTTGAACGAGACAAGGGAGCCTTCGGTGTTCGGATCTGCGTAGGTCATCGGGCCTCCAGGTGTTGGCCCCCTCGTCCGAAGCAGGAACTGTGCCACCGCGAGAATGGCGCGCCCATCTGCATGCTGACCGGAAGCGCAACACATGGGGCGCCGCGCTTTGCGCCACCCTGTCGCAGAACGCGACACCGCGCAGCACGCTTCGCTCTTGTCGTGGGCTGTGACCCCGGTAGGCTACGCCCATGGGCTGGCTGCACCTCGCACTCGACGACATCTCCCGCTGGGAGGCCTTCTGGGCCGGCCCCGAGCGGGCGGCCGGGCCGCTGGTGCGCCGGTGGCTGCGGGCCCGCGACGCCGGCGCCGAGGCCGAGGGCCCCGCCGAGCCCCCGATCCACACCGACAGCCGGCTGCGCATGCACCAGGAGCGCGCCGAGCCCGTGCTGCGCGCCCTCGACGAGGTGCTGGCGCCGACCGCCGCCCTCTTCGCCGCCCGCCACTTCAGCCTCCTCTTCGCCGATGCCGACGGTGTCGTCGTCGCCCGCCACGCCGGCGGCGGCTTCGCCGAACACGCCCACCGGCTGCGGCTCCAGCCCGGTGCCGCCTGGGACGAGGCCACCCGCGGCACCAACGCCATCGGCACGGCCCTCGCCGAGCAGCGCCCGGTCCACGTCCGGGGCGCCGCCCACCTCGCCCGGCCGAACCACCGCCTGGTCTGCTACGCGGCCCCCGTGCACGACCCCTGGGGCCAGCTCGTCGGTGTGCTAGACGCCACCAGCATGCTCGAGCAGGCCAACCCCCTCGCGGGCGCCGCCGTGCTCAGCGCGGCCAAGGCCGTCGAGGAGGCCCTCCGGGTCAGCATGCTCGACGGCGCCGGCGGCACCCTGGTCCACCGCCTGCTCGCCCGCATGCGCGACCCGGCCGTGCTCGTGGGCCCCGACGGCCGGGTGCACCTCGCCAACCACGCGGCCGTCGCCCGGGGCATGCCGCTCGGGCCGGCCATCGGCGGCTCGGACGGCCTGGTGCGGGTGCGGGCCCGGGTCGAGGACTGTCTCGGGGTGGGCCGGGCCGACGTGGCCGCCGCCGGGGCCGGCCAGATCCAGCTGCCCGGCCTCGAGGTCGAGCCAGTCGAGACCCGCGACGGGCGCATCATCTCGTGGATGGTGCTCTCGTCCACACCGCCCCAGCCCACCACCCCGCGCAGCCGCCGCAGCGACGCCTTCGCGGCCCTCGTGGGCACGGACGCCGCCCTGAGCGCCGTGCGCGCCCACGCCGCCCGGGTCGGGCCCTCGACCCTGCCCGTGCTCATCCTCGGGGAGACCGGAACCGGCAAGGAGCTGCTCGCCCGGGGCATCCACGCCGCCAGCCACCGGGCCGCCCAGCCCTTCATCGCCCTCAACTGCGCCGCCCTCACCCCGAGCCTGCTCCAGAGCGAGCTCTTCGGCTACGCCCCCGGGGCCTTCACCGGTGCGGCCGCCTCCGGCCGGGACGGGCGCATCGCCAGCGCCGACGGCGGCACCCTCTTCCTCGACGAGCTGGGCGAGATGCCGGGCCCCCTCCAGGCCCTGCTGCTGCGCTTCCTCGAAGACGGCAGCTACTTCAGGGTCGGCGAGCAGAGCCCCCGCCGGGCCGACGTGCGCCTCGTCTGCGCGACCTGCCGCGACCTGCGCAGCATGGTGGACGCCGGCCAGTTCCGGGCCGACCTCTTCTACCGGATCCGGGGCTCGATCCTCGAGCTGCCCCCGGTGCGGGCCCGCAGCGACCGCCCCCTGCTCAGCCGCACCCTGCTCGCCCAGCTCTGCCAGGAGCTCGGCCAGCGGCGGGTGCCCGAGCTGGCGCCCGAGGCCCTGGCGGCCATCGACACGGCCCCCTGGCCCGGCAACACCCGCGAGCTGCGCATGGCCCTCCACCATGCCCTCGTGGTCTCGGAGGGCGCCGCCCGCATCGAGAGCTGGCACCTGCCCCTGATGCGCGCCGGGGCCCCCGCGCCCGCCCCCGCCGTGCCGGCGCCCTCGATCCGCGACGCCAAGGTCACGGCCCTCCAGCGCGCCCTCGCCGCCACCCAGGGCAACGTCAGCGCCGCCGCCCGCAAGCTCGGGGTGGCCCGCAGCACGGTCTACCGGCTCATGCAGAAGCACGGCCTCGACTTCGCGGGCGGCGACGGGGCGCCGACCGAGGGCTGAGCCCCGGGCCACTGCCGGCATCGCGCCGGTCGATGCACCAGATCAGCCCCCGGTCGCCCCGCGCTGCCGGCCCGCCCCCGGTCGGCAATAGGGCCCCGCCCTGCCCGGGAGCCCCCATGCCAGGCCGCGCCGCCCTCCGCCCCCTCTTCTCGCCCCAGTCCGTCGCCGTCGTCGGCGCGAGCCGCCGCCCGGGCACCATCGGCCACGAGATCTTGCGCAACCTGCTGCGCTGCGGCTTCACGGGCGTCGTCCACCCCGTCCACCCCACCGCCACGGCCGTCGCCGGGGTGAAGGCCTGGCCCTCCATCTCGGCCCTGCCCACGCCCGTCGAGCTGGCCGTGCTCGTGGTGCCGGCCGAGGCCGTGCTGGCCATTGCCCGGGAGTGTGCAGCGGCGGGGGTCAAGGCGCTGGTGGTCATCACGGCGGGCTTCCGCGAGCTCGGGGGGGCCGGGGCCGACCGGGAGGACGAGCTGCTCGCGATCGTGCGGGGGGCCGGCATGCGGCTGGTGGGCCCGAACTGCCTGGGCCTCATCAACACCGACCCCGCCGTCCAGCTCAACGCCACCTTCGCGCCGACCTGGCCCAGCGCCGGCCGGGTGGGCTTCCTCAGCCAGAGCGGCGCCCTCGGCGTGGCCATCCTCGACCACTCCAAGCGGCTGGGCATCGGCGTCTCGAGCTTCGTCTCGGTGGGCAACAAGGCCGACGTCTCGGCGACCGACCTGCTCGAGCACTGGGCCCACGACCCGGCCACCGACATCGTGCTGCTCTACCTCGAGAGCTTCGGCGACCCCCGGCGCTTCCCCCGCACGGCCCGCCGGGTGGCCCGCCACAAGCCCATCATCGCCGTGAAGTCGGGGCGCAGCACGGCCGGCCGCCGGGCTGCCAGCTCCCACACGGGCGCCCTGGCCGGGGGCGACACGGCCGCCGACGCCATGTTCCGCCAGACCGGCGTCATCCGGGTCGACACCCTCGAGGAGCTCTTCAACACCTGCATGCTGCTCTCGAGCCAGCCCGTGCCCCAGGGCAACCGGGTCTGTGTGCTCACCAACGCCGGCGGGCCCGGCATCCTCGCCACCGATGCCCTCGAGGCCCACGGCCTCTGCCTGCCCCAGCTCTCGGCCGAGACCGAGGCGGGGCTGCGGGCCATCCTGCCGCCCGCGGCCAGCGTGCGGAACCCCGTCGACATGATCGCCTCGGCGACCCCCGAGATGTACCGCGACGCCCTGCGGCTCATCCTCGACGATGACGCCGTCGACAGCGTTCTCGTCATCTACGTGCCGCCCATCGTCACCCGCCCGGAGGCGGTCGCGGCCGGCATCCGCGCCGGCGCCGAGGGCAGCGCGAAGCCCGTGCTCTGCAACTTCCTGGGCACCCACGGCCTCGTCGACTCCCTGCGCTCGCTCCAGGCGGGCTCGATCCCCAGCTACGCCTTCCCGGAGACGGCGGCGATCTCGCTGGCCCGGGCCACCCGCTACGGCGAGTGGCTGGCGCGGCCCACGGGCGAAGAGCGGCGCTTTGCGGTCGACACGGCGGCGGCGACGGCCCTGCTCGACGCGGCCCAGGCCCGGGGCGGCGGCTGGCTGGACCCGGACGAGGTCGCCCAGCTGCTCGGCATCTACGGCATCCGCTGCCCCCGGGCCGTCGTGGCCCGCAGCCCCAAGGCGGCCCAGGCGGCGGCCGAGTCGCTGGGCTTCCCCGTGGCCGTCAAGCTCGTCAGCGAGCAGCTCACCCACAAGTCGGACCTCGGCGGGGTGCGCCTGGGGCTCGACAGCGGCGCGGCGGTCTACGACGCCCACGCGGGCATGCAGCGGCGCCTCGCCGACGCCGGGCTCGCCGACCAGATGGACGGGGTGCTGGTCCAGGAGATGGTCACCGGCGGCATCGAGCTCATCGTCGGCGCGACCGTCGACCCGGACTTCGGCCCCACCCTGATGGTCGGCATGGGCGGGGTGAACGTCGAGCTTCTCCAGGACGTGGCCGTGCGGGTGGTGCCGGTGCACGACGTGGACGCCACCGAGATGCTCGACAGCCTGCGCAGCCGCCCCCTGCTCGACGGCTACCGCGACCGGCCCGCGGCGGACGTGGCCGCGGTCGAAGAGGTGCTGCTGCGGCTGAGCCAGCTCGTCGCCGCCCACCCCCAGCTCGCCGAGCTCGACATCAACCCGCTGGCCGCCCTGCCGCCGGGCGAGGGGGTCGTGGCCCTCGACGCCCGGGTGCGGGTGGGAGGGCCCGCCGACCCGACCCTGCCCCGCTGAGGGGACCGCGCCGGCCGGGCTTCAGGCGCAGGGGCCCGGGGCAGACACGGGCGCCACCGGGGCCGTGGGGCCCTCGACAATGGCCTTGACCAGGGCATCTGCGACGAGCTCGGGGGGGATGTTGCCGCAGAGCACCACGTCGGCGACGGCGCGGCTGGGGGCCACGAACTGCTCGTGCATCGGGCGCACGGTGCCCATGTACTGGTCGAGCACGCTCTCGACCGTGCGGCCCCGCTCGCGGATGTCGCGGCGGATGCGGCGCACGAGGCGCACGTCGTCCGGGGTGTCGACAAAGACCCGCAGGTCGGCGAGGGCGGCCAGGGGCCCGTGGGCGAGGGTGAGGATGCCCTCGACGATGACCACCGGCGCCGGGTCGATGCGCTCGGTCTCGGCCGTGCGGCTGTGGGTCGCGAAGTCGTAGACCGGCAGCGCGGCCGGCTGGCCCGCCCGCAGGGTGCGGAGGTGGTCGACCAGCAGCGCCGTGTCGAGAGACTCCGGGTGGTCGAAGTTGTGGCCCCGGGGCTCGGGAATGTCGTGGTAGTAGCGATCGTGGGCGATCAGTACACTGTTGGGGATCCGGGCGGCGGCGGTGCGGGCGGCGGTGCTCTTCCCGCTCGCGGTGCCTCCGGCGATGACGACCAGCCTCACGGCAGCTCCTCTCCGGCGACACGAACAGGGCCTTGCAGCCGGGCGCCGGGCCGCACCTCTAGCACCCCAGCGTCGAGGCTGCCCTCCACCCGTCCGGTGGCCTCGATGACCAGCCGCTCGCGCACCCGCAGCCGACCGATGAAGCGACCGGCGAGGGTGCAGCGGGCCACGTCGGCCTCGCCCTCGACCACCCCCGTGGCGCCCACCTCGAGGATGTCCTCGGAGTAGAGCCGCCCCGTGAAGTGGCCGTCGATGCGCACGCGCCCCTCGAAGGAGAGGTCGCCCTGGTGGTGGGTGCCCGGGCCGAGCAGTCCACCGAGGGGCGTGTCGGGCATGGCGACCTCAGCTGCTGAGCAGGCCGATCAGGCGATCGAGCTCGTCGCGGGTCGTGAAGTCGATGACGATGCGCCCCTTCTGGCTGCGGTTGCGCGCCTCGACCTTGACCTTGGCGCCGAGGCCGCGGCTCAGCTTGCCCGAGAGCTGCTGGAGCACGGTGGAGCGGGCCCGGGGCTTGGGGTTGTTGCCGCGCACGATGGCGGCGACGGCCCGCTCGGTGGCCCGGACGCTGAGGTCCTGGGCGATGACGTCGCGCAGGGTCTTGCGGATGAGCTCTTCGTCGTTGAGCGAGAGCAGGGCCTTGCCGTGGCCGGCCGTGATGTTGCCCGCCCGCAGCTCGGCCAGGGCGAAGCTCGGCAGCCGCAGCAGCCGGATGGCGTTGGCCACCGTCGCCCGGTCCTTGCCCACCCGGCGGGCCACCTCGGCCTGGGTCAGGTTGAAGGCCGTCACCAGGCGGCTGTAGCTCTCGGCCGTCTCGATGGGGTCGAGGTCTTCGCGCTGGATGTTCTCGACCAGGGCCAGCTCGAGCTGTTCCTGGGAGGAGAGGTGGTCGCGCACCCAGCAGGGCACCTCTTCGAGGCCCGCGAGGCCCGTCGCCCGGAGGCGGCGCTCACCGGCGACGAGGATGTAGCCCAGGCCCCGCTCGTCGCGGCGGACGAGGAGGGGGGTGAGCACGCCGTGGGTGCGGATGCTCTCGGCGAGCTGCTCCAGGGCCTGGCCCTGGAAGGTCATGCGGGGCTGCTCGGGGTTGGGCTTGATCCGGTCGATGGGGATCATGCGCAGCGCCTCGCTGCTCTTCGCCGGGCGCTCGTCCTCGACGAGGACGTTGTCGGGAATGATGGCGGCGAGGCCGCGGCCGAGGGAGCTGCGCTTCATCGGGCACCCCCGCCGACCACCCGCAGCTGGGGCGTGGCGGGCGCGGCGGGCGCGGCCTCCCCACCGGCGTCCTCGCGGGCGACCATGTCGACGATCTCGAGGGCGAGGTTGCTGTAGGCGATGGCGCCCCGGCAGAGCGGATCGTAGGCATGGATGGGCTTGCCGAAGCTCGGGGCCTCGGACAGGCGCACGTTCCGTGGGATCTCGGCGTCGAAGACCTCGCCACCGAAGACGGCGCGGGCCTGGTCGCAGACGTCGCGGGCGAGGCGGGTGCGGCGGTCGACCATCGTGAGCAGGATGCCCGTGCGCTCGAGCTTGCGGTTCAGGCCGCCCTTGCGGATCTGCTTGAGGGCCCGCAGCAGCTCGCCGAGGCCCTCCATGGCGTAGTACTCGGCCTGGAGCGGGATGATGACGCCCGTGGCCGCAGCGAGAGCGTTGACCGTGAGCAGGCCCAGGCTCGGGGGGCAGTCGAGGATGACGAAGTCGTAGTCGCCGGCCTGCTCGCGGATGGCGTCGCGCAGGCGGAACTCGCGGCGCTCGGCGTCGACCAGCTCGACCTCGACACCGACCAGCTCGCGGGTCGCGGGGGCGAGGTGGAGGCCGTCGACGGGGGTGGGGACGAGCACATCGCCCAGCTCGCGGAAGCCGAGCAGCACGTCGGCGATGCCCACGCGGGCCTCGCTCTTGGGCACGCCGAGGCCGGAGCTGGCGTTGCCCTGGGGGTCGAGGTCGATCAGGAGGACGGTCTTGTCTTCCAGGGCGAGCGCGGCAGCGAGGTTGACAGCGGTGGTGGTCTTGCCAACGCCGCCCTTCTGGTTCGAGATCGCATAGACGCGGGTCATGGCGGGACGTCCCGTGGAGCGTGGGGAGGGAGAGGGAGGAGGGGCGCGCTGTTCCACGGGGATGCGGTCGAGCGCGCATGGCGGACCGGGGAGGTCTGCCGGCAGGGATCCCGAGTGTAGCGAGGTGGTCTTGCCAGCGCAAGACCTGCCCCTACGCTCTGCCTCAAGGTTTGTGGAACATGCCGACGGGCACGGGGAACACGCAGGTGGGAATCGATCCGGGGGCCCCCCACATGCGGGGAATTCCGGTCGCGGCGACCCCGCAGCGCCCGGGCCCGGGTCTCTTCTTGCTGCCGGCGGTGGCGGCACCGGCGGCGGGATGCCACGGTGGACCCATGCCATCGACCGCCCCCCGCCCGTCCGCCGCCCTGCTGCCCCTCGCCGCCCTGGGGCTGGGCCTCGTCGCCCCCCGGCCCGCCGCTGCCTGCAGCTTCGCGGCCCCCGCAGCCCACGAGGTCGACCCCGCGGCCGACGACACCGTCGCCCCCGGCGCCCCCACCGAGGCCGCCGTCGACCAGCTCGTCCGCGGCCGGGGCCCCGACTGCGACGCCGACGGCATCTGCTCCAGCACGAGCTGCGACGACATCGGCACCCTCGTGCTCTCCTGGGCCTCTGGCGGCGACGACCAGACCCCCGACGCGGCGCTGGGGGTGCGGGTCACGGTGGTCGAGGGCACGGCCCCGGCGGGCCTCTGGCCCCTCGACGACGCCGTCGTGCCCGACACGCCCGGCGGCCTCGTCCTCCACTGGATCGACGGCGCCAGCGACGACCAGGAGGCCCTCTCCTTCGTGCTCGAGCTCACCGCCCTCGACGCCGCCGGCAACGAGAGCGCGCCCGCCCGGGTGACCGTCGAGGCCCCCGCCACCGTGGGCGCCGCCCCCGGCGACCCCGCGCTGCCCTGGGGCTGTGCGGTCGGCGGCGGGGCGCTGCCGACGGGCCTCGCCGCCCTCGCCGTCGGGCTGCTGGGCCTCGTCCGCCGCCGGCGCTGAGCCCCCGAGCCCCGGCGGGCGCTATGCTGCCGCTCCGCCCGCGAGGCCCCGGTGCAGACCACCCACGAGCTCCACATCGCCGACGCGCGCACCGTGCCCGCCGCCGCCCTCGGCCGGGCCCACCTCGTGCTGACCTCGCCGCCCTACCCGATGATTGCGATGTGGGACGCGGCCTTCTCGGCCATGTCTCCCGCCGCGGCCGCCGCCCTCGCCGCCGAGGACGGGGCCGCCGCCTTCGCCGCCATGCACGCCGAGCTCGACCGGGTCTGGGCCCGCTGCGCCGCCGCCCTCGTGCCCGGCGGCATCCTGGCCGTCAACATCGGCGACGCCACCCGCAGCCTCGCCGGCGAGTTCCGCCTCTACAGCAACCACGCCCGCATCCTCGCCGGCGCCGAGGCCCTGGGCCTCGTGCCCCTGCCCGACATCGTCTGGCGCAAGCCCACCAACGCCCCCAACAAGTTCATGGGCTCGGGCATGCTGCCCGGCGGCGCCTACGTCACCTACGAGCACGAGTACATCCTGCTCTTCCGCAAGGGCGGCCGGCGGCGCTTCCGCACGGCCGAGGCCCGGGCCCACCGCGCCCGCAGCGCCTACTTCTGGGAGGAGCGCAACCTCTGGTTCAGCGACCTCTGGACCGACCTGCGCGGGGTGCGCCAGGGCCTCGACGCCGCCACCCGCAAGCGCAGCGCCGCCTTCCCTCTCGCCCTGGCCACCCGCATCGTGGCCATGTTCTCCTGCCAGGGCGAGACCGTGCTCGATCCCTTCGCCGGCACGGGCACCACGGCCGCCGCCGCCCTCGCGCTCGCCCGGAACAGCGTCAGCATCGATGTCTCCGAAGAGATGCGCCCCCTGTGGGCCGGGGCCCTCGACCAGGGCATGCGGCGCGCCCGCCCGGCCGCCCGGGCCCGCCTCCGCGACCACGCCGCCTTCGTGGCCGCACGGACCGCCGCGGGCAAGCCCCCCAAGCACCACAGCGCGGTCTACGACATGCCCGTCATGACCCGCCAGGAGACCCGCCTCGAGCTGTGGGCCCCGACGGCGCTGGAGCGGGAGGGCGACCGGGCCACCGCGACCTGTGCAGCGGTGGCCGGCCCCTGAGCGCGCTCAGCCCGCGAGGTGGGCGTGGAAGGCCGCGGCGAAGGCCTCGGGCTTCTCGACAAAGGGCGTGTGGCCGGCGTCTTCGATGACCACCTCGGTGGCCTGGCCGCCGGCCGCCTGGTAGCGCGCGAGCACCCCCCGCACCTGGGAGACCATGGGCTGGGGCGGGAAGACCTCGGCCCCGGGCCAGCCGGGCACGGCGCCCATCTGGCCGAGGGTGCCGATGTCGAAGAGCGAGGCGTCCGAGACGATGGCGTCGCTGTCGCCGCGCACCCAGAGCACCCGCGGCTGGGGCTGGATGGCCACGAAGCGGTCGGCGAGGTCGCCGGCCCAGCGGGCGCTGATGGCGTTGACCGGCCCGAAGCGGCCGGGCGCCGAGCCGGGCCAGTGGGGCGAGGGCACGGCGTCGCCGGGGTAGCGATCTTCGCCGATCTTCTCGGAGAGAACGCCCGTGAGCAGGGCCTCTTCGCGGGCAGGCACGAAGGGGGGCTTCCAGTAGAAGCTGTTCATCACCACCCGGGGCGAGGCCTGGGGATCGTCGCTGCTGCGGTCGCCGATGCCGATGCGGCGGGCGAACTCGGGGTTCACCACCCCGGCCCCCGAGCCGGCGCCGTCGGGGTGGTTGGGGCGGCCGTCGGGGCCGCTGCCGCCGAAGCCATAGGGCGAGCCCGGGGCGACGAGGGTGACGCTGGCGAAGGCCGCCGGCCGGGCCGCGACGAGGCCCCAGAGCACGGCGCCGCCGAGGGAGTGGCCGACCACGTGGGCCGTCGTGATGCCGAGGGTGTCGAGCAGCGAGAGCAGATCGTCCACCCAGTCGCCGACGCCCCGCGTGGCGTCGATGGTGAGGTCTTCGGTCGCGCCGTAGCCGCGCAGATCGGGCGCGATGGCACGGTGGCCCGCGGGCAGCGCGAGCATGGTCTCCTCCCAGAAGGTGGAGGACGAGGCATTGCCGTGGACGAAGAGCACCACAGCACCGTCAGGGTCACCACTCTCGAGGATGTGGGTGTCGATGCGGGGGGTGGCGACGCGCCGGGACTGGATGCCGGGCAGGGGAGCGGGCGTGGACATGAACACCTCCGGGGAGCCGCCCGACCCTACCCGATGGGGGCTTTGCCGTGGGTTCTCCCCGGAGCCCGGGGCTTGCAGGCCCGCAGCGGGGGTGCGAGGCTGGAGCCCCAGGCCCCGGGGGTGTCATGTCGGTCCTGCCCGTGCTTCTCGTCGCACTCTGCCCCGTGGCGGCCGCCGGCGGGCCCGTCTCGGCCCAGGCCACCGCCCTCCACCGGGTGCTCTCGGACGACCAGGGGTGGGAGCTCGTCCGCGAGACCGACGGTGTCACCATCTCGCGCAAGAGCGTGGGCACCACCGAGATGGTCGCCTGGAAGGGCGAGAAGGTCTTTCCGCCCGGCACCGACGGCGAGAAGGTCTTCGCCCTGCTGCGCGACACGGCGCGCCACACCGAGATCAGCCCCGGCCTCATCGCCAGCACCATCGTGCAGCAGGAGGGCGACGGGGCGCTCTACTTCCAGGTCATCGACGCGCCCGTGCCCATCTCCGACCGCTACTGGATCGCCCGCAGCCGCACCGAGCGGGACGTGGGCGGGCGCCCGGGCCACCTGCGCCGCAGCTGGTCGACCGTGGGCCCCACCCACGCCACAGACCTGCGCGCGACCCTCCAGGCCCGCTACCCGGCCGCCGTCGAGGTGCCCGAGACCCACGGCCGCTGGGACCTCATCCCCCTCGAGAACGGCGGGCTGCGGGTGGTCTACCGCTCGCTGGTCGACCCCGGGGGCGCCGTGCCCCAGGGCCTCGCGAACCGCATGGCCGGCCGCAGCGTGGCCGACAACATCAACCGCATGGTGGCCCAGAGCCAGCAGCCCTGAGCCCCCGGGCCCGGCTCAGCGGGCGGCCGGCGGCGCGGCGGCGAGGCTGGCGGGGTGGTTGACGACGATGGTCTCGTTGGGCATGTCGACGCCCTCGCTGCGCAGCACCTCGAACATCTGCTCGCGCAGGGCGAAGCGGGCGGCGACGTGGTTCTCTTCATCCTTCAGCCAGACGCGCAGCTGGAGGCCGAGGCTGTAGTCGCCGAGGCGGGTGACCACGACGGTCGGGGCGGGGCTGTCGAGGTAGGCCGCGTCGCCCTGGACGATGCCGAGCAGCAGCGCCCGGGCCCGGCCGAGGTCCTCGTTGGGGCCCACGTCGATGTCGACGTCGAGGCGCAGGTTCGGGAAGTTGGTGTAGCTGGCGACCGTCGAGTTCACGATGGTGGAGTTGGGGATGGCCAGCATGCGGCCGTCGGGGGTGACGACCCGGGTGGAGCGCATCGTGATGTCGGAGACCTTGCCGTAGGTGTCGCCGATCTCGACGAGGTCGCCGATGACGAAGGGCCGGTCCCAGAAGATGAAGAGGCCCGAGATGATGTTCGACAGGGCGTCGCGGGCGGCGAAGCCGATGGTGAGACCGGCCACACCGAGCGAGGCGAGCATGCCCGTGACGTCGACCCCGAGCTGGCCCAGGGCCGTGACCGCACCCACCGAGAACAGCGAGTAGCGCACCACACTCGACAGGAAGACCGCCGCCGTCTTGTCGATGCCCGAGCGCCGCAGCAGCAGGGTGAGGGCCCGGCCGAGCAGCTTGTGGAGACCATAGAAGATGCCGAGGGTGATGGCGGCGGCGAGCAGCTTGGGCAGCCAGGTGAGGAACTGCAGGTAGATGAGCTGCGGGCCGCTCGTGGCGGTGGCGAGCAGGGAGCTGGGGGACACGGGACCTCCGAGGAGAGACAAAGCGGGCGAGTTCGGGCGGTCGGGGGCCGGGCGAGGCACGACGCGGATGTCGCCCATAGCGCCGCAGGGCCCGCCCCAACAGCCCGGCGGGGGATTGTCAGGGGGGGTCTGCTACAGTGCGCGCCCACAGGGAGCGGGATGTCGAGCGGGATGTTGGTGGTGCCCTGGCTGGCCCTGCGGGCGCTGCGGGGGCCGAGGCCCGGCCCGGAGCCCTGGCAGAGCCGGGTCGACCTGCCCCTGGCGCTGGGCACGGGGGCGGCCGTGGCGCTGCTCTGCGGGCTGTGGCTGGCGCGCTTTGCCCTCGGCGGGGCCACGGCGGCGGCGTCGCCCGACTTCCTCGAGTACTGCTGGAGCACGGCGGCAGCGGCGGCCGGGACCCTCGACGATGTGTCGCGCAACCGCAGCCTGCTCGCGGCGGCCCCATCCGCCGTGATCGGTCGCCAACACGGTGTTCTCAACGGTCTTCTCGCCAGCGCCGTGCTCTCGACGGGGCTGCTGGCCAGCGCCGTCTGGCTCTGGGCCCGGGCCCTGCACTCCCGGGGGGCCGGCATGCTCGCGGCCCTCGCCGTGGGCGCGGTCTGGCCCCTGTGCGTGCTCTCGCGCACCCTCACCTACTACCCGCCCATCATCGCCCTGCTGGCCCTCTGTGCCGCCGGCGGCGCGGTGGCCCTGCGGTGGCGCACGGCGGCGGCCTGTGCGGTGGCCGGGACGGCGGCGGGGCTGGCCCTGCTCGTGGACCTGCGGGGGCTGCCCTGGGCCCTGTGCACGGTCGGGCTGGGGGCCCTCGCCGCGCTCTGGGGCCCCGGGCGGCCCCGCCGGGGACGGAGGCGGCGCGGGGGCGGCGGGCTGCTGCGGCTCGGCGCCCTCGCCCTGCCGCTCTGGCTCAGCTTCCAGGCCGGCCCCGCCGCCTACCTGCCCGGCACCCGCACCCTCGAAGACCAGATGCACACCCTGCTCGACCTGCGGAAGATGGGCATCTCGGTCACCCGCACGGTGCCCCGCCCCCGCAGCGACGCCGGCTTCGTCTGGGGACGCAGCGACCTGCGCGGGCTGCCCGCCACCCTGCGCTTCGTCGCCGCCGAGGGCCAGCTCGTGCCGCCCGCGCTCCGGGAGGCCCTCCACGTCGTCGACCACCGCCGGGCCCGGGTCGATCCCTGGCTGCCCGTGGCCCTGGGCGCCCTCGCCGCCGCCCTCGTGGGCCTGCGGCGCCGGCCGGCCGCCCTGCTCGCCGCCGCGGGCACGGCCCTGCCCTTCGTGTTGGCCCTCGACAACGCCATCGTGGTCAAGCAGAGCCACCCCCGCTTCCTGGCCAATGCCCTGCCCTTCCTGCCGGTGCTGCTCGGGGTGGGGGCCGCCAGCCTCGCGGGGCTGGAGGGCCGCCCCCGCCGCAGCCTCGCCGCCACCCTGCTGGGGCTGCTGCTGGTGCTGGGGGTGCTGCCCTCGATGCTCTCGCCCACGGCGGACTGGCGCCGCGACCTCCAGACGACCCAGGCCGAGCTGGACCGGGCCCGGGCCGCCGCCGCCGGCACCGCCGCCCCCCGCAACGTGGCCGCCCGGGCCTGTGCCGAGGGCATCCGCCGGGTGGCGGGGGACGGGGGCTGGCTCGACGCCCTGCCCTGAGCCCCCTCAGCCCCGGAGCGCCGCGAGCTGGCGGGCCACCCGCCCGCAGAGCCGCACGAGGGCCGCCGGGTCGCCCAGGGCGGCCACCTCGGCGTCGGCGAGGCGCCAGGCGAGGGCCTGGCGGGCGGCCGGGGTGGTGGCGGCGTCGAGGGCGTCGTCGCCGAGGCGCGAGAGGGCGCCCGTGCGCCGGGCCGCGACCTTGTCCTGGCCCACGAGGAAGCCGCTGACGAGCTCCTTCACCTCGCGCCGGCGGCGCTTGCGCTCCCGGGCCTGGGCCTTCGCCTCGGCCGCGGCGGCGGCCTCTCGGCGGGCCGCGCGGGCCTGCTGCTCCCAAGCCGACCACGCCGGCGCGCTGAGGCCGACGGCGGCCACGAGCGCCGCAGTGGTGGGGTCGCGGCGCAGGTAGACCGCCGCGGCGGGGCCGTCCGCCGGGGCCGGACCCTCCGCGACCCAGAAGAGCCGCTCCTGGCGGGCCGCGTCGACCGCGTCCACCAGCGACAGGGCGCCGTGCACCCCCTGGAGCGCCGGCGCATCCAGCCAGGCCCGGGCCGGGTAGCGCCGGCCGGGCAGCCGCCCCTTCCGCCGCAGCCGGCGCACGGCCTCGCTCTGCTGGAGCAGCCCGCAGACCGCCGCCCGCACCTCCGGGTCGGCCAGCAGCGCCGGGCCGTGCTCCCGCACCAGGGCCGCCCGGGCCTCGAGCAGGGCCACCTCCTGGGCCTGGGTCAGCCGCACATGCTCCCAGAGCGGATCCCGCCGGGAGGGACGCTGGTCGACGACCGCCACGAGACCCGGGGCCGGCAGGGTGGCCGTGGTGACCGGGCGCCCGTCGACCCGCAGCCAGACCTGGGCCGGCGCCGTCGGCGCAGCGGCCAGGGCCGCCACCCAGCGCATGGTCTTGGCCTCGCCCGCGCTGGTCGCCGGGTGGGGGCCCCCGGGCAGCGCCAGGGGCAGGGCCTCCTGGGCCTGGAGCGCCGCGGCCCGGGCCTCGCGGTCGGCCCGGGCGGTGGCGTCCTCCCCGCCGAGCAGCCGCATGAGCGCGGGCAGCATGCCGGCGGGGGCCCGGACGAAGGGGCGCTCGGGATCGAGGCTCGCGGCCGTGACCTCCGGCCCCACCCACCGGGGCGCCCCGCGCATGGCGGCGAGGCGGGCGAGGCTGCAGTGGCCCCCGTCGGCGGTCTCGAGCCGCACCTCCCGCGCCAGCCGGGCCCGCAGGCCCCGGCCCTTGCTGCTCGACGCCCGGCGCAGCTCGCGGCGGCCGTCGAAGCTCGCGAGGGCGACCTGGAGCAGCAGCAGGGGCGGCGGCGCGTCGAGGTCCAGCAGCTGGTCGAGCGCGGTGTCGGCAGCGGCGGCGACCGCCTCCTGAAAGGCCTTGAGTGCGCCATTCTCGACAGGTCTGCGAAAGGTCGGGTCGGGCACCAGGGCCGGGTCTTCGGCCCAGCCACAGAGCGGCAGGGGGCCGGGCAGGGGCAGGGTGGCCAGGGGCCGGCCCTCGTGGCGCAGGGCCAGGCCCGTCGTGCCCGCCGGGTCGATCCAGAGGGCGCCGGACCGGGGCCCCCCGAGGGGCACGACCAGCACGGAGGGATCGGGGGTGGGCGGGGGCAGGGGCGCGGCCGCCCGGCGCTGCCAGGCCGCCTCTTCCGCTGCGAGATCCGCCGTGGCGTCGACCACCCGGCCCCAGCGGCCGAGGAGCGTGCGCCGGGCGGGGCTGACCAGGAAGACGGGGTCGTCGGGATCCAGAGGCCGGCCCGCCGTGCCGCTGGGGGCCACCCGGATGGGACCGGCCGCTGCGACCCGGCGCAGGGTGGCGAGGGAGCGGGGCGGCCCGTGGCTCACGGGCAGCAGGGGCGCCGCGTCGAGCACCGGGGCCGGCGGCGGACGGTCGGCCATGGCTGCCAGGATGGCGTCGACCACCCGGCCGGGATCGGGCAGCACGGGGTCGCCCGGGGCGGCGGAGGCCCGGGCCAGCACGGCCCCACAGCGGGCGTAGAAGGTGGCGAGCGCGGTCTCGGCGTCGGCCCGGAGGCGGGCGACCAGGGCGGGCGGGGCGGGCCCGTCGAAGGCCGGCGTCGCCCCGAGCTCGGGGTGTTCGATGCGCAGCAGCAGCCCCTCCCGGCCAGCGACCAGCTCGGTGCGGACCGTGCGCCCGTCCACCCGCCAGACCCGCCGGGCCGGGCCGGCGGCGGTGATGCCGATCCAGACCCGCCCGGGGCCCAGGGGCAGGGTGGCGGAGGCGGCGAAGCTGCCCGGGGGCACGAGGGGCTCGGGCGCCAGCTCGGCCCGGCGCTGCTGGCCCTTGCGCAGGGCCGCCACCGTGCGGTCGGCCGAGGGAGGGCTGGCCTGGAGGGCGAGCCGCAGCAGGTCGAGGGTCTCGCGGGACTGGCGCAGCCAGAGCTGGCCCGCGGGCACCTCGATGCCGTCCGGCAGGCTGCCGACGGTGGCGAGGTGGCCGCCCTCGTGGGCCCGGCGCACGGCGTCGAGGGTGTGGAGGGCACCCCGGGCATCCTCGAAGAGCGGCCGGGCCCCGAGGGCGGCGGCGAGGGCGCCGGTGGTCTCGTCGGGCAGGCCCCGCAGCCGCCGGGCGAGCAGGGCGGCGAGCACCTGGCGCTGGAGGCGCCGGCCGAGGTGGTCGCCCGGGGCCCCACAGACCGCGTCGAGCACCGCCGCCTGGTGGGCGGGCAGGGCTTCGAAGATGCGCCGCTCGACGCTGCGGTCGGCGAGGCCCTCCAGGGTGGGCTCCGGCGCCAGGGCCGGGCCGCGCACCACCGCCACCCAGGGCAGGGCCCCCCGGCGGCGGGCCTCGGCGAGGGGGCGGTCGTCGTGGCGCAGCAGCAGGGTCAGCCCGTCCACCGCCCGGGGCCGGGCGTCGAGGCCCAGCAGCGCCGAGAAGCCCTCTCCCTCGACCGCGACGGCGCCCCGCACCCCGTCGGGCAGGGCCCAGGGCAGCGGCGCCCGGGCCGTGTGGCGGGCCCAGCGGGCCTGGACCTCTTCGACGAGCGCTGCGCCGTCCCGGAGCCGCCGCGGGCCCAGCCAGGCCCCCAGCACGGGCGCCCGGGAGGCGTCGGCCACCAGCAGCTCGGCGTGGAGCGCCCCGAGGCCCGCGCCGGGCGCACAGCCGGGGATGGCGGCCGGCAGGGCGAGCGCCGGGGGCACCACCGCGAGGCGGCGCCCGTGGGGCAGGGCGGCGACCCCGGCCACCAGCGCGTCGAGGCTGTGGACGGCACCGCTGGCGTCGCGCACGAAGGGCAGCCCACCCAGCGCGGCGCCCGCCTTGGGGCCCCGGACGAGCAGCGCGCCGAGCCAGGGCGGCAGGGGCCGGTCGAGGGCCCCCGGGGCGGCCAGCCAGCGGGCCCCCTCGTCCCGGGCCAGGGCCAGCATCGGGCCCTCGAGGCGCTCGGCCAGCGCCAGGGCCGTCGCCTCGGGATCTGCGAGCCCCGACCAGTCGTCCCGGGGCGTGGCCCCGGACCAGGCCACGGCCGCCACTGCCCCCGGCAGCGTGAGGGGCAGCGCCACCGTGGCCAGCAGCACCCGCTCGCGGACGACGGCACAGCAGGCCGGCGCGTCGCCCCGGCGCCGCAGCCCCACCTCGCCGGTGAGGCCCCCCCGGGCGGTGACCGGCGCCCGTGCACACACCTCGGCCACGGTGTCGACCGTCGCCGCGGCCACCCCCAGCTCGCGCCGCCGGGCCGCCGCCGCCGCGTCCCGCAGCCGGGCCTGGACCTGCTCGACCCGGCCCGACACCAGCCACCGCAGCAGCGCCTCGTCGGCCCCGTCGACGATGGCCACCCCGGGCGTGGCGCCCGGCACCCGGGCCCCCTCCGGCACGGTCCACAGCACCGCGCGCCCCTTGGCATCGGTGCGCCCCTCGGCCCGGGCCACCGCCAGCAGCCCGGCGAGCCCCCGGGGCTGGCCGTCGGTGCAGCGGAACAGGGGCGCCGTGCGCAGCGCCTCGGGAACCCCCGCCAGCACACCATCTTCACGCTTCTTGGCCCCCGAGCTGCGGGCGTCCTTGCGGGCCGTGCGCAGCCAGCTCCAGAGCACGGCCCGCACGAGGGGATCGTCGGTGTGGGGGGAGTCGAGGGCGGCCCCGCAGAGGGCCAGGGCGGCCTCCCGGGCCGCCGCGAGGGCCGCCTCTCGGGCCGGCCCGGGCAGCACCGCCGTGAAGCTGGGATCGGCCGCGAGGGCGTCGCTGTCGACCTTGACGAGCACAGGACCCGGGCCGCCGCCGGGCAGCCGGCAGCGCTCGACCGGCAGCCCGTCCACCCGCAGCTCGACGTGCACGGCCTCCGCCTCGGGGGGCCGGTCGTCGGGGGTCTCGCGCAGCAGCCCCAGGCCCGCGACCAGCTGGAGGCCGGGAGCGCTGGTCTCGCCGACCACGAGGGCCGAGACCGCCAGGGGCACCGCCGCCGCGGCGAGCTGGGCCCGCCGCCGCCGGCCCGCCCGGTGGCGGGAGTGCAGCGCCGGGCCGTCCGCCGCAGCGGCGACCCCGCGGGCCGCGAGCCGGGCCCCCGCCGCGGCGAGGCCCGCCGGCGCCGCGAGCTGGGGGGCGGCGAGCTCGGGGGCGTGGAGGGAGGGATCTGCGCAGAGCCAGACCGCCGGCGCCGCGACGAGCTGGGCGAGGCTACAGCCCTCGCCGGCCAGGTCGGCGAAGAGGGGCACGGCGGCCAGGGGGTCGTCCGGGCCCGAGAGCAGGGCCAGGCCCGCCTCCTGCAGGGCGTCGAGCGGCAGCGCCTCGGGGAGCGGGCCCCCGAGCAGCGCCGCCAGGATCTGCCGGGCGGCGTCCTCGAGCCGCCCGAGCACGGCGGGCCAGATGCCCCGGCGCACCACGCCGGCCTGGGAGGCGTCGAGGGCCACGGCGTCGCAGCGCAGGTGGCCAGCGAGGGCCAGGGGGCCCACGGGCACGGCGACCTGATCGACCACGATGCCGTCGCGCACCACCACCACCCCCGCCGCGGGGCTGTCGGCCTCGACCAGCCAGACCGCGCCCACCAGGGGCACCCCGTCCCCGGTGCCGTCGGCCTCCCCGTCCCCGTCGGGCCCGGCCGGGGTGTCGGCCAGGGTCGTGTCGAGCAGGACCGCGTGGTCGGCGGGCGGCCCCGTCCGGTCGTCCAGCGACAGAGACAGGGGCCGGCCCTCGACGAAGATGGGCACGGGGCAGGCCACCGCCACGGCCCGGAGCAGCTGGAGCTCTTCGGGGGCGGCGAAGGCCTTGCGCGACCACTCCCGCAGCACCCCCCACGAGAAGCGCTCGCGAACCTCGACCCGAACGCCCTCGGTGCGGTCGTTCTCGGCATAGACCGGGGCCGCCGGATCCGTCAGCTCGACGGTCAGCCCGGGCCGCTGGAGCCGCACCCAGCGGGGGTCGAGGCCCGCCGCGCCGAAGAGCCCCTGGGCGAGGTGCTGGAGCATGCGCTGGCGGGGATCGCGCCCCCGGTAGAAGATGGCGTCGAAGAGGCCGTCCAGCTCGTCCTTCGTGGGGTGGAGGCCGTCCCACTCGAGCTCGAAGTCGTCGGCGTCGTTGCGCACATGGAGGGCCGTGGCCCCCGCACAGACCGCCGCCGCCACCAGCTCGGCCACGTAGCGGCGGGGGTCGTCGAGCTGGAAGTGGGCGAGCTTGTCGACCGCCCGGGCCCGGTCGAGGCGGAAGCTGCCCGAGGCGACGAGGGCGCCCTCGTCTTCGGCTGCGCGGGGATCCATGGCGACTCCGGGCGGTGGGGGCGGCCGAGGGTACCGCAGCGGAGGGCCCCGCCGGACCGGAGCGCCCCCCCACAGGCCCGCGCTGGCTCCTCCGGCGGTACACTGCGCGCCCTCCCTCGGAGACCCGATGCTCACGGAAGCGGCGCGCCCGCGCCCCGACCCCACAGCGCCGCCGGCCACCGAGGCCCCCGATGCCTGGTGGCTCTTCGGCCTCTGCCGCGACACGCTCCCCCTGCCCACCGACCTGCCGGCAGAGCTCGCCCCGCTCCGCCGCCACCCGATCGGCCCGGGCCTCGTCGCCGTGCTCGGCCCCGCCCATGTCGCGGACTGGACGGGCCCCGCCGCCGAGGCCCGCCTCGCCGAGCTCACCGTGCTGGGCCCCCTGGTCACCCTCCACCACGCCGTCGTCGACGCGCTGCACCGCGCCGGGCCCGTCGTGCCCGCGAGCTTCGCGACCCTCCACCACAGCCCGGAGGCCGTCGCCGCCCACCTGGGCCCCGCGGCCCCCGACATCGCCGCCCTGCTCGACCGGCTGGCCGGCCACGACGAGTACGCGCTGCGCGGCCGCCTGGATCGCGCCGCTGCCGTCGCCGCCCGGGTGGGGCCCGCGCCCTCTCGCCAGTCTGGCGGGGCCTGGCTGCGCCACCGGCGGGCCCTGCGCGACGCCGAGCGGGCCGTGGGCCAGACCCTCCAGGCCCAGGCCCAGGCCCTCGCCGCCACCGTCCAGGCCCACTGCCGCGACACCCGCCAGCTGCCCGTGCGCGACGCCGGGGGCGAGGGCGAGGCCGTGCTGAGCTGGGCCCTGCTCTGCCCCCGGGACGGGGCCGCAGCCCTGCGCGCCGCCGTCGACACGGCCGCCGCCACCCTGGCCCCGGCCGGTCTCCACATCCAGCTCGGGGCCCCGCTGCCCCCCTGGTCCTTCTGCGCCCTGCCCACCCCGTCGGCCCCGTGAGCGCCTCCTCGGCCACCGCGGACCGGGTCGCGGTCGTCGCCGTCTGCCTCGCGCCCCCGCCCCCCGCGGTGGCTCCCTACCGTTGGATCGAGGCGGGGCACGTCGCCCTACTCACACGACCAATGGAACACGACCCCCGCGTCCACCTTCGTGACCTGGACGCGGCATGGACGGCCCACCAGCAACGCCCGACACTGATGACGCGAATCAGCCATAGCGACACGGAGGGTCTGCGACGCTTCGCCGCCCCGGTGGCCCTGCTCGACCAGCTCGCCGACAGCGCCGGCACCGGGGAGCTGACCGTGCGGGCACGGCTGACGGGGCCCGGCCGCCCGCTCCCCGCGCCCCCGGCCCCCGCGGCCGCCGCCGACCGGGCCCCGAGCGGGGCGGCATGGCTGCGACAGCGGCGCGAATCGCAGCGGCGCGTCTTGCAGAGAGAGGCCATGACCACGCGCTTGGCGAACGCCACCGAGCACGCCGTGGCCCTCTGGCGGGCCCGCACCATGACCGCCGGGCCGGTCCGGATCACCGTGGCGCCGCTGCCCACCCGCCGGACCACCACCGGCCCGGGCCCGACCCTCCGGGTGGCGGTCTCGGCCCCCTTCGCCGTCCTGGACGAGCTCCGGGCCCACCTCCGGGCCACGGTGCGCATGAACAGCGCCGAGGTCGTCGTTCTCGGCCCCTACTGCCCGAGCGCAGCGGGCTGAGCGGCCGGGACCCGGGCCCGCGATCGGGCCCCCGCGCCCCCCGGGCACCGCCCGGCACGGCCGAAGCACGGCCGCCCCATGCTCCCAAGATGTTGTGACGATCGATATCTTGGAGACATGCGGCTCGCTGGCCTGGCCCGCGCGGAGCGGGCGATCACCGCCCAGCGGTCGGGGCACGGGCCGGATCGCGCCCGCTGCCCCGTGGGCGCGATCTCCCGCCGGCACCGGGGGTGCACCCCCTTTCACCGGGCTTGAAAACACAGTTTGGACCGGGCCTGAACAGGTCACCCCAAACAATGTCCAAGAAACCTTTTAAGGGTACACAGACTGACCCGAACAAGCCTGTGTCAACGGGAGGCCGGGTGTCGGACTTCCAAGACACCGGGGCGCCGGACCCAACCGAGAGCGCCCTTCTTCCCTACAGAACAGGAGAGCCCCATGGCCAAGATCTCCAAGGCGACAGACTCCTCCAGCCTCGCCGAGGTCGTCGACCGCATCCTCGACAAGGGCATCGTCATCGACGCCTGGGCGAAGGTCTCGCTGGTCGGCATCGAGCTGGTCTCCATCGAGGCCCGCGTCGTCGTCGCCTCGGTCGAGACCTACCTCAAGTACGCCGAGGCCATCGGTCTGACCCAGACCGCCGCCGCGCCCAACTAGCCGGGCCTCCCGGACGCGGGGCCGCCCAATCCCCGCGTCCGGTCCGGCACCGGGCCCCGTCTTCGGGCCCTCCCGAGACGGGGCCCCGGCCCCCCTTCCCCCTTCCACCGCCCCCCGAGGCCCGCCATGAGCACCCAGGACGACGTCGCGCGCATCAAGGCCGAGACCGCCGCGCTCCGCATGCGCCACCGGCAGGAGCTCGCCCGCGCCCGCCGCGAGATCATCGAAGACGCCGCCTGGGAGCGCGAGCGGCGCCAGACCAACGAGCGCGTGCGCCAGGCCCTCGCCCGCCGCGACGCCGAGCTGCGCCGCCAGAAGCTCACCGCCCTCAAGGCCGAGGTCGCGGCCCTGTGCAGCCCGGCCCCCGCCGCCCCGGTCGCCGCGCCGGCCGCCGCCTCGCGGCCCCGCACCGAGGTCGTCGACCTCCGGGCCCACACGGCCCCGCCGGCCCCCCACATCGAGAGCATCTCGAGCGTCGTGGACGACCTCACGGCCATTCCCGGCATCGACGCCGCCACCCAGCGCCGGCTCTACCTCGCCGGCATCCTCACCCACCGCCAGCTCTGCCACACCCCCGCGACGCTGCTCCAGCAGCTCGTGGGCCCGGGCCACCCCGTCGAGGCCTGGCAGGCCGACGCCCGCAGCCTCATCGCAGGAGCCGCCGGATGATTCCCGCCCGCACCCCCGTCTCCCACCGTCCGTCGGTCGTGCTGCCCGAGCCCAGCGCCGGCTTCGTCCTCACCAGCGGCGTCGAGGCCCTCCTCACCCGCGCCCGCCTCTACCTCGACGCAGGCTACCCCCTCCACCTCTCCGGCCCCGCCGGCACGGGCAAGACCACCCTCGCCTTCCACCTCGCCACCGAGCTCGGCCGCCCCGTCACCCTCATCCACGGCGACCACGAGTTCGGCACCTCCGACCTGGTCGGGCGCGACAGCGGCATGAACCGCAGCCGCCTCGTCGACAACTACATCCGCGGCGTCGTGAAGACCGAGGAGCAGATCCGCAGCGTCTGGCAGGACGGCCGCCTCACCCGCGCCGTGCGCGAGGGCCACACCCTCATCTACGACGAGTTCACCCGCAGCCGCGCCGAGGCCAACAACGCCCTGCTCAGCGTGCTCGAGGAGGGGGTGCTCGACCTCGGCCGGGGCGGCCAGGGCCGGGGCGAGCTGCTCGAGGTCCACCCCCAGTTCCGGGTGCTCTTCACCTCGAACCCCGAGGAATACGCCGGCACCCACCGCTCCCAGGATGCCCTGCTCGACCGCATGATCACCATGCAGATCGGCCACTACGACGCCGAGACCGAGGTGGCCATCACCGCCGCCCGCAGCGGCCTCGACCGGGGCCTCTCCGCCCGCATCGTCGCCGTCGTCCGGGCCCTCCGGGGGGCCGACCCCACGGGCACCCGCCCCTCCATCCGGGCCGCCGTCGCCATGGCGCGGGTGCTCCACCGGGCCGGCGCCGGCATGCGCCTCGACACCCAGCTCTTCTCCGCCGTCGCCCGCGACGTGCTCATGACCCACGTGCTGCGCTTCACCAAGGGCGACGCCCACCGGGCCGAGCTGCTGCTCTCGAAGGCCCTCCACCACCTCGCCCCCGTCGAGGGGGGCTGATGGCCCGCCGCAGCATCCGCGGGGTGTCGAGCATCCCGCGCCTGGGCCGGCGCAACCCCGCCCAGGTGCCCCGCCACGAGCTCTTCGTCCGCATCACCCAGCTCGAGATGGAGCGCAGCCGCCGCTGCACCGAGCGCGAGTCGCTCATCACCCGCCTCGGTCGCCTCAACGACCAGGTCGCCAGCATCGAGGACGAGCTGGCCCAGCTCATGGCCCAGGCGGCCGAGCGCGAGGACGCCCCCCTGGCCCCCGCCGCCTCCGCTGCCCCGGCGCCCGCCGCCACGCCCTCGGGCTTCCGCCTCCGCTACTGACCCCGACTTCCTGCACATCACCGAGGTTCTCGCCATGTCCATCGCCACCGAAGCCGCCGCCGTCGCCGCCTCCCGCACCGCCCCCGCCATCACCGCGGGCCCCTGCTACCTCTACGCCCTGACCGACGCCGCCGTGACCGTGCCCGACGCCATCGTCGGCGTCGGGGGCCACCCGGTGGGCACCATCCGGGTCGGCGGGCTCCAGGTCATCGCGAGCACCACCACCGCCCGGCGCATCCGGCCCCGCCGGCGGGAGCTCAAGAGCCACCAGCAGACCCTCGCCACGGTCTTCGACCTCGCCGGCGACGCGGGCTGCCTGCCCTTCGCCTTCGGCACCATCGTCTCCGACCTCGCCGAGCTCGAGGCCCTGCTCTCGGAGAGCGCCACCAGCATCCGGGCCCAGCTCGACCGGGTCGCGGGCTGTGTCGAGCTGGGGCTGCGGCTGCGCTGGGACGTCGAGGACGTCGCCCGCTACTTCGTCGCCACCCGGCCCGCCCTCGCCGCCCGTGCCGACGCCGCCTTCGCCGGAGGCCGCAGCCCCTCCCAGGAGGAGGGCATCGCGCTCGGCCAGCTCTTCGACCAGCTCCGCACCCAGGCCCGCGACGACGCCTTCGCCGTGCTCGAGGGCGGTCTCCGCGGCGTGCTCCGCGACCTGCGCCGCAACCCGGCCCGCACCGAGGACGAGGTCTGCAGCCTCTCCCTGCTCGTGCCCCGCACGGCCCTGGCCAGCTGGGACGGCGTGCTCGCCCACGTCGCTGCGGCCTTCGACGACGACCACATCGTCGACGTCTCGGGCCCCTTCCCGCCCTTCTCCTTCGTCGACCTCGACCTGGACCTCTGATGTTCCTCGTCGACGACGCCGTGATGTCGCCCTTCAAGGGGCTCATGTGGCTGGCCCGGGAGATCGACGCCGCCGCCCGCCGCGCCCGCGAGGACGAGGCCGCCGCCATCACCCGCCGCCTCAGCGAGCTCTACACCGAGCTCGAGGCCGGGCGCATCAGCGAAGACGACTTCGACGACGAGGAAGAGCAGCTGCTCGACCGCCTCGACGCGCTCCAAGGAGAGCTGGACGAGGACGAGGAAGACGACGACATCCTCGACACCGACGAAGACCCCGAAGACACCGAAGACACCGAAGACAGCGACACCGAGGAGGCGCCCACGGCCCCCCTCGACCGCACCACCGCCGCCTGACCCTGCCTGCCCTGGACCCCGCCATGCAGCCCACGCCGCTCTCGCCCCCGACCGACCTCAGCGCCGACGCCCACGTCTCGCTCTGCGAGGCCCTCGACCGCATCCTCGACGCGGGTGTGGTGGTGCGGGGCGACGTCGTCATCAGCGTCGCGGGGGTCGATCTCGTCTACCTCGGCCTCGACCTGCTGCTCGCCAGCGTCGACACGGCCACCCGCATCGGCGCCCTCTCGCCCCGGGGCCTCGCCCCCATCGGGGTGCCCGCATGAGCGGCGCCCTCGCCCCCCGCTTCGACCTCGCCCCCCCCGCGGGCGACGACCTGGGCGAAGGCGTCAAGAACGGCGTCGCCCAGCTGGTGCTCACCCTGGTCCAGCTCATCCACGAGCTGCTCGAGAAGCAGGCCATCCGGCGCATGGACGCCGGCACCCTCACCGAGGACGAGGTCGAGCGCCTGGGCACGGCCCTGATGCTCCAGGCCGACCAGATCGCCCGCATGTGCGACGAGTTCGGGCTCAGCCCCGACGACCTGAACCTCGACCTCGGCCCCCTCGGCCGCCTGCGCTGACCCCTTCCCCTGGAACGCCCCATGTCCCGCAACGCGCAGAACCTCCCCGCCGCCAGCCTCGCCGACATCCTCGAGCGGGTGCTCGACAAGGGCATCGTCGTCGCCGGCGACATCAAGGTGAAGCTCGTCGACATCGAGCTGCTGACCATCCAGGTGCGCCTCGTCGTCTGCTCGGTCGACAAGGCCATGGAGATGGGCATGGACTGGTGGCGCAAGAACCCCGACTTCGTGAGCGCCGCCCCCGCCCCGGCCGCCCTGCCCGCGCCGGCCCCGGTGCCGCCCGCCGGCCGGGCCCCGGCCACCGCCGCCGCCCTGGGTGTGCCCGCCCCCTGAGCGCCCCCGGCGCGCCGCTCTCTCGCCTGTCCCGACCGGCCCCCGCGACCGGTCCCGCCACCGGTCCGTCCGCATCCGGAGCCTGCCATGAGTGTGTCCCTCGCCTTCCAGAAGCCTGAGAACCAGGCCATTCCCAGCGCCCTCGACCTCGTCGCCCGCCTCGCCGATGTGCTCTTCGTGGTCGACGCCGAGGGCCGGGTGCTCGACGTGCCCACCCCCCGGGCCGAGGAGCTCTTCCCCGGCGCCTTCGGCCGGCCCCTGTGGCTCGACCCGCTGGGCCGCACCCTGCCCGTGCCGGTCTGGGAGGTCATCTACGACGCCGGCAGCAGCGAGGCCGTGGGCTTCGAGATGAACTTCAGCCAGCTCACCGACGGCTTCCTGCCCGTCGAGGTGACCATCCACCAGATGCCCGCGCGGCTCCACGCCCGGGGCCGGGTCTACCAGCTCGACTACCTCGTCGACACCGACGACAACGACGAAGTGCGCGCCGTCGTCATCAAGCTCAGCGATCGCACGGCCCACCAGGAAGAGGACGCCCGCAACGCCCAGAACGCCGAGTTCCGCAAGGTCATGGAGAGCCTGCTGGCCAGCATCGACGCCAGCCGCGGCTTCTTCGCCGAGACCGAGTGGCTGCTCGACCAGCTCGGCCCCGACGCCGACGACGGCACGCGCAAGCGGGTGCTCCACACCCTCAAGGGCAACCTCGGTGTCTTCGGCTTCTCGAGCATCTCGAAGCACGTCCACATCACCGAGGACCACCTCATCGCCGGCGACCGGGCCGGGGTCGACCGCCGCCTCGACGAGCTCAAGGCGCTCTGGGCGACCGAGGCCCGCACCTACGGCGACCTCTTCGCCGGCAACGACGAGGAGATCATCGTCAACCGCGAGGAGTACGAGGACCACGTCATGAGCCTGATGTGCCAGCTCGACTATGCCGAGCTGCTCGGGGTGGTCCAGAAGTGGTCCATGGCGCCCATCTCGCGGGTCTTCGCCGGCCTCGCCGTCCAGGCCGAGCGCATCAGCGGCAACCTCGGCAAGGCCGTCGAGGTCGAGATCACCCACAACAACGTGCGCCTGCCGGGCCAGGGGCTCCAGGAGCTCTGGTCGAGCCTGCCCCACATCCTCCGCAATGCCCTCGACCACGGCATCGAGACCCGCGAGGAGCGCACGGCGGCGGGCAAGCCCCCGGCGGGCAGCCTGCGCTTCGAGGCCGAGGCCACCGACGACGACATCGTCATCCGGCTGGCGGACGACGGCCGGGGCGTGGACTGGGACAAGATCCGCCAGAAGGCCCTGGACGCGGGCATGCCCGCCGACACCCAGGAGGACCTGGTCGCCGCGATGATGTCGGAGGGCGTGACCTCGAAGGACGAGGTCAGCCAGACCAGCGGCCGCGGCGTCGGCACCTCGGCGGTCCAGAGCGCCGTCGACGCCCTGGGCGGGCGCATCGAGGTCGAGTCCACGCCCGGCGCCGGCACCACCTTCACCCTCTTCGTGCCCCTGGCCTCGCTGGCCACCCTCGGGCTCATGTCCTGAGCCGGGGGGGGCCCGCCCCCGCCGCACCCACCACCCACACAGGGGAAAGCCATGGAAGCCACCCACGCCCCGACCGACGGCACCGCCGCCGAGCTGGCGCGCCTCCGGGACGAGAAGCAGGCCCTGCAGGCCCGCCTGGGCACCGCCGACACCGACGAGATCGTGCAGCTGGTGCAGGCCCTCGAGGCCCGCGGCGCCCGCTCCGAGACCGAGGCCACCATCGCGAGCCTCGTGACCCAGCTCGAGTCGCTCTACGCCGACCGGGAGGCCCTGGTCGAGGTGCTGGGCCCCGACGTCACCGGCGGTCTCCGCCACATTCTCCAAGAACGCGCCGAGCTGGAGGCCGAGCTCATGCAACTCCGATCCCTCACCGCCGCCGCCGGAGGCGCACCAGCCCCCGCCGGCACCCCCCTGACCGACGAGACGGTCAAGAGCCTCGTGGCCCAGCTCGAGAGCCTCTACGCCGAGCGCGCCGCCCAGGGCGAGACCGGCGCCGACGCCGGGGCCCTCGAGTGCCTCGCCGAGCAGCTCAACGAGCTCTACGCCGAGCGCGAGGAGCACGGCACCCCCGCCGAGCTCGCCGCGACCGCGCGCAGCCTCGTCGAGCAGCTCGAGAGCCTCTACGCCGAGCGCGACCAGCAGGGCGCCGCCACCGACACCAGCGCCCGGCTGGTCGAGGAGCTGATGAGCGCCAACGAGAGCCTCGTGGCCCAGCTCGAAGACCTCTACGCCCTCCAGCAGGAGCAGGGCGAGCGGGACGCCGAGCTCGCCCAGCTCCGCACCACCAACGCCAGCCTCCAGGAGCAGCTCGAGAGCCTCTACGCCGAGCGCGCCGCGGCCACCGAGGAGGTCGCCCGCATGGCCCCCGTCGTCGCCGCCATCGAGCGCCTGGGCGACCGGCTGGTCCAGGCGGTCGGCACCGGCGCCCCCGTGGCCTCCGCGCCCGCCGCCCCGGTGGTCGCCGCGAACCGCGCCCCGGCGCCCGCCAGCGCCGCCCCCCGCATCGCCGAGGTCAACGGCACGGCGGGCGGCTTCACCCTGCGCTTCTGACTCTCGGGGCTTCGACCCCACCCAAGCCCCCAACGTTGCCCCCGTGTCGGCCCGCGAGTGCTGGCGCCTGGGCTCCCCGTGCCACCCGATCACTCGCATCCCCCCCAACACCGACACCCCACTGCAGTCCAAGGAGACCCCCATGTTCATCGAGCCCCATGCCCTCTCCTACATGTCCCGCGACCAGGCCGACACCCAGCCCTTCGGCATCGTGAAGGTCGACGACGACGGCGTCATCCAGCTCTACAACCGCTGGGAGTCGGAGATGGCCGGCGTCGCCCCCGCCGTGGCCGAGGGCCGCAACTTCTTCACCCAGGTTGCGCCCTGCACGAACAACCGCCTCGTCTACGGCCGCTTCAAGAGCGGCGTCGACAAGGGCGAGCTCGACATCGAGTTCAACTACACCTTCACCTACAAGATGAAGCCCACCAACGTGCGCCTCAAGCTGCTCCGCCACAAGCCCTCGCGCACCAACTGGGTGCTCGTGTCGAAGAAGTAGCCCGGTCGCTCGGGAGCCCCCTGCCCACGGTCCCCGTGCCGGACCGCCCCCTCCGCTGCTCCAGTCTCACCGCGCCGGGACCGGCGGGGCGGGGACCGTGGCCTCGGGCCTCTCGTGCCACCCCTCCATGCCCACCCCTCCGAGGAAGCCATGCCCGACACCACCCTCGCCGCCAGCGTGCTCAAGCTGGCCGATCCCGCCTTCGTGCCCACCACCGTCGCCCCCCTCGACCCCGAGTGGTTCCCGGCCGCGCTGCTGCCGGAGATCCAGGACTACTCCCAGGGCAAGCTCGACAGCATGCGCGAGATGGTCGAGGCCATGTCGCACGAGGACGACGCCGAGGAGCTCTACCACTCGCTCGCCCTGCTCTGGCTCGAGCTCAAGTTCGAGTGGACCCGCTACAACCAGGTCATGAACTACCAGGTCATGTCGCGGGGCACGGCCGAGCCGCTGGTCTTCGCCAAGGGCGCCGTCTCCTCGGCCTACGTGGGGCTGCTCGAGAACGTCCTCGACCCGGCCGATCTGGAGCAGCTCACCGAGCTGTCGGCCGCCCCGCTGGAGTTCGGCAAGCCCGACCTCGGCCACCTGCGCGACTACATCCACCAGCAGGAGGATCGGGCCCGGGCGGCCCTGCGCGAGGCGAGCGCCACCCTGGGCATGGTCTCGGAGCTGCGCTTCGACGACCAGCAGCACGAGCTCGACTCGGCCGCCCAGCAGCTCGCCCGGCTCGAGGCCGCCACCCACGAGCTGGCCACCGCCTCGATGAGCTTCCTCTGGCCCCTGCTCGAGGACGCGGTCACCCGCACGGTGGCGCGCCCGGGCTGGCGCTACGCCCTGGCCCTGCGCTCGCCACCGGAGGTCGCCGTCGACCTGCGGCTCCAGGGCCGCATGCAGCAGTGCCTCGCCGAGGCGACCCGCATGCTGCTCCACCACGACACGGCCCCCACGGTCGAGGCGCGCATGGCGAACCACCGCTCGGCCCAGGTCAAGGTCGACGTCTGGGTCACGACGCCGGGCCGCGGGCGCGTCGAGCTGCGGGTGCGGGCCGACACGGCCGGCCGGCTGCGGCTGCCCCTGCCGGCCGACGCCCAGGAGGACTGGGACGTGCTCACGGGCCTCACCAGCGGCGCGGGCCTGCTCGCCAGCAGCGAGGGCACCATCATCGGCATGCAGCTCTTCGCCGAAGCCGAGCGGGCCGCCTCGTGAGCTCCGCCGGCCCCGCCCGTCCGCGCCTGCCCCTGCTGGGAGCCCTGCGCAGCCGCATGCTGGGGCCGGACTTCCCCCTGCTCATCCACCACCGCGCCGGCGACACCGACATCTGCGCCGGCCCGAGCCTCTGGATGATGGGCCGCCAGCGGGCCACCGCCCCCGTGCCCGACCGGCCCCCGGCCGCCCTGCCCGCCCCCCGGGGCGGCGCGGCCTGGGTGGCGGCCCTGCTGGGCGCCCTGCGCCGGCGCACCCCCCTCGTCCACGTCGACCGCTGGGACGGCCCCCTGCCCACGGGCCCGGGGGTCTGGGCGGGCGACGGCACCTGGCTCGACGCCGCCACCCTCTGGCGCCAGGGCCGCGAGACCGCCGACACCCTCGGCCTCGTGCACGGCAGCCGGGCCCACGTCGCGGGCGACTGGACGGGCCGGTCCACCGAGGTGCTCGCCCTGGTCGGCGCCCTGCTCGTGGGGGCCGAGCTCCACACGACGCCCCCGGGCCAGCCCGCCGGCCCCCTGCTCGCTGCCGGGGGCTCGCTGCCCACCCACCGCCTCGGCCCCGCCACCGCCCGCGACCAGAGCTGGCCCCCGGCGCTACGCTGGCCGGCCTGAGGGGGCCCGTCCCCCGCGACCCCGGAGACCCGAGCGATGGCCCCCCGCGTCCTGAACATCGTGCCCATCGTCCACAGCGCCGCCGACCTCGGCAGCCTGGCCCCCGCCGAGGCCCCCGACCGGGCCGCCGTGGTGGCCGCCTTCTGGCAGGCCGTCCAGCAACGCCTCGCCCCGCTCTTCGCCGCGGCCGCCGGGCTGCACCTCTACCAGGACGGGCTGCCACGCTGCGGCCGCGAGGCCGAGATCGTGGCCGATCTCGCCGCCCAGGGCAGCGTCAACCACGCCATTCTCGCGACCTTCCTCGAGCGCGGGGCCACCCTCCACGGCACCGAGAGCGGCCCCTTGCTCGTCGAGGAGCTGGCCCTCCACCGGGCCGCCGCCGCCCCCGACACCGTCCCCGACCCCGACCGGCTCGCGGAGCTGCTCGTCGCCCGGGACCGCTTCATCGCCGCGCGCATCGACCAGACCCTGCCCCCCGGGGCCACGGGGCTGGTCTTCCTCGGGGCGCTCCACGACCTGCCGCCCCACCTCGCCCCCGACATCACCGTGGCCTGGCCCGTCACCCGGGTCCGGCGCCCTCCCCCTGCGGAGCCCCCCTCATGAGCAAGACCACCGGCATCCTGGCCGGCCTCGGCGCCATCGTCGACGGCCTCGGCGAGCTGGCCGAGGCCCTCGAGGCCGCCCGAGAGCGCGCCGACGACACCCGAGACGCCGACGACACCCGAGACGCCGACGACACCGGGGCCCCGGGCACGGTCCACCGCAGCGGCGGCCGGGAGGGCCTGCGCTGGGATGTGCGGGTGCGCACGGGCCTCGGAGGCGCCCGCGGGAGCGACGAGAGCGACGGCGGGCTGCCCTTCAGCGCCGCCCGGCCCCGGCCCGCGGACCACCGGCGGGCCCCGGTCCAGACCGCCGAGCCCATCCGGGCCGAGGTCCACGACGACGACGACGACTGGCTCATCCTGGCCGATCTGCCCGGGGTCGCGGTCGGCGAGCTGGCGGTCACCGTGGCGGGGGACGTGGTCCAGCTGCGCACGGCGACCGACGGGCCCGCCCGGGAGGGCGAGCTGCTGCTGCCCGGGCCGGCGACGGGACCGGCCCGGATCTCGCGCAACAACGGCATCCTCTGCGTGCGGCTGGCGAAGGCCGGAGGCACGCCGTGAGCGGGCCCCTGCGCCGGGCGGTGGCCCCGGGCGAGAGCCGCGACCTGGGCCGGGGGGTGCTGCGCCTCGACCCCGCCGACCTGCGGGCCCTGGGCCTCGAGCTGGGCGACACGGTGGCCATCACCGGCGCGCGCACCGTGGTCGCCCGGGCCCTGCCCACCCTCGGGGAGGCCCGGGGCCAGGGCCGGGCCTGCATGGGGGCCGTGCTGCGCGAGAACGCCGGGGTGAAGCTCGATGCCGAGGTGGCCCTGGCCAAGGTGGCCACCCGCCCGGCCACCCTCGTGGCGGTGACCCCCCTCGGCGTCGCGCCCCGCGCTCGCGACCTCCCCCACATCGGCCAGCGCCTGGACGGCATCCCCATCACCCCCGGCGACACCCTCCAGGTCACCGTCTTCGGCAACCGCCCCGTGCGCTTCCGGGTCGACCGGACCGAGCCCGCGGGCCCCGTGCTCATCGCCGCCGACACCGAGCTGCTGGTCGGCCGCAGCGCCGCTCCCGACCGGGCCGCGGGCACGGCGCCCCCCGCCAGCGGTGGCCCCGCCCGGGCCCCCGCCTTCGAAGACATCGGCGGCCTCGGCCCCCAGCTCGGGCGCATCCGCGAGATCATCGAGCTGCCCCTCAAGCACCCCGCCCTCTTCGCCCGCCTCGGCGTCGAGCCGCCCAAGGGGGTGCTGCTGCACGGGCCGCCGGGCTGCGGCAAGACCCTCATCGCCCGGGCCATCGCCCACGAGACCCAGGCCCGCTTCCACGCCATCAGCGGCCCCGAGATCATCCACAAGCACTACGGCGAGAGCGAGGCGCGGCTGCGCAAGGTCTTCGCCGAGGCCGCCAAGCAGGCCCCGTCCATCCTCTTTCTCGACGAGATCGACGCCCTCGCCCCCCGGCGCGACCGGGTCCAGGGCGAGGTCGAGAAGCGGGTGGTGGCGACCCTGCTCACGCTGATGGACGGCCTCGAGCGCCGGGCCGGCGTGGTCGTCATCGGGGCCACGAACCTGCCCGACAGCCTCGACCCGGCCCTGCGCCGCCCGGGCCGCTTCGACCGGGAGCTGGCCATTCCCGTGCCGGATCTGGCGGGCCGGGCCGAGATCCTGCGGGTCCACAGCCGGGGCATGCCCCTCGCCGAAGATGTCGACCTGGACGCCATTGCCGGACGATGCCACGGGCACGTGGGCGCCGACCTGGAGGCCCTGTGCCGGGAGGCGGCCATGGTGCGGCTGCGCAAGGCCCTGGCCCCCGGGGGCAGCGGCGTGGCGGACCTCGACCGGCTCGTGGTCGACGCCAGCGACTTCGCCGCGGCGGCCCGGGAGATCGCCCCCTCGGCCCTGCGCGAGGTGGTCGTGGACGTGCCGCGCACGAGCTGGGCGGACGTGGCCGGCCTCGACGCCGTGCGGGACCGGCTCGACGAGATCGTGGGCTGGCCCCGGCGCCACCCCGCCGCCTTCGCCGCCGCCCGGCTCGCGCCCCCCCGGGGGGTGCTGCTGCACGGGCCGCCGGGCTGCGGCAAGACCCTCATCGCCCGGGCTGTGGCCAACGCCGCCGAGGCCAGCTTCCTGGCGGTCAACGGCCCCGAGCTGCTCAGCCGCTACGTCGGCGCCTCGTCGCGGGCCGTGCGCGAGCTCTTCGCCCGGGCCCGCCGGGCCGCCCCCTGCGTGCTCTTCTTCGACGAGCTGGACGGCCTCGCCCCCCGCCGGGGCGGCGGCGACGACCCCACGGGCGAGCGGGTGCTCACCCAGCTGCTCACGGCCATGGACGGCATCGAGAGCCTCGAGGGGGTGCTGGTGCTGGCGGCCACCAACCGGCTCGACCGCATCGATCCGGCCCTGCTGCGGCCCGGTCGCTTCGACGAGCTGGTCGCCGTGGGCCCGCCGGGGGCCGCCGGGGCCACCGCCGTGCTCCGCACCCACCTCGCCGGCCGGCCCGTCGCCCCCGACGACGCCGCACTCGCGGCCTTCGGCGCCACCCTCGCCGGCTGGACGGGGGCCCGCATCGCCGGCCTCGTGCGCCGGGCCGCCCTCGCCGCCGTCCGCCGCACCGTCGCGAGCGGCGCGCCGGTCTGCATCACCGCCGACGACCTCGCCGCCGCCCGGGAGGCGTCGCGGGCCACGGCCCTGGCCGCCGGGGAGGCGGTGCGCTGAGCGCCCAGGACCGCCGACCGGCCCTCAGAGCCGGCCCACCCCGTCGACCATCACGGCGATGATGCGGTCGAGCTCGGCCGCCTCCATCACGAGCGGCGGGGTGGTGTAGACCGTGCGCCCGAAGGGCCGCAGCCAGACCCCCCGCGCGGCGGCGTGGGCCACCCAGGCCTCCCGGTCGGCGGGCCGGTCGAGCTCGACCACCCCGAGGGCCCCCCGGGCGCGCACGTCGACCACCCCGAGGTCGGTGCGGCCGCGCAGCACCCCGAGGCCCGCGTCGAGCTGGGCCTCCATGGCCCGGGCCCGGGCGAGGCGCTGGTCGTCTTGGACGAAGAGGTCGAGCGAGGCATTGGCCGCCGCACAGGCCAGGGCGTTGCCCATGTAGGTCGGGCCGTGCATCAGGCACTGCGCGGGATCGTCCTGGTAGAAGGCATCGAAGACGCGCCGGGTGGCCACGGTGGCCGCGAGCGGCAGGGTGCCGCCGGTCAGGGCCTTCGACAGGGTCATGATGTCGGGCACGACGCCGGCCTGGTCGCAGGCGAAGAGGCTGCCCAGGCGGCCGAAGCCCGTCATGATCTCGTCGCAGATCAGCAGCAGGTCGCGGTCGGCCGTGACCCGGCGCAGCCAGGCGAGGTCGTCGGGGTCGTGGAAGCGCATGCCGCCGGCGCCCTGGACCAGGGGCTCGATGATGACGCCGGCGAGCTCGTGGGCGTGGGCGTCGAGCAGCCGCAGCACGGCCTGGCGCCGGGGCCGGTCCCGGGGCACGGGCGCGATGATCTGGGGCAGCAGCGCCCCCCGGAACATCGTGTGCATGCCCTCTTCCGGGTCACAGACGCTCATCGCGGCGAGGGTGTCGCCGTGGTAGCCGCCCGCGAAGGCCAGGAAGCGGCTGCGGCGGGTCTCGCCCTGGTTGCGCCAGAGCTGGACGGCCATCTTCATGGCCACCTCGACCGAGACCGAGCCGGACTCCGAGAAGAAGACGTGGCCGAGGTCGCCGGGGCAGAGCTCCGCGAGGCGCACGGCGAGGCGGGCGGCCTGGGGGTGGACCAGCCCGCCGAGCATGACGTGGTGGAGCTGGTCGAGCTGGGCGGCGAGGGCGGCCTGGATGTGGGGGTGGCGGTGGCCGTGGCAGGCGGTCCACCACGAGGCGATGCCGTCGAGGAGGGTGCGGCCGTCGGCCAGCTCGAGGTGCACACCCTCTGCGGCGACGACGGGCAGCGCCGGCGGGGCGCCCTTCATCTGGCGGTAGGGGCGCCACAGGGCGGTCTCGGCAGCGGTCTGCCAGGCGGGCGAGGTCATGGGCGGGCCGGGGCGGAGAGGTGACGGGCTCCCTATCGCGCCGCGCCGGACGGCTCCCCGGGCCCACTGTGCGCAACACCCCTGCCAGCGTTACCCGCCACCCCCGCGATTCCTGCGGTTGTTGCTGCCCATCCAAGCCCAGGCCCCCACCATGCGCCACCCCGCCTCGTCCGTGTCTTGCCTCGCCGCCCTCGTGCTCGCCGGCCTCCCCGCCGCGGCCGCCGCCGGCGAGACCGCCACCCTGCGCATCGAGACCACCAAGCCCGGCCACATCGTCGCCGTGGTGACCGAGCGGGCCACGGCCACCGCCACCGGCCCCGGCGGCACGGCCACCGCCGAGGGCATGCACTGGAAGGACCTCTGCGTGGCCCCCTGCACGGCCACCGTGCCTGCCGGCCTGCGCGAGCTCTACGTCTACGACGGGGGGGTGCTGCCCGACACCCAGAAGTTCCAGTTCGCCCCCGGCGCCCACACGGTCGTGGTCGAGCCTGGCTCGCTGCTGCTGGGCAAGGCCACGATGGTGATGTCGGTGCTGGGCATGGTGGGCGCCGTCTACGGGGGCGTCGACCTCGCGATGTCGTCGCCGGGGGGCTCGGTGCTGCTCGGCAGCCGCTCCACCGCCGTCGGGATCACCGGCGCCGGCGCGGCCCTGCTCGCGGCGGGGGTGACCATCCCCTTCTTCAACAAGACCCGCTTCGCCAGCTCCCAAGACAAGGAGTAGCGCGCCATCTTGGACGCACGGGCGCCGCGCGCCCGGGCGGGCGGACGGCGCTGTGCGCCGGGAGCGGCGGAGGCTGCTGGGCAGCCGGAGCGGGCAGAGGCCGCCGCGCGGCCGGCGCCCCCACCCTCGACCCCAACCGAAGCGCAACCCAAGCGCAACCCAAGAGGCTCAGATGGCCATGCCGTAGAGCCCGTAGAGCAGCATCTTCGGCGAGATGGTGCGCAGCTCGAGCATCTGGCGCTTGATCTGCTTGGGGCGCATGTAGAAGCGCCGCAGGGCCCAGGACTGCATCTTGATGAGCAGCTCGGGGTCGTAGCCCTCGGGGTGGTAGATCAGGCGATCGGGGTCGGGGTTGAAGGTGGTGTAGTTCTCCCAGTCGTCCCGGAAGAGATCCTTCTGCCAGCGGTCGGTGAAGAGCTTGGAGCCCGGGAAGGGCACGGTGATGGCGAACTTGGCGAAGTCGACGTCGAGGTCGACGGCAAACTCGACGGTCTCCTTGGTCATCTCGGGGGTCTCGCCGGGCATGCCGATCATGAAGAGGCCGACGGTCTGGATGCCGGCCTTCTTGGCGTTGGCCACGCCCACCCGCACCTTGTCGGTGGTGATGTTCTTGTTGACGTTGCCCAGCAACAGATCGCTGCCGCTCTCGATGCCCATGAGCACGCGGCGGCAGCCGCCCTCGTACATGATGCGGCAGGTGTCTTCGTCGAGGCGGTCGGCGCGGGTCTCGCTGAGCCACTGGCACTTCTCGTCGAGGCCCCGGTTCACCAGCTCGCGGCAGAAGGGCTCGAGGTCCTTCTTCACGAGGGGGAAGATGGGGTCGATGAAGCCGATCTGCTTCACGCCGTAGCGGTCGACCAGGTACTCGTACTCGTCGACGAGCTTGATGGGGTCGCGCTTGCGGTAGACCTTGCCGCCCGTGTTGATGAGCGAGCAGTAGTCGCAGCGGTAGGGGCAGCCCCGGGAGCCGGCCATGGTGAGCACGGGCTTGGCGAAGTCGGCGAAGGGGAGCAGGCCGTAGCGGTGGTAGGGGAAGAGGTGCCAGGCGGGGTAGGGCAGGCTGTCGAGGTCGCGGTTGAGCGCCCGCTCCTTGTTGGTGATGACCTCGCCCGAGCGGCGCTTCCAGGTGATGCCGTCGACCTTCTCGAGGTCGTCTTCGTTGCCGCCCTCCAGCGCGTCGACCAGCTCGCAGATGGTGAGCTCGCCGTCGTGGTGGATGCAGAAGTCGGCCTCGTCGGCGCGGACGATGTCTTTGGCGAAGACATCGGCGTGGACGGCACCCCAGACGATCTTGACCTTGGGCAGGCGGGCCCGGATGCGCGCCGAGAGCTCGGCGCAGATGGGGGCAGACGGCGTGAGCACGGTCATGCCGATCATGTCGGGCTCGAAGGCGACGGCCTTCTCGACGACCTCGTCGCCCGAGAGCTTGTCGGCGAACATGTCGATGGCGCGCACAAAGCAGCCGTGCTGTTCCAGCGCGGCGGCGATGTAGGCCAGCCCGATGCAGGGCATGGGCTCGAGCAGGCCGGCAAAGCGGCCGAGCTTCTTCATGTTCATCGACGGGTTGATGAGCAGGACGCGCAAGGTGGGCTCCGGGGGTCGGCGTGCCCAGAGCGTAGCCCACCGCGGGCCCCGGCCACCGGAGTGCGGCGCGCCGGGGCCAGGGAGCGGCGCGGGGCTCAGCGGCGCAGGGTCCAGAGGGGGTCGACGTAGGGGTCGTCACAGGGCAGCACCTCGACGTCGTCGGGGGCCGTGGGCACGTCGCCGTCGTCGTAGCCGACGCAGAGGTCGCGGCCGGGGGCCTCGAGGCGCACGGTGTCGTCGCCGACGGCCACCAGCGAGAAGGTCTCGGTGGCCCAGGCGACGGACGGGCTCGCCTCGGCCTCGGCGGCCCGGCCACAGTCGGTGGTGATGAGGAAGCCGTAGGGACGGCTGTTCCCGTTGTCTTCCCAGATCAGGTAGAGGCAGGTGCCGGCGGGCTCGATGAGCTGGACGAGGCCGTCGCCGGCGTCGACGATGTCGAAGCGGCTGTTCGGGCTGGCGGCCCCCTCGGCGGCCACCTCGGCGGCGGCCTGGTCCTCGTCGCAGGAGAAGAACTCGACGATGTGGACGCTGTCGCCGTCGTCATAGGACGTGAGGCAGGCGCCCCGCTGCTCGAGCTGGCAGCCGGTGCAGCCGTCGGCCGTGGCGTCACCGCCGCTGGCCCCGGCCCCGTCGGGGGCACCCGCGGCGGTGTCGGTGTCTTTGTCGCCGCAGCCGGCCGCGAGGGCCGAGAGCGAGGCGAGGGCGAGCAGGGCAGCGAGGCGGGGGACCATGGGGGGCTCCACGGGGGCAGAGAGGCAGGGACGGACAGCCCCAGGATGCCGCAGCCCCGCCCACGGACGCTCCCCCCCCAGGGACCGCCGCCGGGCGCCGCGACGGCAGGGCACCCCGGCATTGCCGACGGAGATCCGGGGCTCTCGCGGCTGGGCCCGGGGAGCGGCCGGCCCCCCGCGGGCCCGGAGCCCCTGACCCAATCGCGCCACCCGCGGGACCACACCGCGGGGCGCCGCAGCGGCAGTGCCGTGGGCGGGCGCCGACAGATCCGCTCCGGCGCCGCGGGTCGGTGGTAGCCTCCGCCCCTGCGTGAGGCTGTCGTTGCGAACCCCCGCCCTCCTCCTGCTGCTCCTCGGCTGCCAGCGCGCTGGCACCGGCCGGCCGTCCAAGCCCGGTGCGGCCGGAGGCGACGACACGGGACCGGCGCCCTCCCCGGAGCCGGCGCCCGCAGCGGACGACGACGAGGTGGAGGTCATCGACGGCCGGTCGGGGCCCGCCCTGTGGCGGCGCGGCGCCGTCGACTCCCCGGGCCCGGCCACCTTCACCGAGCTCCACCCCGTCCCCGCCTCCGACGACGACACCGAGTGGATCGAGCTGCACAACCCCATGGTGCTCGACCTGGACGTGTCGGGCTGGACCCTGGGGGGCGCCGTGGACTGGACCTTCCCCGAGGGCACCCGCATCCCCGCCGGCGGCTTCGTCGTGGTGGCCGAAGACCCCGCCCGGCTCGGCGTGCCGGCCCTCGGTCCCGGGGAGGGCCGGCTGGCCGACGAGGGAGAGCGCATCGAGCTCGTCAGCCGCAGCGGCCGGGTCATCGACACCCTGGAGTACGGCACCACGCCGGTCTGGCCCGTGCTGGCCGACGGCTCGGGCTTCCCCCTCTCCAAGCGCGACCACGACGCCGCCAGCGACCTGGGCGAGCACTGGACCGCCAGCACCGTGCCCGGCGGCACCCCCGGCGCCTCCAATGCCCTCGACCCGCTGACGCCCCCGGTGGAGCTGGTGCTCGTGCCCGAAGACGCCGCGTGGCAGGGCGAGACCAGCGGCACGGCGCCCCCGGCGGACTGGGCCGAGGCCGACTTCGACGACACCGGCTGGGAGACGCTCCAGGCGCCGGTCACCGGCGGCCCGACCGAGGGCCTGAGCACCGGCCTGCTGTGGGCCACGGCCGACAACCACTACGCGGTCTACGCGGGCGCGGCGGACGGCACGGGGCTGCGGCTGCTCGGCAGCGACACCGACGGCAGCTGGACCACCGTCGACGAGTGGGAGGTGGAGCTCGCCCCCACGGACCACCTCTTCCTCGCGGCCTGGGAGCAGACGGGCGACAGCACCTCCACCCAGATGGCCATCGCCGAGCTGGAGCTGCCCGCGGCCACCCTCGGCACCGACGCCACGGGCTGGGAGTGGGTGCTCGGAGCGCCCGGCGACAACCCCGGTGCCCTGCCGGCCGGCACGCCCCCCGAGACCGCCACCCTCGCCGCCCTCGCGGCCGACGCCGATGCCCGGGGCTCCTGGGCGCTGCCGGCCGTGGAGCGCCCGCGCACCGACGCCCCCTGGGGCAGCACCGTGGGCGGCGCCTTCACCGACGCGGCGCAGTTCATCTGGGCCGACACCTTCGACGCCGCCTCGGTCACCAACACCGACGACACCTACGCCCTGTTCCGCACGGTCGACCCGGCGGTGCCCGCGCCCGGGGGCGACGTGCTCCCGGCCGTGCCCACCACCGTCTACCTCCGCACGGCCTTCTCCTGGGACGCCGACCCCGCCGCCGCCACCCTGTGGCTGGCCTGCACCGTCGACGACGGCCTCGCCGTCTTCCTCAACGGCACGGAGGTCCACCGGGAGAACCTGCCGTCGGGCGGCCTGGGCCCCACGACCCGCGCCACCACCGCCGTCGACCCGGCGCACAGCTTCGTCGTCGCGCTGGATGCCGGCGCGCTGCGGTCTGGCGAGAACATCCTGGCGGTCGAGGTCCACCAGGCCACCGCCGACGCGGCGGAGGACTTCTTCTTCGGGTGTGCGCTCACGGCGGAGCTGGCCGAGCTGAGCTCCGAGCGGCCCCTGGCCCTCAGCGAGCTGCCCGCCGCGGACGCGCTGGACTGGGTGGAGCTGGTCAACCTCAGCGAGACCGACCGCGGGCTGGCCGACTACGTGCTGGCGAGCTCCACGGGCGCGGTGTCCGCGCCGCTGGCGGGCACGGTGGCGGCCGGCGGGGTCGCGGAGGTGGCCGTCGACCTCGCGCTGGCGCCCGGCGACCGGCTGTTCCTGCTCCGGGCGGACGGCTCCCAGCTGCTCGACGGGGTCGCCGTGACCAGCTGGCTCCAGGCCCGCGTGTCGCCCGAGGGCCCCTGGGGCCGCCCCCTGTCCGCCACGCCCGGCGAGGCGAACGACTTCGCGCTCTCCGAAGACATCGTCATCAACGAGCTGATGTTCCACCGCGCCCCGGTGTCGGAGGCGGGCCAGCCCTTCACCGAGCGGGACGAGGAGTGGGTGGAGCTCTACAACCGGGGCACGGCGCCGGTGGACCTGGGCGGCTGGGCCCTCACGGATGCCGTGTCCTACCGCATTCCCGAGGGCACGCTGCTCCCGCCGGACGGCTACCTCGTCGTGGCGCGCGACCCCGCGGCCGTGCGGGCCGACTGGCCGGGCGTGGAGGTGGTGGGCGGCTGGGAGGGGCGCCTCGGCGACGGGGGCGACCGCCTGCTGTTGGTCGATGCCGACGGCAACCCGGCGGACGAGGTGCACTACTTCGACGGCGGTCGCTGGCCCGGTGCCGCCGACGGCGGGGGCTCCAGCCTGGAGCTGCGCAGCCCCTGGGCCGACAACGCCGCCGCCGAGGCCTGGGCGGCCAGCGACGAGTCGGGCCGGGCCGCCTGGACGGAGGTCTCCATCCGCGGGCTGGCGGAGCCCTCCGTGGTCGGGCCCGACGGCGTCTGGAACGAGCTGGTGCTCGGCCTGCTCGACGCGGGCGTCGTGTTGGTCGACGACCTCCGGGTGGTGCGCGACCCGGAGGGCGAGGCGGTCGAGCTGCTCGACGTGGGCGACTTCGCCGCGGGCACCGAGGGCTGGCGGCTGCTCGGCACCCACCGCCACAGCGAGGTGGTCCCCGATCCCGACGACGCCAGCAATTCCGTGCTGCGCCTCGTGGCCACCGGCCCCACGGGCCACATGCACAACCACGCCGAGACCACGCTCACGGGCGAGACCGGCACGGGCGAGGTGGAGGTCTCGTTCCGGGCCCGCTGGGTGTCGGGCTCCAACCAGCTCCACTCCCGGCTCTACTTCCACCGCCTGCCCACCACGACCCTCCTGCCCCAGCCGGCCCTGTCCGGCACGCCGGGCGCCCGGAACTCCGTGTGGGAGGCCAACCTCGGCCCCACCTGGCAGCGCCTCCGCCACGACCCCGCCGTGCCCCCGCCGGGGGTGCCGGTCGAGGTCTCCGTCGACCTCCACGACCCCGACGGCATCGACACGGTCACGCTCTGGTCCGCCGTCGACGGCGCGGCCTTCTCGCCGACCCCCATGACCGCGTCGGCCCCGGGCCACTACACGGGCCAGCTCCCCGGCCAGCCCGCGGGCACCGTGACCCAGCTCTATGTGGAGGCCACCGACAGCACGGGCGCCACGGCCTTCGCGCCCGCGGGCGGCCCGGACTCCCGCGCCCTCGTCACCCCCCAGGACGGCGCCGGCTCCACGACCGGGCTGCCCGCGCTCCGCATCCTCATGACCGCCGCCGACACGGCCCTGCTCCACGACGAGGTGCGCCTCATGAGCAACGACCGGGTCGGCGCCACGGTGGTCTACCAGGAGCGCGAGGTCTTCTACGACGTGGGCGTGCGCCTCAAGGGCAGCCAGCGGGGCCGGCCCACGGCGGCCCGCGTCGGCTACGCCCTGCGCTTCGGGGACGACGCGCCCTTCCGCGGCAGCCACACCAGCGTGATGATCGACCGCTCCGAGGGGGTCGGCTACGGCCAGCGAGAGGTGCTGCTCAACCTCGCCATGACCCGCGCCGGCTCGGTGTCGGGCGAACACAACGACCTCATCCAGCTCATCGCCCCCGACGGCGCCTCCACGGGCCCCGCCGAGCTGCAGCTCGACCGCTTCAGCGGGCTGGTGCTGGACGCCCAGTTCGACGACGGCAGCGACGGCACCCGCTTCGAGTACGAGCTCATCTACTACCCGACGACCACCGACGACGGCACGCCCGAGGGCCGCAAGCTGCCCCAGCCCGACCGGGTCGTGGGCACGCCCATCACCTGGCTGGGGGACGACCCCGAGCACTGGCGCTGGATCTACCTCATCAAGAACAACGCCCGCCGCGACGACTACCGCGGCATGCAGGCACTGGGCGCCCTCTTCGACAGCACCGACGACGACCTTGTGGCGAGCGCCGAGCGGGTGCTCGACATGGACCAGTGGCTGCGGGCCTTCGCCATGGCCTCCCTCGCCGGCGTCACCGACCAGTACGGCGGCGTGGGCAGCCAACACAACGCCCAATTCTACGTGCGCCCCGCGGACGGCCGGGTGTTGTACTTCCCCCACGACCTCGACTTCTACTCCTCGGCCACGATGCCGCTGATCGGCAACAGCGACCTCGCCCGCATGCTCGAGAACCCCGTCTGGGAGCGCATGTTCTACGGCCACCTCGTCGACCTGATCCGCACGGCCTACACGACCGAGCACCTCGCCCCCTGGTGCGCCCAGCTCCAGTCCCTGCTGCCCGACCAGGACTTCACCGCCCACTGCGCCCACATGGACGCCCGCGCCGCCCACGCGCTCTCCGGCGACAGCGCCGCCGTCACCGCCCGCTTCCCCCCGGTGGACTTCGCCATCACCACCAACGGCGGCGAGGACTTCGCGGTCTCCGGCGCCACGGCCACCCTCGCCGGCACGGGCTGGGTCGACGTCGCCCGCATCTACGTCGAGGGCGACGCCGTCGAGACCCCGGTCACCTGGCTCGACCGCCAGACCTGGCAGGTCGAGGTGGCCCTGGACGCGGGCGACAACGCGATCGAGCTGGTCGCGACCGACCTGTGGGGGACGGTGGTGGCCTCGGATGGGATCACGGTGACGCGGGAGTAGGGGACGGCCCGCCTCGGGGACCGGCGCCGCGCCCGGCGGTGGAGGAGCGGCCCCCGCAGGCCCGACGGATCGACGAAGGCAGGGCCCGGGTCGCGCCGGCCTCCGTGTCGACAGACGCCGCATCGTCTGGCTTGGGCCCCGCCGGTTGGCAGGCCAGACCGACCAGGGCCACGAGACCCCACGGTCTCACCACACCGGGTCTCATTGCGAAGACGCCGCTCACCACGCCGTCCCCGGGATCAAGTACACCATGCCGCCATAGGGGCCGCGGGCGGCGTCGAGGGGAGCGGCGATGGCGAAGTCTCCGAAGCCGTCGTCGTTGACATCGCCGATGGCGGCGACGGTCTCGCCGAAGTCGTCACCGGGCTCCGCCCCCTCGAGGATCCATGCGTCGTCGAGCTCGACGGCACCGACGACATCCTGGCCGTGGAAGAGGTAGACGCAGCGCAGGGCCGGGTCGGACTTCACGCAGGGGCCCTGGAGGGCGAGCTCGGGCACGGTGTCGCCGTCCAGGTCGCCGATGGGCGCGCTGGACTTGGCGAGCACGAGGCCGTCGATGGTGGCGACGGCGTCGTCGATGGTGAGGGTGCCGCTGGCGGGGCCGAGGAAGGTGTAGACGTGTTCGCCGCCTTCACCGTGCTTGGCCGTGGATACGAGAAAGTCGTCGTAGCCGTCGTTGTTGAGGTCTCCAGGCATGGCCGCGCCGTAGATGCCGCCTTCCGGGAACTCGCGGATGCTGCCGTGCTGGTCTTCGAGCTGGAGCACACCGGTGTCCGGGCCTCCGACGGCAATCCACACCGCGGCGACCGACAGCTCCGTCGGGTCGAATTCTGCGCCGCCGACGATGAGGTCGTTGATGCCGTCAGCGTTGAGGTCTCCGTTGGAACCGAGGTACGACCCGAGGTAGGAGCCGACGGGCGACAGATAGGTCTGGAGCGCATCCATCGAGAGGTCTGCGCTCTCAGTGAAGGAGGCAACATAGAGAGGGTCGCCCGGCATGGATTCGCTGAGCTCAGTGAACCGGTTGGACGTGATCAGAAGGTTGGTCTGGCCATCGCCTGTGATGTCGCTCGCAGCGGCCACGTGGCTGAAGTTCCTGTCTTCTGCGGATGAGCTGATCACAGCATCCGCTTCGGTGTAGGAGGCTCCAGGTTCGGGCAGGCTGTCGAAGACCGCGATCCAGCCTGGACTGGACGTGTACCCGTAGGACAGGGCGAGC
>CAXQUZ010000159.1:0-7998 GCA_964226865.1 Myxococcota bacterium | reverse complement strand
GACTCAGCAGCATAAATTTTTTGTAAAATGAAAATAGCTGTTGTTGGATCAGGAATATCAGGTTTAAGTGCAGCATATTACTTATCAAAAAAACATTCGGCGGCGGCCGGCTGCTCGTCTCGACCTCCACCATGAAGGCGGAGCTCTTCGGCCTCTACTACCAGGACCGCTCCGGTGACGGCACGGCCACCTTCTTTCCCCAGGGCTACGGCTACTTCAACAGCCGCTTTCGCCCCAACGTGAGCATGGCCACCGCGCTGGGCCTCTCCGCCCAGGGCAAGGCCGAGGTGGGCGAGGGCCTGGAGTGGATCGTCGAGGGCGACTACCTCATGGGCACCGACGAGGTGAACAACCGGGACTTCGCCGGGGGCCTGCTCGACATGAACAACGGCGAGCTGTCGGGCTGGAACGCCTACGCCTCGCTGGACCAGAACATCGACATCGGCATCCCCGCCAGCCTCGGGGCCACCTTCGGCATGGGCTCGGGCGACGACGACGTCACCAGCGGCCGCGGCAACATCAACAAGATCCAGACCATGGGCTTCTTCGGCCTCACCAACGTCTGGGAGGACTCGGTCATGCCCGACGTCGGGGGCATCTCACCCCAGGGCCTCGGCTCCCCGGTCTCGCGCGGCTACCGCGAGCTCGAGAACACCACGGCCGTGCAGGGCCGCATCTCCTTCACCCCGGTCAAGCCCCTGCGCCTGGAGTCCAGCTACACCTACCTGCGGGCCACCCAGCCCGTGCCAGGCTTCGACCTCGCCGGAGACCCCACGGGGGGCAGCACGCAGGACCTCGGCGCCGAGGTCGACGTCAACGCCAAGCTCACCATCACCAAGGGCCTGAGCTACGCCGCGCTCTTCGGCATCTTCCTGCCCGGCGAGGCCGGCAGCCGCCTGATCACGGGTGGCATCGCGTCCAACGCGCCGGCCTGGGAGGTCAAGCACGTGCTGATGGCGAAGTTCTGAGGGTCCCAGCCTCCGGGGGCTACTCCCCGGCCTCGACGTCCGCCCGCCCCTGGGCCGACATGTGGGCCGGGGACCAGGGCGGCTCGAACTCCAGGGCGATGTCGACGTCGATGCCGAAGGCGGCGAAGACCTGATCCACCTCGGCGAGCAGGTAGCCGGCCATGGGGCAGCCCGGCGTCGTCAGGGTCATGCGCAGCCGGGCCGCGTCGCCGTCGAGCTCCAGGCCCCGCACGAGGCCCATCGACACGATGTCCGAGCCCACCTCCGGGTCGATGACGTGGCGCAGGGCCGCCAGCAGACGCCCCTCCTCACCGGGCAGCTCGAAGACGGCGGGGTTGTCGGGAATATCCTGCTGGAGGGCGTTCTTGATCCAGCTCAAGATGCTCATGGGTGCTCCGTGCCGCCGAGGGCATCGAGACGGTTGCGGGCGAGGGCGGCCCGAACGGCGGCGGTGAGCAGCACCGCACCGTGGGCCAGGGTGCCGAGGAGGGCCAGACCGGCACCGAGCCGGCCGAGCGCGAAGGAGTGGGACACGAGCGCCCCCACGACCAAGGCGCCGCCGAGCACCGCGAGGGCACCTGCGGCCCACACGAGGGGCGGGGGGGTGAGGGAGGCCACCGGGGGCGCCCGTCGCAGGTCCTGGGCGAGCTGGTGGCTCCACAGCAGGAAGGGGCCGATGCGCAGGGTCACCCCGCGCAGCACCGGCAGCACGAAGAGCACGAGGGCCACGGCAGCGACCGTCGGGGCTGCGACATGCCCGGTGCTGCCGACCACTCCGAGCAGGCCGACGAGCCCACACACCGCCGTGGCGATGCCCACCGACAGCCGCCGCTGCACCCGCTGGTGCACGCTCCAGAGCAGGGTCGCCACCAGCAGCACGGCGCCCAGCCCCCAGACGAGGACCTGACCGGTCGCGAGCCCACCGAACCACCGCAGCCCCGCCGCGGCCAGCGCCCCGGACCGCGGCGTCGGGGCCACCGCAAACATCGGCAGCAGCACCGAGCCCAGCCCGCCGATCCAGCCCCCCACCCAGCCCAGCAGCAGCAGGGCGGCGTGCCAGCCGATGCCGCCGATGGGATCGGGGAGCACGGAATGGCCCAGGCGACCGGCGAGCAGGGAGGCTCCGAGGCCCAGGCCCACGAGCAGGCACAGCTCGGCGGCCAGCAGCCACCCCCGGACCGCCGCCCGGCCCTTCGCCCGCAGCAGCAGCACGGTGACCGCTCCGGAGCGCAGCAGCAGGGCCCCGACGAGCAGGGCGGCGCCGACGACCGTGACCGGGTGGGGCGGCAGCCCGAGCATGCCCAGGCACAGCAGCCCGACCCCGGGCACCGCAGCCCGGTTGACCCAGCGGGCGAGGCTCTCGAACCACGGCGGCGGCGCCTCGGCGGTGACCACCGGCACGAGCTGCCAGCCGAAGCCCACGATGCTGAGGCTCAGGGCGCCGAGGGTCAGCAGGTGCACCGCGGTGAGCAGCCGGGGCACGGCGTACCAGGCGGGCGAGAGGGTGCCCGGCGCAGCGGCCAGCGCCCACGCACCTGCCTCCGCGAGCACCGCCGCCGCCACCGGCACGGCCACCAGCCGTCCGGGCAGGAGCAGCCGGTGCTCAGCCTGCATCGGGCTCGGCACCGGGCGGGATCGCGATGAGGTAGTCGTCGCCGTCCCGGGCCACGGTCCACCGCAGGCCGCGCTCCTCCAGGCGGGGGTAGAGCAGGGCCGGCTCGCGGTGGTGGCGCAGCTCCAGGGGCAGGGCCCCGCTGTCGAGGGCGGAGAGCACCGCCTGGAGGGGCTGGGGCGGCTCCAGGCCCCGGAGGTCGAGGGTGTGCCCCCCGGGGCCCGGGCGGGGCCGGCGCAGGGGGGCCTCGGTCGGGGCGAGGTGGGCGTCGGGACGCCGGAAGAAGCTCGTGGTGCAGACCTTGTCCGCCCAGGCGACGTGGCTCTCCCAGCCCCGCCGTCCCAGCAGGGAGCGCAGCGGGGCGGGCTCGAAGGGGGTGAGGGTCTGGAGCACGCCGCCGGTGGGCAGCGCCCGCAGGGCCGCCATGATGGCGGGGAAGGGCTCCGCGCCGGCGGCGAGCATGGGCTGCAGATCGAGCAACTCGACCGCTGCCCCCGCCAGCCAGGCCGGTGCGGGCTCGCGCACGCGCTCGACCTCCGCCAGGGGCGCCACCTCGGCGGGCGGGCCCTGGAGGTTCATGACCTCCAGCAGGGCCTCGGGGTCGACCCCGGCCACCCGGGCGGCGTCCCGCACCGTCACGAGCTTGGGCATGATGCGCCCGAGCACCGGGTGGTTCAGCTTCTCGAAGGCAGGATGGAAGGCGGGCAGCAGCGTGCGCAGCTCGGGACGGGCGGCCAGGGCGGCGGAGACGCGGGTGTCGAGGGTGAACATGGGCCCTCCGGATGACAGTCAATGGAGTTATGGGTCCATAACACCTCAACCGCTGGCGCGCCGGTCCCTGCGGACACTTCTGCCGCCCGGCCCGCGGCGCCCACACGGAGGCCCCATGGAGCTGCGCATCGACCACCTGGGCATGAGCGGACTGCGGCTGCTCCTCGACGGCGAGCCCCTGCGCGTGGATCCTCCCGCGGCGAGCCGAGAGCCTGCCCTGCTCACGTGGACCGAGGCCGAGCGGGTGGCGGGCGCCGGCCCAGGGAGCGGCCGGGTGCTGGCCCCGCCTGCGGTGCTGTCCTGGCTGGGGCGCCCGGGCATCGCCCTGACCCCCAGGACCCCCGTGCAGCTCGGAGACCTCACCCTCGCGGTGCGGCCCTACCGCCCGATTCCCTACGCCACCCCCGCCGAGGCCTGGCGCAAGACCCGCATCGCCCTCGCCCACCCCGGCCGCGCGGCCCGGCGCCTCGCCTTCACCCTCCGCCGTCCTCCGGTCGATCCGGTCTGCGTGCGTCTGGACTGGAAGGGCGTGCGCATCGCCCTCTGCCAGCAAGCCCTGCACCGCTTCGTTCAAGACGACGAAGCAGAGGCCATCTTCGCGTTCTTCCACGGCGCCGATGTGGCCCTGGCCAGCCCGGACTTCGAGGACGAGCAGGCCTGCGGGGAGCTGCTCGGGCGGCTCGGCGCAGCCCAGCTCGTGCTCGTGGACAGCATCGGCCCCGTGCGGCGCATGCTCGGCCTGCCGACCCGCCCGCTGCACTGCTCCCAGGTCGCTGGCGCCGCCGCCGCCAGACTGCTCGAGGACGGCGGCCGGGTGTGCCTTCAGGTCGGTGCCTGACGGGCTCAGCCGCTCAGCTCGCGAGCAGCAGCGCCGACCCTCCGAGCACCGCCACCGTGAGCCCCGCCGAGAGCAGGGCCCAGACCGGCCAAGCCCGGTCGAGCTCCAGGAAGACCCCGCCGATGAGGGCGACCTTGGCTGTCGCGACCAGGGCGACCGCACCGGGGCCCAGCGCCCCTTCGGCGGCCTGCCAGGTGGCCAGGGTGAGCAGCACGAGGGCGAGGAAGGCGACCAGCGAGAGGGTGGAGCGGCTCATGGGTGCATCGCGTAGAGAACGGAGAAGAGCAGGATCCAGACCACGTCGACGAGGTGCCAGAAGGCCGCGCCGGCCTCCACGGGCAGGGCCTCGTCGGGGCCGTAGTCCCCTCGGCGGGCCCGCCAGGCCAGCACCGCGAGGATGGCAGCGCCGGGAATGACGTGCATCAAGTGCATCTGGGTGAGGAAGAGGTAGGAGAACCAGAAGTCACCGCTCGACAGCCCGATGCCCTCGCGGAGGTGGGGGATCCACTCCGAGACCTTGTTCACCGTGAAGGCGAGCCCCGCGACGCTGCCGGCAGCGAGCCAGCGGGCGGTGGTCAGAGGACGGGCCGCGGCATTGGCGAGAACGCCCTGATAAGCGCACCAGCTGCCGGCCAGCAGGATGATCGTTCCCAGCACGCCGGAGCCGAGGTCGAGGTGCTGCTGGGCGGCGGCGAAGGCCGCAGGATCAGAGCGCCAGGCGGCGGCATGCCAGACCAGGAACATGCCGAAGGTCACGACCTCGACGCCCATGAAGACCCACACGGCCGTGCCGCCGGTGAGGGGCTGCCAGCGGGGGGCGGGGGACGCGGTGGGGGCGGACTGCATGGGGGCTCCTCAGCCGGGGCGGCCGTCGGCGCGGGGGGTCCAGTACATGGGGCCGTGGATGGCGGCCCAGGCGCCGGCGACGAGCAGCCAGAGGCCCGCAGCGGCGAGGGTGGCGTGCAGGCCGCCCGGACCGCCGGCGAGCAGCTCCCCGGCGATGCGCACAAGCACAATGCCCTGCACCAGCACCACGAGGCCCTGCACCGGCGCCGACATCTCCAGGGAGCGGCCCGAGTGGCCCCGGCTGACGCGGGTGACCATGGCGACCATGAGCGTGCCGAACATGCCGATGGTCAGGGCATGGAGGGGAGCGCGCGCCGCGATGAGCCGGCCGGTGCTGGCCAGGGCGAGGCTCTGGGCGGCGAACAGCAGCAGCGACACCGGCAGCCAGGCGAAGCCCAGGTGAAGGGAGCCGAGCAGCGCAGGGCGCCGGCACTGCCAGGGCCGCCAGGCCACCGCCAGCCAGCCCGCACCCACCGCCGCGGCGACGTGGGCCGTCCACGCCCAGGCCGCAGCACCGGACCAGGTCAGGGCGAGGTGGCCCGCCGCGCCGCCGACGATGAGGGCGAGGGGCCACCAGGGCCGGCGCAGCTCATAGTCCGGGTACACACAGCGGCTGAAGAACGGCACCATGCGGTGGCAGACCGTGGCGTAGATCGGCAGCAGGAAGGCCCAGACCGAGGCATCCAGGGCGCGGCCGGTCCACACCGTGTCGCCCTGCACGAGGCCCACGAGGAAGGCGAGCAGGGCGAGCTGGCCGCCCGCGAGACCGAGCAGGGAGACCCAGGCATGCAGCGCCCGGTGCTCGCCGGCCTGCACGAAGACCCGCACCAGCGGCAGGCTCGCCGCCGCATGGGACAAGGCCAGCAGCCCCACGCCGGCCCCGAGGCAGGCCCGCCCGGCCACCGTGCCGACGAGGGTGAGCGCGAAGCCCAGGACCCCGAGCACCACCCCCGGCAGCCAGGCCGCCCGGTCCAGCGCGGGCTGGCGCTGCCACTTGGGGAAGACCGTCGAGAGGAAGCCGAAGATGAAGAAGCCAAACAGCCCGTGGCTCATGAGCAGGCCGTGGGCGTGGCCCGGCGGCACGGCGGGGGCGATGAGCTGCTGGGGGGCAAAGCCCACACCCAGCCAGAACAGCAGCCACCACGCCATCGACAGCACGGCCGAGATCACGCCCAGCAGGAACCAGGGGCGGTGCACGGCGGCGACGACGGGGAGAGGGGAGGACATGGCGCGTGCTCCTAGGGGCGCGAGGCCAGGCACGAGCAGAGCCGGGGATGGGCGAGCTGCCGGTCACAGCCACCGCGCCGCAGCAGCGCACTGCGGAGGGGCCCCGCGGCGCCCCGGGCCAGGAACCGCCAGGGCACGGCGGGTCCCGCGTGGGTGAAGCGGTGGCCCGCAGCCCCGGACAGGGCGCCTCCAGCACGGCGGGCACGGGGGACAGTCTCCAGGCGGCGCGACGACATCAGCGGATATCCAGCTCCGTTGAGATTCTGAGAGAGCGTAGCCCACCCCGGCCCCGGCCGCTCCTGAGAACTGCGCCCCGGAGACCTGCGCCCCGGAGACCTGCGCCCCGAAGAACTGCACCGCTGCCCCGCCCGCCCGCTGGGAGGCCCACCGACGCGATAGGAGCACCCATGCGCCTGACCACCCAGACCGACTACGCCCTGCGGGTGCTGATCTACCTCGCACTCCAGGACGACCGGTCCGCGCGCACCGCCGACATCGCCCGCCACCACGCCGTGTCGCTGCACCACCTGCGCAAGGTCGTGCAGGCCCTCGCCCACGCCGGCTTCGTCCAGACCGAGCGCGGCCGGGGCGGCGGCATCCACCTGGTCGGCCCCCCCGAAGACATCCGCCTCGGGCGGGTCGTGCAGGCCATCGAGCCCGACATGCAGCTCGTCGAGTGCATGGGACCGGAGCCCAGCGCCTGCGTGATCGCGCCGGCCTGCCGGCTGAAGGCCGCACTGGCCGACGCTCGCGCGGCCTTCCTGGACGAGCTCGACCACCACAGCCTCGCGGACGTGGTGGGCAACGGGCAGGGGCTGCGGCGGCTGCTCGCGGCTCACTCCGGCGAGGGGTAGCCGGCGAGGGTGAGCGCGGTGATGGCGCCATAGGCCTCGATCCAGGCCTTCTCGTAGCGGGGCGTCCAGGCATCGCCCGTGACCTCGGCCAGCGTCGCCACGAGGCACTCCCCCACCCAGGGGAACATCTCGGGGGTCACCTCGTACTGGACGTGGCGCCGGCCCAGGGCCGCCAGCTCCGTGGTGAGCCACTCCGGGTCTTCGACGTGCTCGATGACGCGGGCGAGCATGTCGGTGAGCATCTTCTGCTGCTCGTCGCCACTGTGGCGGCCGAAGAGCGGCTTCACCTGGGGGTAGCGCTCGAAGAGGATCGGGTAGAAGCGCGTGGCCACGACGGGCTCTTTCTCGACCACGAGGTCGAAGCTCTCACGCAGTGCGGCGACGTCCAGCGACATGGGGACTCCTGTCTGAATGGGAGCCAGAGCTACCAATAAAGTGGTATCGCGTCCACCTATTCCAAGCACCATCGTCGCAGCAGCTCTCCCAGCACCACCACGACGCCCAGGGCCAGGGCGGCCCAGCACAGGGCACCCCGGGCCGCGGGAACGAGTCCGAGCGCGACGATCAGGGTAGTCGCCGCGGCAGGTGGGTGGGCGGCGTCCAGTCGGTGCGTGAGGGCGAGAGTCATGGACAGGGCGAAGGCTCCTCCCAGCGCGGCCAGACGGGGCGCACCCTGCGAAGGGGCTCCGAGGATGACATCGCTGGCGAGCTCGACTCCCCACCGAGCCGTCGCCCCGCTGGCGAGGCCGATGAGGTGACCAGCCGCGGCGCGGAGGGGATGGGAGGCAGGGGCAGCGGGGGCGCGCACCTGGAGTGCCAGGGTCGGACCCATGCTGGGCCGGAGCCAGGCCACGCCAACCAGATCGGAAGAGCACACGTCTG
>CAXQUZ010000158.1:0-2489 GCA_964226865.1 Myxococcota bacterium | reverse complement strand
CGATGAACATCGTCCTCTGAGGGGCTCGTCCGCAGCCTGCGACCCGCATCCTTCTTGGACGAGGCGGGCGGCGGGGGCGGCGGTGCCGGAGCGGGGGCCGGCGCGGGCGCGGCGGCCACGACCGGAGCGGCGGCGGCCTGGCGCCGGGCGCGTCGCCGCCAGAACCAGCCCCGGCGGCGCGGCGGCGGCGGCGCCACGGCCACGGCCGGCGCACTCGTCACCGCGGGCGGGGGCGCCGGGGGCGGGGCGGCCTCGACCATCGGGGGCGGCGGCGGCGCGGTGGCGACCTGGGGCGGCGGCGGGGCCAGGTCGGGCACGAAGGGCGCCGGAGAGACCGTGACCCCGGGGGGCAGCTGGGGGGTGGGCCAGCTCTCGACCACCGCGCGCACCTCCGTGCCGTCGCTGAGCATGCGGATGGTGCCGCTCAGATCCGTGCGGAGCACGGTGGCCCCGGCCCGGCGCACCCGCTCCATGGTCTGGGGGGCGGGGTGCTTGTAGCGGTTGTTCTCGCCGACGCTGACGAGGGCGAAGCGCGGCTGGATCGTCTCGAGGAACTTCTTCGAGCTGGAGTAGGCCGAGCCGTGGTGGGCCACCTTGAGCACCTCGCAGGGCGCGGGCTCCTGCTCGAGGTAGCGGTGCTCGGTCTCGAGCTCGGCATCGCCCGTGAACAGGAAGCAGACCTCGCCGTGGGTGAGGCGGGCGACCACCGAGTTCGAGTTCAGGTCGGAGCGGGTGCCCTGGAGCAGCGGGTCCTGGGGGAGCACCAGCTCGATGCGGATGCCGTCGTCGAGCTTGAAGACCTGGCCCGTGCGCGCGATCTTGTAGGGGATGCCCTTGCTCTCCACCAGGTCCATGACCTTCGCGTAGGTGGAGGTGGTGTGGGGCAGGCCCTGGTCGACGTAGATGCTCACGGGAATGGCCGCCAGCACCTCGTCCATGCCGCCGATGTGGTCGGCGTGGTTGTGGGTGCCGATGGCGAGGTCGATGGTCTCGATGCCGCGGCCGCGCAGCTCGTGCACCATGTTGGTCGAGCGACCGGTGCCGGCGTCGATGAGAACGGTCTTGCCGGCGGGGGTGCGGATGAGGATACCGTCGCCCTGGCCGACGTCGATGACGTCGACCTGGAGGGTACCCGCGAGTGCCTGGCCGAGCGCCAGGAGGGGCAGCAGCATGGTGGGTCCGGTCAGTCGAGCTGGTCGAACCAGAGCGTGCGGTTCGTGTAGTCGTAGCAGCCCGCGAAGCGCGCCCCGCCGACCGTGATGAGCTCGTTGTGGAAGCCGAGCGCGCACTGGTCGCCGGTGACCGTCTCGGTCTGCCAGCCGTCGCCGGTGGCGACCGCGCGCTTCATGTCGTTGTTGAAGCCGTCGAAGTAGAGGATCTGGACGGAGGAGCCGCTCACCGAGAGAGCCGTGTCGGCGCCGACGAAGTCGCCCTCGTCCACCGCGACGCTGGTCCAGCTGCCGGGCTCGCCGGTGGTGTAGACGAGGTCGTTGTTGGTGATGTCTTGCCAGGCGATGTGGATGGTGCCGTCGGCGATCACCATGTCGGGCCACTGGCCCACGTCGCCCTCGCTGGCCACCGTCTCGATGGTCCAGGCGCCGCCGGTGCCGGTCGCGAGCTTGAGGTCGCCGTTGGCCTTGTCGTAGTAGGCGATGTACTCGACACCGTTGACGATGACGAGGTCGGGGAAGAGGCCGGTGTGGGCCTCGACGGGGTCCTCGCCCTCGGCGACCGCAGGGGCCGTGCCCTCGTCGACGATGCTCGACTCGAAGGCCGTGCCCGTCCAACGAGAGACCCGCAGGTGGCCGTTCTTGCGGTCGTAGTGGGCGATGACGGGGTTGCCGCTGGCGTCGAGGGCCGTGCTGGTGAGGAGGCCCGCGTCGGGAGAGGAGGCGCCGTCGAGGGCGTCGGCCACGCCGTTCGTCCAGACGGCGCGGCTGTCGCGCTTGGCGTAGCGCAGGAAGTCCTTCTGGCGGTCGTGGTAGGCGAGCCAGACCGTGCCGTCGGCGGCGATGGCCATCGACATGTGGTCGCCCACATCGCCCGGGTCGGCACCGCCGCCCACCGCGTAGCCGTCGGGCTTCTCGTGGGCCCAGGAGACCGTGCCGTCCGCCGCGACCGAGCCCAGGGCGAAGCCCGCGGCGCCGTCGGTGGCGGGGTAGTAGGCGGCCGCCGGCGTGCCCGAGGGCATGACCCCGAGCGAGAGCCACTGCCCCCAGTCGGCGTCGAAGGGCTCGGTGACCGGCTCGACCGTCTCGGTCTCGGTCGTCTCTTCGGTGTCGGGGGCCTTGGCCACGATGTTGGTGTCGCTGCGGCAGGCGCTGCCGAGCAGGACGAGGGTCAGGGTCAGACCCCGGAGGGCGAGATCGCCGGAGGCACGGTTGGGCATCGATCGGCTCCTGGGGGCATGCAGGCCGCAGTCGGGCGCAGTATAGCGGAGGGGCTGGCCGCCGGCTGCCCCTGGATGCTGCCCCAGTCTTGCACTGGTG
>CAXQUZ010000157.1:0-21274 GCA_964226865.1 Myxococcota bacterium | reverse complement strand
GCGGTCTGGCGCCGGGCGGCGGTCGACATCGGGCTGCCCGGCGGCACCGTGCCCGCCGGCACCCTCGTGGGCACGGTCGTGGCCCTGGCCCAGCCCGCCGAGGCCCCCGACACCACCCCGCCCGTCGCCCTGGGCGGCCGCGCCGGGCTCTTCGACGAGGCCTTCGGCAGCCGCGGCCCCGCCGGCGCCCTGCCCGAGGCCGCCGCGATGCTCGTGCTCCGCCAGATGCTGCGCGGCTGGACGTGGCGGGTGGTGGCCTGGCCCCGCCGGCGGCTGGTGCCCATCGTGCCCGGCATGCGCCAGCTGGTCGGGGCCGTGCGGGCCGTGGCCGCCCCCCGCTGAGGCGCGCCCCGGGGGCCCGGGCCCGGCTCAGGGCGCCGCGAGCTCCCGGACCACGGCGTCCTCGATGGCCTCGACATCGGGCTGGTTGCTGGCGTAGACGATGCGGCCGTCCGTGCCCACCACGAAGTCCTGGGGGTAGGCCCCCGTGGGAAAGGCGAAGGCCAGCTCATAGGCCGCGAAGACATCGCCGGTCGTGTCGATCAACACGGGAAAGTCGACCCCGAGGGCCTCGGTGTAGGCCCGCACCCGGCCGGCCTCCTCGCGGGTGGCGATGCCCCAGACCCGGGCCCCGGCGGGACCGTGGGCGTCCCAGATGCGCTGCTGCAGGTCGGAGACCTCCGACGCACACTGCGGTCACCAGGTGGCGAAGTAGGCCAGCACCACGGGGTGGCCGAGCTGGTCGGAGAGGCGGTGGACCGTGCCGTCGAGGTCGGCCAGGGCGAAGTCCGGGGCGTTCTGGCCCAGGGCCTTGCCGTCGCCGGCGTTGCCCGAGCTGAGCCCCAGCCGCACGAAGGTGCGGGAGGGGTCGTCCGAGGCGATGCAGAGCGGGGTGTCGCGGTCGAGGGGGGTGGTGCCGTCCCAGCTCAGGGCCAGGGTCGCCGCCTCGCCCGGCGGGATGCTGGCCCGGCTCACCCGCGCGCCCACCCCCGGCGGCACGTCGATGCCCGCGAGGTCGAGCGCGGTGCTGCCCCGGTTCACGACCCGCAGCTCGCGGGTCTCGGCCGTGTCGAGAAAGGCCACCACCCCCACCGAGAGGTCGATGGCCGGGGCCGGATCCGGTCCGAGCTCCCAGACGCCGAGGATGTTCCAGTCGCCCACCACCCAGCGGCCGTCGGCGGCGTCGATGGCCATCGCGAACTGCTCGGTCTCTTCGTAGGCGAAGGGCAAGGGGCTGGCGGGGCTGCCGGCCCGGCCGATGTCGAGCAGCACCACGGCCTCTTGGGTGGTGACCCCCACCAGACCGCCGTGCACGGCCACGTCGAGGGCGCTGCCCCCCACGTCCACCTGGGCCACCCGCACCGGCAGCAGGGGGTCGGTCGTGTCGTAGACCTCGAGGCCGCCGGCCCCCGCGGCGACGTAGAGGGTGCCGTCCGTGTCTTCGGCGATGCGCACGGGCGCGCCGCCGCTGGCCACCGCGGCCGCCACCGTGGGCCGGGACGGGTCGGCCAGGTCGAGGGCCACGAGCCCCAGGGCACCGTCGGCCACGTAGGCCGCGCCCGTGCCCACCTCGACGTCCCAGGGCCGGCCGAGGCCCTCGACGGTGGACGTGAACACGGGGACCAACTCGTCGAAGACATTGTAGACATCGACACTTCCGTCGATGTCGGCGACGTAGAGGTGGTCGCCGCCCCGGTCGAGGCCCTCGTAGCCGAGGGCCGCGAGCTCGACGCGGCGCACGAGGCGGGCGGGGTCTTCGTAGGAGACGAGGTGGAGCCCAGCCTCGCGGTGGGTGGCCCACATGCGCCCCGAGCTGGCCGGCAGCACGTGGTAGTAGCGCTCGAGGGCGCCCGGGCCGGCCCCGATGTGGCCCTGGGTGGCGGGGTTGGTGGTGTCGGAGAGGTCGAAGACCACGACGCCGCCCTGGCCCGCCGTCAGCGCCCGGCCCTCGCCGGGCAGGTAGGACAGGTCGAGGATCTCGGTGAACCAGGGGCCCGACTGGTTGATCTCGCGGCCCGTGAGCACGAAGGGGTCGGTGCCGTCGAGGGCCGCCGGCGGCGCGCAGGAGTCGGGCAGCACCACCCAGCCCGGGGCGCCCGTGTCGCCGCCCCCGCTGTCGGTCTCGCCGCTGTCGTCCGGGCCGCCGGCGCCGCCGGTCGTGCCGCCCCCGGGGCCCCCGCCGTCACCGCCCGCGTCCGCTCCGCCGCCCTCCGTCTCGGCCGGCAGCACGGGGGCGGCCGACGCGCCGCCGCCCTTCGCCCCGCCCGCCGTGCCCCCGCCACAGGCCCCGAGAAGACCAAGCCCCCAGAGCCCCCACAGGGCCGCCCGGCCGGCACGACCCGAGACCGGCGGGCGGCGCCCCGGCGAGACGGGAGCGGCGGGGAGGAACAGGGACGACAGGGACGGCAGGGAGGACATGGAGACAGGGTAGCCCAGCGCCGGGGCCCTGCGGCCGCCCCGCGGCGGCGCCGGGGTCTCCCCCCCGAGAACAGGGCCGCGGACCCCCGCCTGCGCCAGCGCAGCCCCGGCCGCTCCCCGCCTGCGCTCCCTCCCGCTACGCTCCGGCATCCCTCGCTCGGGCCCGCCACTCCGGCCGCCCCCACAGCCGGGGCACGGAGGGCAGGATGTCTCGGGGACTGTGGATGCTGGTGGCGGCGGTGGCCGTGGGCTGTGTGGACGAGAAGTCCATCGACGACTCGGGTCTCGACGCTGCGGACGGCGGCGAGGACGGCGGCGAGGACGGCGGCGAGGAGAGCTGCGAGGTCGAGCCCGTGGCCTACGACTATGACGACCAGGACGGCTGGATCGACGACGCGCCCGACTGCGGGGGCAGCGCCCAGTCGCCCATCGACCTCCAGACCGGCGCCTTCGTCGAGGGCGAGGGCCCCGTGCTCTCCTTCGGCTACGGCCCCACCCCCATCCACATCATCAACAACGGCCACTCGGTCGAGTTCGAGGTGGAGGCGGGCACGAGCAGCCTCCGCATGGACGGCGCGGACTGGGAGCTCAAGCAGTTCCACTTCCACACCCCGAGCGAGCACACCGTCGACGGCGCCAACCTCGCCGGCGAGATGCACCTGGTCCACAGCAACGGCGACGCGCTCGCCGTGGTGGCCGTCTTCCTGGTGGACGGCAAGGCGTCGCCCTGGCTCGACGGGGCCGGCTGGGCGGACCTGCCCACGGCCCCGGGCGAGTGCCTCGAGGTCGACGGGGAGATCGACCCGGGCGCGCTCTTTGGGGGCGAGCTGGTGGGCGACTTCGCCGACGCCATCCACTACGAGGGCTCGCTGACGACGCCCCCCTGCTCGGAGGGGGTGCAGTGGTTCGTGCTGGGGCAGATCCTCGAGCTGAGCACCGACCAGCTCGACACCCTCGCGGCCGCCTACACGGGCAACAACCGCGACCCCCAGCCCACCAACGACCGGCCCCTGCTCTACGACGCCAACTGGGCGGAATAGACGGAGCTGCGGGTGTTCTCGCGAAGTTGACACCCCCTTGACGCCCGGGACGGACCGCAGCGGGGCCCTGGGCCCTTGCACCGGCCCGCGCTCCCGCCCCCCCGCCCCCGGTGTCCGATGCCCGCGCCGCTGCCGCCGCCCCCGGGGGGCGCTGTGACCCGCGCGATCCGGGCGATCCGGGGGGCCCGGCTCGTGCGCCGCAGCCTGCGCCGGCCCCTCCTCCGGGTCCTCGCGCCCGCGAGCCTCGCCGTGCTGATGCTCGCCGGCACCCTCGCGGCGGCCCTCGACCTGCCCGGGCTGCGCCGACTGCTCGCCGAGAGCGGCCCCCTGCCCGCCGCCCTGGGGGCCCTGGCCGCGCCCGGCGCCTGGGCCCTGGTCCACCAGAGCGGCCTGCGGGCCGTGCTCTTCGGCCCAGCGCCCCTCGGCTGGCTCGCCCGCCAGCCCCTCGGGCCCGCCGCCTGGAGTCTCGGCCTCGCCGGCCCCCTGGCGAGCGCCGCCGGGCCGGTCGTGCTCGCCGGGGCGCTCCAGCACCCGGAGGCCCCCCTCGCCGGGATGGCCCTCTGGGCGGCCACCGGGGCCACGGCCGCCCTCGCCGCCGGGGCGGCCGGCCGCCGGGGCGCCCCCGCGGTCTGGGCCGCCGCCGCGCTGCTCGCCGGGGCCTCGGGCGCCGCCACCCTCCAGCCCGCCCTGGCCCCGCTGGCCCTCGGCCCCGCCCTGGTCGCCGTTGCCGGGCTGGGGCCGGCCTGGGCGGCCCTGCGGCGCCAGCCCCCCCGGCCGGCCCGCCTCTGGAGCCCCCGGCCCCGGGGGGTGCTCACGGTCTTCCTCGGGCGCGAGCGGGTCTTCCTCGCCCGCCGCCGGCCCGCCGCCGCCTTGGGCCTCGGCCTCGGCGGCCCCCTGCTGGGCGGGCTGCTCCGGGCGGCCCAGGCCCCCGGCGGGCTGCTCGCCCCGGGGGGCGCCGGGGCGGCCCGGGTGGGGGTCGCCGCGGCCCTGCTGCTGCGGCCGGCCACGGCCGGGGCCACCGTGCTGCTGGCCGCCCACGCCCGGGCCAGCCCCGCGAGCTGGGATCCCCCGGCCTGGCCCGTGTCGCCGGCCCAGCGCGCGGGCGCCGGGGCGCTCGCCGCCCTGCTGCTCGCCCGGCCCGCCGCCCTCGGCCTCGCGGTCGCGGGCGGGCCGCCGGTCGTCGCGCCCCTCACCGGGGCCCTGCTCGCCAGCGCGGCGGCCAGCCCCTGGCTCTGCGGGCGGGCCCGCAGCGCCCCCCTCGACCTCGGAACTGCCGTCGGCATCGGCATTCTTGCCGCCCTCCATCCCGCGCTGGGCCTCGGCCTGGTGCCCCTGGGCCTCGCCCTGGCCCGCCGCCAGATCGCGACCGGACGCCGGCCCCACACCCGCCCGGAGCGCCCATGAGCCCCCCCGTCCTCGCCCTCCGCGGCCTCTGCTTCGCCTGGCCCACGCCCCCGGGGGCGCCCCCCGCGCCGCGCCTGGGCCCCCTCGACCTCGACCGGGGCCCCGGCCTCCACCTGCTCACCGGCCCGAACGGCGCGGGCAAGTCGACCCTGCTCCAGCTCTGCGCGGGGCTGCTGGCGCCGACCGCCGGCACCGTGCGGGTCTGTGGGGGCGACCCGGCCGCCGCCGCCACCCGCCGCCAGCTCGCCTTTCTGCCCACCACCGACGATCTGCCGGGCTTCCTCTGCCCCGGCGAGCTCTGCGCCGAGCTGCTCGCGCTGCGGGGCCCCGTCCCCCGCGCCGCCGCCCGGGCCGAGAGCGACCAGCGGCTCGCGGCCCTCGGCGTGCCCCGGCGGCGCCGCCTCGACCAGCTCAGCGCCGGCCAGCGCCGCAAGGCCGCCCTCGTCGCGGCCCTCGCCGCCACCCCGCCCGTGCTGCTGCTCGACGAGCCCCTGGCCAACCTCGACGCCGAGAGCGTGGCCGTGGTGGCGGGCTGGCTGGCCGGGCTGCGCCGCACCCACCTCATCCTGCTCACGGGCCACGGGCTGCCCGGGCTCGCCGCCGACAGCGAGCTCGCCCTCGACCGGTCGGCGGGCTGAGCGCGGCGCCCGCCCGGGCCGCCCCCCGCCGCACACGGGCCGCGGCCCCACCCAAGCCAAGCCAAGCCAAGCCAACAGCCACCGGGGCCCCCGCCGCCGTCCCCCGCCACCGGCCCACAGCGAGACCGCCCAGACCGCAGGTTCCCGCGCCAACACCGCCCGCCCCGGCCTCCGGCACCACCGCCGCCGCCGCCCGATCGGAGCGACGGCGACGGCCGCACCGACCTGCTCTTCGGCAACCCGGTGGCCGGCGGCGGCGTGCGGGGCTTCCTGAGCGGCCAGGCCGTGGTGGCGGTGGAAACCGACGGCGACGGCCTCACCGACGACGTCGACCCCTGCCCCCTCGACGCCCTCAACGACATCGACGGCGACGGCGTCTGCGGTGATGTCGACCTCTGCGACGGCGACGACGCCTTCGGCGACAGCGACGGCGACCTCGTCTGCGAGGACCTCGACCTCTGCCTCGGCGACGACGCCACCGGCGACAGCGACGGCGACCTCGTCTGCGACGCCAACGACAGCTGCCCGCTCGACGCGCTCAACGACGCGGACGGCGACGGCGTCTGCGGCGACACCGACGTCTGCCTCGGCGACGACGCCACCGGCGACAGCGACGGCGACCAGGTCTGCGACTCCGACGACCTCTGCCTCGGCAACGACGCCAGCGGCGACACCGACGGCGACCTCGTCTGCGACACCTCCGACAACTGCCCGGTCGACGCCAACACCGACCAGGCCGACGCGGACGGCGACGAGATCGGCGACCTGTGCGAGGCCGACACCGACGAAGACGGCACCATCGACGACGACGACAACTGCCCGGCCCTCGCCAACGCCGACCAGGCCGACTCCGACCTCGACGGCGCGGGCGATGCCTGCGACGACGATGACGACGACGACGGCGTTCTCGACACCAGCGACAACTGCCCGCTCTTCGCCAATGCCGACCAGCTCGACCTCGACAGCGACGGCCTCGGCGACGTCTGCGACGGCGACGACGACGGCGACGGGGTGGGCGACGCCCTCGACCTCTGCCCCGGCACCCCCCTCGACGTGCGCTACGACAGCGAGGGCTGCAGCGGCGCCCAGCTCGTCGACCTCGAGTGTGGCGTGCCCGCCGCCCACCGCAACCACGGCCAGTACGTGTCCTGCGTGGTCCAGATCGCCAACGCGGCCCGCGACAGCGGCCTGCTCACCAACACCGAGAGCGCCGCCCTCAAGCGCGCCGCTGCCCGCAACAAGTAGGGCAGCCCGCGGCTGTCGGCCGGCCCGCGGGTCGCGCCGGCGGCCCCTCGGGGCGGTCCGCCCGTGGGCGGGGCGGGGTCTCGCGCCCCGTGCCCGCCCCCGGGGGGGCCGGGCCTAGCCGCGCCCCGTGCCGGCGGGCCCCCCGCCCTTCGTGGCGGGCAAGAGGTGGCACCGGACCGTGGCGTTGTCGCCCTTGATCTCCACGGGCCAGGACCCCTCGAGCTTGAGGGTGTAGGTCCCCAGCTTCTCGTGGAACCACTGATCCAGGTCGTAGACCTCGAGGGGGATGCGGGCCCCCGGCTCCACCGCCACCGACGCGAAGCGCGCGTAGGGGAAGCGCCCCGTCACCACCCGGGCCCGGCGGTCGGGCAGCCGCGCCCGCACCTCCACGTCGGCGTGCTCTGCGCCCGAGAAGGGAAAGACGACGATGTCCCAGGCGCCGTTGGTGTAGACCCGGCACAGCAGGTCGCCGAACCCAGCGACGATGGGACGGGCCGGGGCGGCCTCGGCGTCGGAGAACTGCTGGTCGAGGGTCTCGCCGGACGGCATGGCCTCCAGGTCGTAGCTGCGCCGCCCGTTGCAGGCGCTGAGCGCGAGGGAGAACAGGACCGCCCGCACGGGCCGGGGTGGGGTCAGGTCTGCCGCCATGTCTGCCAACCGGGATGGGGAACGGGGGGGGCGGACCGGGGGGCCCCACCGTCGCAGCGGAGCACGGGCCGGCGGCCGGGGCGCGCGCTGCGCCGAGGCGCCGACCGGCCCCCCGCCCACGCCCTATTCTGGGGGTCGTGATCCGGCAGCATCGAAGCCACGAACCGAGGCGCCGGCCCCCGCGGGCCCGCGTCCGGTCGCCCCGCACCATGCCGGACCGGCGGCCCCCGGGGCGGTCACTCCTCCCCGGGCCCCCGGCGGCCGATGGGCCGCCCCCGGGCCAGCCGCCGCAGCAGCACCGCCGCCCGCTTGGCCACCCCGATGGGCATGGCCGGGGTGCCCCAGACCCGGGCGCCCGGGGCGAGGTGGCCCACGACGCCGGCCTGGGCACCGACCTGGGCCCCGTCCCCCACCCGGACGTGGTCGCCCACCCCGACCTGGCCGCCGAGCTGGGCGAAGGCCCCGACCCGGGCGCTGCCGGCGAGGCCCGCCTGGGCGGCGATGACCGTGCCGCGCCCGACGCGCACGTTGTGGCCAACCTGGACGAGGTTGTCGATCTTCACGTCATCCTCGAGCACGGTCACCCCCAGCGCGGCCCGGTCCACACAGGCCCCCGCGCCGACCTCGACCCGGTCGCCCAGCCGCACGTGGCCGAGCTGGGGCATCTTCTCGGGCCCCGCCGGTCCGGCCACGAAGGAGAAGCCGTCGGCGCCGAGCACGGCCCCCGGGTGGATGCGGCAGTCGGCCCCCACCACCGTGCCCGCGCAGAGCACGGCGTTGGGGAAGATCACCGTGCGCGCGCCCACCACACAGCCCGGGCCGACCCGGGCGCCGGCGTGCACGACGACCCCGGGGCCGAGGCGGGCGCTCGGGTGGACCGTGGCCGCCGGATCGACCCCCGGGGCCCCCGGCCAGGCCCCGTCGGCGGGGAAGCGCGCCCGGAGCAGGGCCGCGAAGGCCGCCCGGGGATCGGCCACCACGAGGGTGGTCGCCTCCGGCCGGGGGGCGGCGGCGAGCACCACGCCGGCGGCGGTCGCGGTGGCGGCCCGCTGGACGAAGGCGAGCGCCCGGGGGCCGGCGTCGGGGGCAGCGGCCACCCCGTCGACGGTGCGAGCGGGACCGTGGACCACCGCGCCGAGCGCCGCCGCCAGGGCCGAGGCGCGGGCGGGCCCCCCAGGGAAGGGGTGCATCATCCCGCCAGCAGCGCGGCGTAGGTGCGGGCGCTGGCGTCCCAGGAGTGGTCTTCGGCCATGCCGCGGCGGGCCATGGCGCGCCAGCTCTCGGGGTGGTGGTGCCAGGTGTGGAGGGCGTGGGCCAGGGCGTCCTGCATGCGCGAGGGCCGGGCCGGCGCGAAGGCCCAGCCGTTGCCCCGGTCGTGCCAGGGGTCGAAGCTGTGGACGGTGTCGGCGAGGCCGCCGGTGGCGTGGACGACGGGCACCGTGCCGTAGGCGAGGGCGTAGAGCTGGTTCAGGCCGCAGGGCTCGAAGCGGCTGGGCATGAGCAGGGCGTCGGCACCCGCCGTGATGCGGTGGGCCAGGCCCACGTCGAAGCCGATGTGGGCGGCGACCCGGCCGGGGAAGCGGCGCTGGAGCGCGCGCAGGGCCCCTTCCCAGCGGCGCTCGCCCGTGCCCAGAAAGACGACCTTTGCGCCGTTCTGAACCAGCCAGGGCGTCGTCGCATCGAGCAGATCGATGCCCTTCTGGCCCGTGAGCCGGCCGATGAAGCCGAAGAGGGGCGTGCGGTTGTCGGCGCCCGCGTCGGGGCCGGCCACGCCGAGCTCGCGCAGCAGGGCCGCCTTGCACCGGGCACGCCCGCCGGCGGGGCCCGGGGTGGGGCCGGCGCCGAGGGCGTCCGGGCCGTAGGTGGCGGGCAGGTGGCCGTCGGTGGCCGGGGACCACTCGTCGCCGTCGATGCCGTTGAGCACCCCCGTCAGCGCGCCGCCCCGGGCCCGCAGGATGGGGTCGAGGCCGAAGCCCTGGTCGGGGTGGCAGATCTCGCGGGCGTAGGTCGGCGACACGGCGACGACGCGCTCGGCCTTCACGAGGGCCGCCTTCATGAGGTTCATCGCGCCGCCCATGTCGAGGCCCGGGGCGTGGTGGGCGGCGAGGTCGAGGCCGGCGAACTGGTCGAAGCCGAAGCGCCCCTGGTGGGCGAGGTTGTGGATGACGTGGACCACCCGGCTGTCGGTGAGCAGGCCCTGGGAGCGGTAGTGGGCGTCGAGGTAGACCGGCAGCAGCCCCGCGTGCCAGTCGTGGGTGAGGAAGCGCACGGGGCCGGCGTCCGCGAGGGCCTGGCCCGCCACAGGCAGCCGGCGGCTCAGCTCGATGGCGGCCCGGCAGAGCAGGGCGTAGCGGAAGAGGTTGTCGCCGTAGGTGCCGCGCTCGTCGCCGTAGATGCCGCCCCGACACAGGGCCGGGTGGTCGACGAAGGCGAGGTCGAAGCCGGGGGCCCGGGTGTGGAAGATGCGGGCCGTGTGGACCCGGCCGAAGAGCGGAAAGCGCAGCCGCAGGGAGGTGTCCCAGGCCTCGGAGTAGGGCCGGTAGCGGGGCGCAACGGCGAGCACCCGGTGGCCCTGGGCGGCGAGGGCACGGGGCAGGGCGGCGGCCACGTCGCCCAGGCCCCCGGTCTTCGAGAAGGGCGCAATCTCGGCGCTGACAGAGCAGATCTCCACGCGGTCCTCCGGGGCCGGGCCCTGGGTCCCGACCGGCGGCCAGCGTAGCCCGTTGGGGGGCGCCGGCGGCACCACGGCCGACACCTATCTTCTGATATCTGAATCTATCTGGACCAATACCTGCCAGACCAGGCCCGCTGCCAGCCCAGCCGCCCCAGACCGCCTCCGACCGGTGGCACCACCGCCGACAACGCCCTTCTGCACGCCGTCTTCGGCCGACACCACCCCACAGCGCCGCCCCGGCCACCAACTCTGGCACGGTCCCTGCAATGCTCCCTGGCGTCCGGCGGCGGTGCTGCCGCCCCCCGGACCCCCGGCTCGGTAGCTCAGTGGTAGAGCGCGGTTGTCCCCGTCCCCGCCCCCCTTGCCCGCCCATGCGGGCCGCCTGGAGACGGTTCTCGCTTTTGGAGCCCGAGGCGCAGGTTCGACTCCTGCCCGAGCCACTCCCTTGTTGTTCCTTCTTCGATTGGGTCGACGGACGCCCCCTGCGTCCCCGCCCCCCCCCCTTGGGTCTCCGGGCCGCCCGTGTCGTCGGTTCTCGCTCGAATCGATCTTCCCGACGGCCACTCTCTCGCCCGCTGACCCTGCGGCTGGGACGCTGCACGACGGTTCTCGCTCTTACCCGAACCCCCCGTCCTGCGCCCTCTTGACCAGCCGCACCCCTTCCCCTCCCCCCAACCGGGCCGCTCGCCCGAGGTGTGCCATGCTGCAGAAGCTCCTCCACCACCTGTCCATCGGCCAGCGCGCGCCCCTCGCCTCGGCCACCACCCCCCAGGTGCCCAACAGCGCCGGCGGCTTCTCCTGGCAGGTCAGCGACTGGACCCGTCTCCACCGCTTCCTGATCCTGGGCTCGGAGTCCGGCAGCTACCACGCCAGCCCGCGGGCCCTCACCCAAGACAACGCTGACGTGGTCTTGCGTTGTCTCGCCGAGGACGGGCTGCGCACGGTGGCCACCCTCGTCGCCGTGAGCGAGGCGGGCCGCGCCCCCAAGCAGGACGCGACCATCCTCGCCCTCGCCCTCGCCCTCAAACTGGGCGAGCTGTCGGCCCGCAAGGCCGCCGCCGACGCCGTGCCCCGCATCTGCCGCACGGGCAGCCACCTGCTCCAGCTCGCCGCCGCCGTCGAGGCCATCGGCGGCTGGGGTCGGGTGACCCGCCGCGCCTTCTCCCGCTGGTACCAGCGCCCCGGCCCCACCACCGACGGTGTGGCCGCCCTGGCCTACCAGGTGAGCAAGGTGCGCCAGCGGGGCGGCTGGTCCCACCGCGACGTGCTGCGCAAGGCCCACCCGGCGCCCCCCGACCGCGCCCACGATGCCCTGTACCGCTGGGTCGTGACCGGGGAGCTGGTGGCCGGTGCGCCGGCCCGCCTCGGCCACGTCCAGCGGGCGGCCCACGCGGGCACGGCCAAGGAGATCGTGCGGCTCATCGAAGACCACGGCCTCGTGCGCGAGGAGCTGCCCACCCGGTGGCTCCAGGAGCCCGCGGTCTGGCGGGCCCTGCTGCGCGCCGGCAAGGGCATGCCCATGACGGCGATGCTGCGCAACCTGGGCAAGATGAGCAGCCTGGGGCTGTTCTCGAAGGACTCTGCGTCGCGGCGTGCCGTGACCTCGGCCCTGCGTGACCGCCACCGGCTGCGGGCGGCCCGCGTCCATCCCCTCGCGATCCTCGTCGCCCTCCACACCTATGCGGGCGGCCGGGGCATCAAGGGCGGGCTGCGCTGGCCGGTCGATCCCAAGATCAAGGCCGCCCTCGACGAGGCCTTCACCCTGAGCTTCGACGCCGTGCCCCGCACGGGCAAGCGCTGGATGCTCTCGGTGGACGTGTCGGGCTCGATGGGCTGGCGCGAGATCAGCGGCATGACCGGCATCACGCCCCGGGTGGGCGCTGCCGCCATGGCCCTGGCCACCCTGCGCACCGAGGCCCGCACCCACCTCAACGCCTTCAGCACCGGGCTGGTCGACGTGCCCCTGTCGCCGCGCTCGTCCCTCGAGACGGCCCTGCGCACCTTCGATGCCCTGCCCATGGGCGGCACCGACTGCGCGCTGCCCATGCTCCATGCCGCCAAGCACAGCATCCCCGTCGACACCTTCGTGGTCTACACCGACTCGGAGACCTGGTTCGGCAAGGTCCACCCGGCCGAGGCCCTGCGCCGCTACCGCCAGAAGATGGGCATTCCCGCCCGCCTGATCGTGGTCGGCATGGTCGCCAACGCCTTCACCATCGCAGATCCCGACGACCCGGGCATGCTCGATGTGGTCGGCTTCGACACCCGGGCCCCGGCCCTGATGGCGGCCTTCAGCATGGGCCAGCTCGACGGCGCCTGAGGCCGTGGCCCCCCGACCCGCTCCCCTCGTGGGGCGCGCCGGGGGGCCCTCTTCGCTTCAGTGGCCCCGGCGGCCCTTGCCCAGCAGCTTGTTGCGGGCCCGGCCGTCGAGCTGGATGCGGCGCCAGCGCTTCTCTTCGGCGCGCTGGAGGGCGGCATCGGTCCGCCGCGCCTCGAAGGCGGCCTCGCGCTGGAGCTGGCGCCAGGCCGCGACCCGCTCCGGCGAGACCGTGCCGGCGGCCAGGGCCTCGTCGACGGCACAGCCCGCGTCGCCGCCGTGGCCACAGTCCCGCCAGCGGCAGCCACCGAGCAGGGCCTCGATCTCGGGAAAGACCTCGGCGACGCCCTCCTCGTCGACCAGCCCCACCTCGCGGACCCCGGGGTTGTCGACGAGCAGCCCCCCGCTGGCCAGCCGCCAGAGCCGCCGGGCCGTGGTCGTGTGGCGCCCCTTGTCGTCCCCGGAGCGCACGGCCGCCGTGGCCTCACCGGGGTCGTCACACAGGGCGTTGCGCAGGGTGGTCTTGCCGACCCCCGACGAGCCCAGCAGGGTCGCCGTCTGGCCCGCGAGGCGCTCCCGGAGGGCGCTGAGGCCCGTGCCGTGGAGCGCCGAGACCGCCAGCAGCTCGGTGTCGAGGGCCGCGAAGGCAGCCCGGGCCGCGTCGAGCGAGACACCCGGATCGGCCTTGGTCAGCACCACGAGGGCCGGGATGCCCGCCTCGTGGCACAGGGCCAGCCAGCGCTCGGCCCGGCGCACCGAGAGGTCGGCGCCCAGGGCCGTGCAGACGAGGGCGAGGTCGACATTGGCCGCCATGGGCTGGATGCCGCCGCCCGGGGCCCGCCGGCGCAGGAGGCTGCTGCGGCGGAGCCGGTGGCGCACGACGGGCGGGTCGTGGGGCGGCGCGCTGTCGACGACCACCCAGTCGCCCACCAGCAGCGGGTCGTCCGGGTCGATGAGGCGGGCGGGCAGCAGCACGGGCTGGGCGGGGCCCGGGCCCTGGAGCACGAGGCCGCGGTCGCGGCTGAGGAAGCAGAGCCGGCCGGGCCGGAGCGGCGCCGCCGGGTCGAAGACCCCCGCGAGCACGTCGGGGTCGAGCTGGGAGAGGAAGAAGGGAGAGAGGCCGAGGGCCGAGAACACAGGAAGAGAAGACAACACCGTCACCGGGTCGGAGGCGCGCAGCACCCGGGCCGCACGCACGTGCACACCAGCCGCGCCGGTCGGGAGACCGGGCGGAACCATGGACAGCGACCCGCCGCAGGGCGGAGGCGGTGCGGCACCAGCGACCAGGCCCCAGGCGGGACCCAGCGGGAACACAGCGCGGGGGGCCCGGAGGCCCTGCGCTCAGCGCCGGTGCGCGGCCGTCGCCAGGGCGGCGGGCCGGAGAGCAACAACGGGCAGCATCGGACCTCCGAGGGTGGCGAGGGGGTGGACCGCCAGCGTAGCGCCGGGGCCCCGGGGGAGCAAGAGCCCGCTCAGCGGGGGCCCCACCAGCGGTCGAGCACCCCGTCCACCGAGGTCGACCAGACCGGGTCGTCGGCCAGGGGCACGAAGGGCTCGGCGGGCCACCAGCGGGTGGGGGGCGCGCCGTCGAGCTCGAACATGCCCCCGGGCGGCGGGCTCTTGAGGGGCACCCCCTGGCGGGCGGCCGCCGTCCAGACCCGCTCCATGGGCTCGGTCCAGGCGTGGTTGCCCAGGTCGAAGAGCCCCCAGTGCACGGGCATCATGACGCGCCCGCGCACCATCTGGTGGGCGATGACGGCCTGCTCGGGGCCGAGGTGGACGTCGGTCCAGGTGGCGTCGTAGGCGCCGGCCTCGACGAGGGTGAGGTCGAAGGGGCCGAGGCGCTGGCCGATGTCGTCGAGCTCGGGGAACAGCGCCGTGTCGCCGCTGTACCAGACGGCGTGGTCGGGGCCCCGCAGGGCCCAGCCCGTCCACAGGGTCGAGCGGAAGCGGTCGAGCCAGCGGCCCGAGAAGTGGCGCGCCGGGGTGGAGGTGAGGGTGACGCCCGCGACGGTGGTCTCCTCCCACCAGTCGAGCTCGGTGATGCGGGCCGGGTCGATGCCCCAGTGCTCGAGGTGGGCGCCGATGCCCAGCGGCACGACCCACTGGATCGGCCGGTCGGCCAGGGCGACCACCGTGGGCCAGTCGAGGTGGTCGTAGTGGTCGTGGGAGATGAGCACGGCGTCGACGGCGGGCAGGGCGTCGAGGGGCAGGGGCGGCGGGAACCACCGGGCCGGGCCGGCGTTGGGGAAGGGGCTGGCCCGCTCGCCCCAGACCGGGTCGATGAGCAGCCGGGCGCCGTCCTGCTCGACGAGCAGGGTGGAGTGGCCGAGCCAGGTGACCCGCAGGCCCGAGGCGGGCGGCTGGGCATAGTCGGCGGCGCTGCGGGCCTGGACGGGCAGGGCCCCGGTTGGCTCCTGGGGGCCCTCGGTGGCGCGGAACTGCTTGGCCAGCACCCGGGTCACCCCGCCGTCGACCTGGGGCAGCCGGTTGGCGAAGGCCCCGTCCCGCCACTGGGGCGAGGCGGCCATGCGGTCGCGGCGGGCCCCGGTGGCCAGGGCGCCCATCGCCGGCGAGGCCCGCTGCCAGGCGATGCCGAGAGAGACCGCACCGACACCGGCGAGGGTGGCGAGGGCGAGCACGAGAGAGCGCAGGGCAGGCATGGGACCGTCCAGGGCGGGCCGGGCTGGGAGCGCGCCAGCCGGGCCCCCCGCCCCTAGCCCGCCGCGGCCCCCGGAGGGCTTGCCGTGCGCGCCGGACGGCTTGCCGAGGGCGCCAGTCTGCCCCGCGCCTGTGCCCGCGCTCAGCTCTCGAAGTCGACGGCCACGGCGCCCTGGACCCGGCCCTTGAGCCAGCCGAGCACCTCTTGGTGGACGGGGTGGTCTTGGTAGGCGGCGAGGCCGGCCGCGTCCGGGTGGCGGGTGATGAGGGCCAGCTCGTAGCTGCGGGCGCTGCGGGTGGTGTCGACGCCGGCCTCGATGCCCGTCATGGAGGGGATGCGGCCGGCCATGGCCAGCAGGCGGTCGCGGGCCGCGGCGGCGGTCTCGAGGTCGGCGAAGCGGAGGCAGACGACGTGGGTGAGCATGGGGACTCCGGGGCGGCGGGCGCCAGGGGGGTGGGCCAGCCTACACGGCGCGGCGCCCGGGGCCCGGCGGGCTGTCGGAAGTCGGCAAGGGCTCGGCACGTCCCCCGGTCGCGGGCCGCGGGCGACGATAGCCGTCCCCCATGCCCGCCCGCCTCTCCCCCCTCCGCAAGCTGGTCGCCGGCCTCGCCGTGGCCGCCGTGCTGCTGGGCCTGGCCGAGCTCCTGCTGGCGCTCGGCAGCGGGCTCTTCGGCGTCGAGCTGCGCCGGTCCGACCCGCTGGCCCGCGACTTCGACCGGCCCGTGCTCTGCCGCACCTCGGTCCAGGGCGAGCTGCGCCTCTGCCCCAACGACCAGGGGCTCTACGAGAAGGTGCGCAACATCACCTTCTCCCAGGTGCCCGAGCGGCCCCGGGTCATCGCCGTGGGCGAGTCCTTCGTCTTCGGCCTCGGCTACCCCCTGGCCGACAGCTGGCCCGGGCGGCTCCAGGCCCAGCTCGGGCCCGGCGTCGAGGTGCTGAACTTCGGCCGCTGTGGCTCGGAGTCGACGGGGCTCATGCCCACCGTCCGGGCGGCCCTCGACCTCGAGCCCGACGTGCTCGTGCTGGCCATCGGCAACAACGAGTACACGATGGCGCCCTACTACGCGGGCTGGCTGGGCCGCCACCCGCGCCGGGCCCACCAGGTGCTCAAGCTGCTCGGGCGGGTCCACCTCTATGGCCTGCTGCAGACCATCTTGGGCGACCGGGTGCCCCGGGCGGCCACCGACAACCTGCGGGATCTGGGCACGGGCCCCGAGGCCGCGGTCATCGAGGCCCTGCACGGCCGGGGCAAGGGCCTCAGCGCCGTGCCCGACCGCCTCATCGACGCCGAGCTGACGACGGTGCTCGAGGGCAGCAAGGACGTGGCGACAATGCTCCACGCCGAGCGCCTCGCCCGCATGATCGACTGGGCCGACGAGGCCGGGGTGGCGGTCGTGCTGGCGACCCTGCCCGCCGATCTGCAGGCCCGGCCCGTGCTCACAGGCACCCACGGCGTCGACCGGGAGGCGCTGCGCGAGAAGATCACGGCCCTCCAGCGCATGGCGCGCTTCAGGGACGACCTCGCGGCGCCCGTGCCCGACGGCCACAGCGCGACCTGGAACGCCGCCGCCGAGGAGGCCGCCGCCTGGTCGCCCGAGGCCGCCATGCTGCGCTGGCACCAGGGCGCCAGCCGGTGGATGAACGGCGAGGGCGACGCGGCCCGCACGGCCTGGCTGGCGGCCCGCCAGTGGAGCCTGCTGCCCGACGCGACGCCGGCCATCAACGACAACATCCGCGAGCTGGCCGCCGACCGCGATCTGCCGCTGGTCGACCTCGACCTCGAGGCCTGGGGCTGGATGGGCCGCAAGGGCTGGTACTTCACCCACCCGCCCGGGCCCGGGGTGCTCGCCGGTCGCCGCGACAGCGTGCACGTGGGGCCCGACGGGGCCGAGGCGGTGGCCACGGCGGTGGCGGCCGTGGTGGCCCCGCTGGTCGGCCGGGAGGCGGGCGCCCCCGCGGCTCCCGCGCCAGACCGGGCCCCCGCTCCCTGACCCGGGGCGCCCCCCCCCCTGACACGATCAGGCCCCCCGCCCTACACTGCGGCACCGCGCGCCCCCCGGGGCCTGCGGCTGGCCGGCGCCCCCCTCCGCACCGGCCCTCCCCCCGCCACCGGGAGACCGCCCATGCCCGCCCTGCCCTGGATGCTGCTGCTGGGCACCGCCCTGGCCGGCTCGCCCGCCGAGGCCCGCCCCGCGTCCGCCGCCAAGACCGACGACACCACCCTCCGGGGCGGCGGCCCGACCCAGAAAAAGAAGAAGAAGAAGAGCGGCAAGAAGAAGGGGAAGAAGAAGCAGCAGAGCCAGGGGGCCATCTCGCCCTGGGGCGCATCCAAGCTCTACGTCGACCTGGGCGTCGGGCTGCCCTGGGGCATCACCCGCGAGGCGCCCGAGACCGGCGAGGAGGCCACCGACGACGGGGGCTCGAGCGCCCAGTCCTGCACCGGCGACGACTGCACCACCGCCGACAGCGACACGAACGCCGCCACCGGCTGGGGGCCGGGCCGGGTCGGGGCCACGGTCGCGCTCGTGAAGCTCGGCAAGCGCCCGGCGGTCTTCGGGCCCAGCCTGCGGTGGTCGCGCACGGCCCTGAAGCTCGACGGGCTGCGCCACCACCGCCTCGACGACGCCGACACCGCGAGCCTCGGCGCCACCTACGTGGCCGACCGGGCCGACTACCGCATGCAGCTCCAGTCGGTCACCGGCGGCATGCTCTTCGCCTCGCGCTTCCACCGCAAGACCGCGTGGTTCCTGCTCTTCCAGCTCGACGCCGGCTACGCCTGGGGCACGGTCGAGACCACCCTCGACTCGGCCCCCCGGGCCCCCCACACGGGCACGGTGGGCGGCTTCGCCCTCGGCGTCGACGTTGCCGTCGGCTACGCCTTCACCCGCCACACCCACCTCATCGTCGACCCCCTCGCCGTCCAGTTCATGGACCTGCGGGCCGACGACCGGCGCAGCTTCCCCTTCCTCACGGACGGCGACGCGATGACCACCACCCTCAGCCCGTCGCTGCGCCTGGCCCTCACCTTCTGAGGCCGGGCCTCAGGGGGCCGGCGGCGGCGCCGCGTCGGGGCCGTCGGGCAGCAGGGCGCGCCGGGCCAGCGAGACCGGGATGGGGCCCGCCGCGAGCAGGGCATCGTGGAAGCGGCGCTCGCTGTAGTCGGCCCCCCAGGCGGCCTGGCAGTCGACGCGCAGGGTCTCGATCTCCTCGCGGCCGGCGTAGTAGCCGATGAGCTGGGTGGGCCACTGGACCGTGCGCAGCAGCTCGGGCCCGACCCGTCCCTCGCCCGGGGCCGCGCCGTGCTTCCAGTCGGCGGCCTCCTGGAGGGTCCAGACCCCGGTCTCGACCTTGACGTCGAAGACCACCCGCTTGATGCGGGCCCGGTAGGAGCGCAGGGCGACGAGGCGGCCGGCGTCGGTGTTGCCGAAGCCGCCGTTCTCCTCGAAGAGCGACTCGGCGTAGAGGGCCCAGCCCTCGACGGCGGGGGTGCTCTGGAGCAGCTGGCGCACGGGACGGTCGCCCTGGCGCACGATGGAGAGCTGGAGGTGGTGGCCGGGAACGCCCTCGTGCACGGCATAGGGACCGAACCAGGTCTCGTCCCAGCGCCGCATGAGCTGGACGGTGGCCGTGCGGTCCTCCGCCGAGAGGGCGGGCGAGACGTGCTCGACGTTCCACCAGGCGCCGTCGGTGGGGCCGAAGAGCGGCACGGGGTTCATGCTGCCGCCGTCGCCGGTGAGCGGGATGAGGGCGTCGGGGGTCGGCCGGGCCCGCAGGGGGGGCAGGTCGGCGGGCACGGTGACCACGTCCATGGCCCGCAGCCGGTCGAGGCTCTCGGCGACCATCTGGTCGTAGAGGTCGAGCACGGCCTGCTGGTCGAGGGAGGCGGCCAGGGCGCGCTCGGCCTCGTCGAGGGGCGCCGGGGGCGCGACCTTGGCCTCGAGGGCGGCGATCTCGGCGTCGACCCGCGCGAGGTCCTGCTCGGCCCGGGCCAGCAGCTCGTCGGCGTCCCAGGGCAGCAGCAGGGCATGGGCGAGGCGCCAGCGGTAGGCCTCGGCGCCGATCATGCGGAAGGGGGGCAGCTCGGCGGTGGCGAGCAGCTCGGCCTGGCGGGCCTTCGTGGCCGAGAGGGCGGCGACGGCGGCGGCGGTGGCCGGGCTCTCGGGCTGGGCCTGGAGCATGGCGACGAGGCCGTCGAGCAGCCCCTGGGCGGTCTCGAGGTCGCGGCGGGTGGGGGCGGTGACGGCGGCCTCGAGCTCGGCCAGCATGGCGGGAATGCCCGCGGCCAGGGTGTCGACGGCGCCGGGCACCGGGGCGGGGCTGGCGGTGTGGGCGATGAGCAGGGTGCCGACGGGCTCGAGCCACTCGGCGGGGCGGTGGGTCCAGCGCCGCTCGACGGTGAGGGCGTGCAGGGCCGTGTCGGCGGCGCTCTGGAGCAGCCGCAGGTCGATCTGGTCGTCCACCGAGAGGCCCGCCGGGTCGAGGGCCGCGAGGCGGTGGCGGGCGCCCTCGAGGGCCGCGACGTGGGCCGCCACCCGCTCGGGGGCGTAGGAGGGCAGCCGCAGGCCGTCACCGAGGAGCCCCGCGTCGGCGGCCAGCTCGGGGTGGAGGGCCAGCACGATGCCGAGCACCTCCCGGGCCGAGCACACGAGGGCCGGGTCGCCAGGGAGGGTGAGGTCGGCGAGGTGGAGGCCGGGCCCCGGTGCGGGGGCGGCGGCCGCGGGCTTCGGGCCCTTGGGGGGCACGGCGGCGGTCGGGGCGCTGCGGGGGGCGCAGGCGAGCGCGAGGGCAAGGAGCAGCATGGGGGACTCGCGGGGAACGGCGGGGAACGGCGGGGAACGGCAGGGAACGGCGGGAAACGGCGGGGGGGCGCCTACTCCTCCGCCGCACCGGCCGGGTCGAAGGCGGCACGGAGGGCGGCGTGGCGGGCGCGCAGGGCGGCCTGGGTCGGCGGCGCCCAGGGCACCAGCTCGAAGCCGTGGACGGTGCCGGGCTGCTCGTGGTGGACCACGGCGACGCCGTCGGCGGCCATGCGGCGGGCCACCTCGCGGCCCTCGTCCCGGAGGGGATCGAAGACGGCGGTCTCGACCCAGGCCGGGGGCAGGTCGCGGAAGTGGGCGGCCCGGCCGGGCACGGCGTCCCAGGGCGGGGTGCCCACGACCTGGCGCAGGTGGAGCGCCCGGGCGTAGGGCGTCTTGCGGCTGTTCCACACGGGGGTGTCGGTGAAGCGGCGGGCCGAGTCGGTGCGGCCGGTCTCGTCGGCAAAGGGGTAGACGAGCAGCTGGTGGCAGGGCTGGGGGCCGCCCTCGTCGCGGAGGTGGAGGCAGCTCGCGAGGGCCAGGGCACCGCCGGCGCTGTCGCCGCCCACGGCCACCCGCCGGGGGTCGATGCCCAGGGCCTCGGCGCTGTCGAAGACATCGCGCAGCACGGCAAGACAGTCGTGCAGGCCCGTGGGGTGGGGGTGGTCGAGGGACAGGCGGTAGTCGACGGTCAGCACCACACAGCCACAGTCCTGGGCCATGCGGTGGGCGAGGCGGCGGTGGTGGGGGGCCTCGGGCAGGGCGAAGCCGCCGCCGTGGAACCACACGATGGCGGGCAGCGGCCCCGTGGCGCCCGCGGGGCGAAGCTGGACCACGGGAATGGCGTGCTGGTCGGGGGCCCGGACGGTGCGGGCCTGGCGCTCGAGCCCCGGGGGCAGGGGCACGAGGCGGGTGCCGAGGCGGACGAGGCGGTTGAAGAGGCGCAGCAGACCCGGCCGGTGGATGGGCACCCAGACCCACTCGAGGGGCTGGTAGGCGGGGTGGTAGGGGTGGACGCCGAGGCCGTGGGGGAAGGCGAAGAGGCCCGCCAGCAGGGCGCCGAGGGCACCGAGCTCGGCCACGGTGGCGGCGATGCCGACCACGCTCGGGCCGTCGACGGCGAGGCCGATGAGGCGGCTGAGGAGCACGCAGCCGACCACCACGGCGGCCGGGCCGAGCCAGCGAGAGGAGCCCACGATGCCGGCGAGGGTGAGCATGCCGATGGCCAACAGCAGCCCGCCGAGGTCGGAGCGCAGGGCGCTGCGGCCGCCGGCGTCGGCGGGGACCAGGCCGAGGAGCTCGGCGGGCAGGCCCGGGTCGACGGCGAAGAGCAGCCAGGCGCCGACGGTGGCCACCACGGTGAGAACCAGGGCGGCGTGGGTCAGGCGGTGGGCGCGGGCGAGGCCCGGCGAGATCGGAAGAGCACACGTCT
>CAXQUZ010000156.1:0-4402 GCA_964226865.1 Myxococcota bacterium | reverse complement strand
GCCTCCTGCCCTGGCGGGACGGTGCGGCGAGACGGAGGACAGTCCTGTGGCCAAGCGTGAGACCAAGTCCCGGCGGGCCTCGAGCCGCCGCACGGGCACCCAGCTGACCGAGGCCCTGCGCCGTGCCGCCATGGCGGAGGACGACGACGAGCTGGACGGCGCCGAAGACAGCTTCGACAGCGAGAGCAGCGCCGACGACGACAGCGCCGATGACGACAGCAGCGACGGGGCGGCGTCCGACGACAGCACCGACGGGGCCGACGGCGAGGAGCCCACCTACCGCATCGGCGAGGTGGCCCAGCTGGTCGGGGTCGACGCCCACGTGCTCCGCTACTGGGAGAGCGAGTTCCGGCTGAAGCCCGAGCGCAGCCCCTCGGGCCAGCGCCTCTACCGCAAGGACGACCTTGCCGTCTTCCTGCGCGTCAAGAGCCTGCTGCACGACGAGGGCTACACCATCGCCGGCGCCCGGCGGGTGCTCGAGCGGGGCGAGTCCACCAGCCCCGGCCTCGACGTCGACCGCCTCAAGGCCGCCATCGCCCAGGTCACCACCCTGCGGCGCACCATCCGGGCGCTCCAGGACGACATCGAGCTGGACCAGCGCTACTGAAGCGCGACCGGGCGGGCCCTCGGGCTCTGCCGCATGCAAGCCGGGATTTTCTGCCCAAAACGCCTTGCCCAGTCCGGGGGCACACCTTAGAAGGCGGGGGCTTCGTCGGGGAGTAGCGCAGCCTGGTAGCGCACTTGAATGGGGTTCAAGGGGTCGCAGGTTCGAATCCTGTCTCCCCGACTCAACGAAGCCGTTTCCCCCATCGACGGCTTCAACCCTTCGCCCCCACAGCCTCTGTGCTGTGGGGGCGACTTCCTTTCTTCGCCTTCGGGCGAGACGACAAGCGGGTCAATCTCGGGGAGTAGCGCAGCCTGGTAGCGCACTTGAATGGGGTTCAAGGGGTCGCAGGTTCGAATCCTGTCTCCCCGACCACCTGACTCGCTGGCCCGGGGCCCCCACCCCCGGGCCTTCGTCCGTCTTGGGGCCCCCTCAGCGCGGGCCGCCCGCCTCCCGGGCCCACAGCGCCGCGAAGGCCGGCGTGTCGACCACCGACGCGAGGTCGGGGTCGCGGGCCATCACCGCCAGCGGCGCCCCCGCCGCCGCCGCCCGGGCGACACTGTCGAGGGCCCGCTCCGGGGCCCCGCCACGGGCCAGCAGACAGGCCGCCTGGTAGAGCGCGTCGGGCCCCGAGAAGGGACGGAGCACGGCCATGAGCCCGTCGTGCAGGGCCATGCCGAGCTCGATGTCGTCGGGATCACCGCTGTCGAGCACGCTGCCCATGCCGTTGTTGTAGAGCGCCTCGAAGGCCCGCGGGTGGGCCCGCTGGCGCAGGGCGCAGAGCTCGACCTGGCGGAGCTCCCGGGCCAGGTGGGCGACGGCCTCGGCGTGGCGGCCCTGGTTGCGCAGCCAGGCGAGCACCCCGCCCGAGCCGCCCGACAGGAAGCGCCCCTGATCGGCGAGCGCTCCCCAGGCCGCCCGGGGACAGGCCAGCCAGTGGGCGTTGAGGGCGGCCTCGACGGCCAGCAGCGCGGCGGCCCGTCCCTCGGCGTCGGGCCCCTGTGGACGGCCATCGGCGAAGTCGGCCTGGAGGCGGTTGAAGGTGTCGATGGCCGCCTGGATGCGCCGGGCTTCGGCGTCTTGGCGGATCTGCACCTCGGGGGACTGCCCCACGGCGGCCATCGCCTCCGCGCCCGCTCGGGCCACCGCGGGCACGCTGGCCTCGACCACCGCCCGGATGCGCGCGAGGTCCACGCTGGCGGGCCGCGCGCCCCAGGCCCGGGTGGCCGCGTCGACCTCGGCGCGGAGCCGGGGCAGCAGGGCCGCGACGACCGCCTCCTGGTCTGTGGGGGCGAGGCGGCCGAGGCCGCGCTCCACCAGCAGGGGCCACGGCGCCGGTGGGCCCCCGAGGGTGCCCGAGAGCAATGGAACGGCCGCACACAGCGCCGCCACAGCCCCGGGCTGGGCCTCGACGGCCCCGACCAGGGCCGCGAGCCCCTCCGCGTCCGGGCCCACCTCACCTTCCAGGGCGCGCGCGATGCTGCGCCGGGTCTCGGCCCGGTGGAGGGTGGCCGTGCACAGCCAGAGGGACAGCAGCGCCGGGGAACGGAGCGCAGGGGCGCGGGCGGCGGGGTCGGGGGACAGGGGGGCTCCGGGAGGGAACAAGAACGGGCCAGGGACGGCGGAGCGCCGGGCCGGCGTGTCCTCACCAACGCAAGGGCCGTGCCACGGGCGGGGCCACCGCCGCCGGGCGCTCTCGTGCTCCCGGGCCACCGGGCACGGTTCACATCGGAACACGACCGTTCCACCCGCGCCGGCCCCGCCCTGTGCCAGACTGGGGCCCCGCCCCGGAGGCTCCGTGCTCCTGCTGCCCCTCCTCTTCGCTCCCCTGGCCGCCGCGGCCGACCTCGCGCTGTCGGTGGCCGTCGCCGACCAGGCCCCGGTCCAGGCCACCCTCCACGACGTCACTGGCGGTCCGCCGCCCCAGCTCGTGCTGCCCGGCAGCCCCCCGACCCTCCTCGGCCTCACCGTGACCGAGCCCGCGCCGGGCCAGTTCCGGGTCGCGGCCACGCTCGAACAGCTCACGACCGACGCCGCGGGCCGGTGGTCACGCACCGTGGTCTCGCGGCCGGTGCTGATCGTGCTCCCCGACACCCCCGGCCGCTTCGAGGTCGGCCACGGGGAGGGCCCGCCGGATCTCCAGCTGGAGCTGACCGTCCGTCCCTGAGCGCGCCCGCGGCCGCCTGCGCCCGGTCAGGGCCCCGCCGGTGGGCGCTGCGCGCGAGCGGGCTACGTCCGCGGACCGCCCGTCCTCGGTGCGGCCCCCCGCGTCCCCGGACCCGCCGTGCACCCCGCCCCCTCCCCTGCCCGTGAGCTGGTCCTCGTCGGCGGCGGCCACGCCCACGTCCAGGTGCTCCGGGCGCTCGCCATGCGCCCGCTGCCCGGGGTCCACACGACCCTCGTCGTCGACCGGCCCGACGCCCTCTACAGCGGCATGGTCCCCGGCGTGGTCGACGGGCGCGACCGCCCCGACGAGACCACCATCGACCTCGTGCCCCTGGCCCGGCGGGCGGGCGCGGCGGTGGTGCTGGCCGCGGCCACCCGGGTCGACCCCCACGAGCAGCGGATCCACCTCGCCGGCCGCCCTCCCCTGCCCTACACCTGGGCCAGCCTCAACATCGGCGCGACGGTGGCCGGCCGGGAGCTGCCCGGGGTGCAGGAGCACGCGCTGCCCACCCGTCCCATCGGCCGCTTTCTCGCGCGGGTGCACGAGCGCCTCGCCGCCCTGCCGCCCGGGCCGGTGGCCGTCGCCGTGGTGGGCGGCGGCGCGGGCGGGGTCGAGCTGGCCTTCTGCATCGAGGCCCGGCTGCGGGCGGCCGGCCACCGCCCCGCGGTGACCCTCTACAGCCGCAGCGCCCGCGCCCTCCCGGGCCGGGCCCCCCGGGTGGGGGCCGCCGTGGCCGCCGCCGCCCAGGCCCGGGGCATCGCCCTGCGCACCGGGGTGGGCGTCACCGCCGTCGGCGATGACCACATCCTGCTCGACGACGGCAGCCAGGCGCCCGCTGCGCTCTGTCTCTGGTCGGCCGGCGCGGCGGCCCACGCCCTCGCGCGGGACTCCGGGCTGCCCACCACCCGCGGCGGCTTCGTCTCGGTCGACGACCACCTCCAGGTCGTGGGCCACCCTGGGCTCTTCGCCGTGGGCGACTGCGCCGTGCAGCAGCGCTGGCCCCAGACCCCCCGGGCCGGGGTCTACGCCGTGCGCCAGGGACCCGTGCTCACCGAGAACCTCCGGGCCCTGGCCGGCGGACGCCCGCTCCGCCCCTACCGGCCCCAGCACGACTTCCTGACCCTGCTCAACCTGGGCGACGGCAGCGCCATCGCCGCCCGCTGGGGGCGCGCCCTCCAGGGGCGCTGGGCCATGGCCCTCAAGGATCCCATCGCCCGCGCCTTCATGGGCCGCTTCCAGTCCCTCGCCGGCGAGGGCCGGTCTGCCCCAGAGGGCCCCCCGGTGATGGCGGGCGCGCCGATGCCCTGCGGCGGCTGCGCGGCCAAGCTCGCCGAGGGGCCCCTGCGCCGGGCCCTGGCCGCCCTGCCGCCCGCGGACGATCCCGACGTGATCATGGGGCTCTCCGCCGCCGACGACGTGGCCGCCCTGCGCCACGGACCGGGCCTGGTCGTCACCAGCCTCGACGCCTTTCCCGCCTTCACCGACGACCCCTGGATCGTCGGCCGGGCCGCGGCCATCAACGCGGTCAGCGATCTGCGGGTCAAGGGGGTGGCCCCCCGGCTCGCCCTGGCGACGGTCGAGCTGCCCGAAGATCGCGACGGAGAAGCTGTTCTCACCCAGCTCCTCCAGGG